>NZ_JBEYCQ010000006.1:0-134017 GCF_040632905.1 Streptomyces sp. NPDC016469
CCAGCTCGCCGATGCGCTCGAACAGGTCGTCTCCCAGGGCGACTTCGACCTGGCCGCCCCGGTGCGAGGCCACCGCCGGACGCGGGCGGTCCAGGCTCAGCCGGTGCTCCTCCGGCAGCGCGTCCAAGGCATCCCGCCAGAAGGCGAGTTCGCGGGAGAGCACGCTGTCCGCGTCGTCGGCCGCGCCCAGCACCCGCTGCTGCCACACCGCGTAGTCCGCGTAGTCCACCGGCAGCGGTTCCAGCACACTCGCGGTCGCACCCGCGCTCCGCGCCTCGTAGGCCCGGGACAGGTCATCGAAGAAGACACCGGCCGAGCGTCCGTCCGTCGCGATGTGGTGGAAGAGCAGGAACAGGACGGTGTGCCCGTCCTCGACGTCGAAGAGGATGGCCCGCAGCGGGTTCCCGGTCCTGAGGTCGAACCGGTGCCGGGTGGCCGCGTCCAGGTCGCCGTCCAGCGAGGCCGACGTGGACGCCCGGCGCTCGATGGCGACCCGGGCCCCATCGGCCAGCTGGACGTGCTGCCGCGGCTCGCCGTCGCCCGTCGTGAACACGGTGCGCAGCGGCGCATGGCGCTCCACGACGTCGTTGAGCGCGGCTTCCAGGGCATCGACGTCCGGGGTGTTTTCCAGGCGTACGGCCATCGGCACGTTGTACGCGGTGCTCCCGCCGTCCAGCTCGGTGAGCAGCCACAGCCGGCGCTGGGCGAACGAGACGGGGCTGTCCGGGCCGTCGCCCGCCTCCCCGGCGACCAGGGGCGGCAGCGCGGGCCGCCCCTTCAGCGAGCCGATGTACTGCGCGAGGCGTGCGGGCGTGGGGTGCTGGAACACGTCCCGGATGGTCAACCGGACACCCAGCACCTCGGCCATGTGGTTGGTCAGGCGGGCCGCCAGCAGCGAGTGACCGCCGTGGGCGAAGAAGCTGTCGTCCACACCCACCGGCTCCGAGGCGCGCAGCACCCGGCTGAAGAGGGCAACCGTCACCTCTTCGAGCTGTGTCTGCGGTACACGCCCGGTGTTCACCGCCGTGACCGGCTCGGGCAGTGCGCGCTTGTCGATCTTCCCGTTCGCGGTGAGCGGGAGGCGGTCGAGCGGGGTGAGGTAGGCGGGGACGAGGTGTTCCGGGAGCCGGTCGGCCAGGTGGCGTCGGAGCTCCACGGGATCGCCACTGGTGACCACATAGGCGGAGAGCTGGTCGTGGTGTTTGGTGACGACGGCCTGGGTGACGTGGGGGTGCGTGAGGAGTGCGGCTTCGACCTCGGCGGGTTCGATGCGGAAGCCCCGGATCTTGATCTGGTGGTCGGCGCGGCCTTCGTAGTGCAGGCGCCCGGCGTGGTCGAAGTGGGCGAGGTCGCCGGTGCGGTAGAGGCGGGAGCCGGGTGCGCCGTACGGGTTCGGTACGAAGCTGGTGGCGGTGAGGTCGGGGCGGTTGAGGTACCCGTGCGCGAGGCCGTCGCCGGAGACGTACAGCTCACCGGTGGCCCCGGGTGCGCAGAGCCGGAGCGCGGTGTCGAGGACGTACAGCGGCTTGTTGACCAGCGGGGTGCCGATGGGGATGGCGGTGTGGGGCTCGTCGGCGGGCTCGATGGTGTGGGTGGTGGCGTAGATCATCGCCTCCGCCGGACCGTACCCGTTGATCACCTCGATGCCCGGCCTGGCGCTGTGCAGCTTGTGTACGTGGACGGGCGAGGCCGCCTCCCCGACGGTGTAGGCCGTGGTCACCGAGTCGAAGGTCTCCGGGTGTTCGTCGGTGAGGTAGTTGAAGAGGCTGGCCGACAGCAGCAGCGTCGTTACGCGGTGCTTGGGGGCCAACTCCGCGATGAGCGAGGGTTCCGGCTTCTGCCCGGGCTGGAGGACGACGCGTGCGCCGTGAAGGAGCGGGCCCCAGAATTCGAGGCTGAAGGCGTCCCAGGAGATGGGAGAGGACTGGAGGTATATCTCGTCCGGGCCCGTGGGCAGGTAGGTCTGTCCGACCAGGGTCGATACGAGGTTGCGGTGCGAGGAGACGATGCCCTTGGGCCGTCCGGTGGAGCCGGAGGTGAACATCACGCAGGCGAGGTCGTCACCCTGGATCGGCAGACCCAGGTTGCCCGCGTCGTGGTGGGCCACCTCGTCCGGGCCCTCCACACACGTCACCCACTCGCCTTCGAGGCGAGCCGCGAGCCCCGCATGTGTGACCAGGTGGCTGATCGCGGCCTCGGTCGCGGCGGAGCGCAGTCGCTCGTCGGGGAAGTCCGGGTCGAGCAGTACGTGTCCGGCGCCGGTCTTGAGTACGGCGATGAGGGCGGTGGCGAAGGTGGCGTCGCGTTCCAGGAGGATGCCGGCGAGGTCGCCCCGGCCGAGGCCGCGCTCGCGCAGCTCACGTGCCCAGCGGTTGGCGGTGGCGTTCAGCTCCGCGTACGTGAAGCTGTGCTCACCGTCGATCAGCGCGACCGCATCAGGAACCCGCGCAACCTGCTCCTCGAAGCGCTGCACGAGTGACACATCGTCCCGGTCGGTCATCTCCCCGGCCCACGCCCCGAGCAGCACCTCCCGCTCACCCGCCGACAGCACATCGATGTCCCCGATGCGCGCCTCCGGGTCGGCGAGCGCCTGGCGCAGCACCGCTCCGAGCACGGTCACCATGCGCTCGACGGTGGACCGGTCGAACAGGTCCTCCGCGAAGACGACCATGCCGCGCAGGGCCTCGCCGTCGTCCGTGCGGAGCAGGAACTCCAGGTCGAACTTGGCCGAGCCGTTGGCAAACGTCTGCACGGCTTCCGGCCGCATACCGGGCAGAGCCAGCACCGGTGCGCCGGTTTCCAGGGTGAGGCAGATCTGGAAGAGGGGGTGGCGGGCGAGTGTGCGGGTGGGGTTGAGGGTGTCGAGGACGAGGTCGAAGGGGGCGTCCTGGTGGGCGAAGGCGTCGAGGTCGGAGGTGCGGACGCGTTCCAGGAGTTCGCGGAAGGTGGGGTTGCCGGTCGTATCGGTGCGCAGAACAAGGGTGTTGACGAAGAAGCCGATGAGATCGCGCAGGGCCTCGTCGGTGCGGCCTGTGACGGGGGAGCCGATGGCCAGGTCGGTGCCGGCGCCCAAGCGGGTGAGCGCTGCGACCAGGGCCGCGTGCACCACCATGAAGGAGGTGCAGCCCTCGGCCCGGGCCAGCTCACCCACGCGGGCGAACAGGTCGTCACCGAGATCGACGGCCACCTCACCGCCCCGGTGCGAGGCCCGGGCGGGGCGCGGCCGGTCCAGGTTGAGACCGTGCCCCTCCGGAAGCCCCGCCAAGGTGCCGTGCCAGAAGGCGAGTTCGCGGGAGAGCACGCTGTCCGCGTCGTCGGCCGCGCCCAGCACCCGCTGCTGCCACACCGCGTAGTCCGTGTACTGCACCGGCAGCGGCTCAAACACCCGCCCCTCGGCCCCGGCGACCCGTGCCTCGTACGCACGGGCCAGGTCCGTCACGTACACCTCGCTCGACCGGCCGTCCGTCGCGATGTGGTGCAGTACGACGACCAGGTGGTGCGTGGTTTCGTCCAGCCGGAACAGCGTGATGGAGAGCGGCAGTTCACTGCGGAGATCGAAGACATGGCGGCCGGCTTCGGCCACCGCGTCGTCCAGCTCCCCGGCGGTCACCTCGCGGCGCTCCATGCGCAACCGCGCCTCGGTGGCCGGGAGGATGCGCTGACGCGGTTCGCCGTCCACCGTTTCGTACAGGGTGCGCAGGGGCGCGTGGCGCTCGATGACGTCGTTGAGCGCGGCTTCCAGGGCGTCTGAGTCCAGGGTGCCTTCCAGGCGTACGGCCATCGGCACGTTGTACGCGGTGCTCCCGCCGTCCAGGTCTGCCAGCAGCCACAGCCGGCGCTGGGCGAACGACATCGGGGCCGATCCCTCACCGGACCCCTCACCGGCGGCCGGCGGAGGCAGTGCCGGCAGGCCCTTCGCCGCACCGACCTTCTCCGCGAGCCGTGCCACGGTCGGGTTCTCGAACACGTCCCGTATGGTCAGCCGGACGCCGACGACCTGCGCGATCCGGTTGGTGAGGCGGGCGGCGAGGATCGAGTGCCCGCCGTGGTGGAAGAAGTCGTCATCGATCGTCAGTGTGCCGGGCACGTCGAGCGTGCCGGTGAAGAGCTCGGTCAGGGTCTCTTCCAGCAGGGTGCGCGGGGCGCGACCGCCCGACGACGCCGCGACCGGCTCGGGCAGCGCACGCTTGTCGATCTTCCCGTTCGGCATGAGGGGGAAGCGGTCGAGCGGGGTGAGGTAGGCGGGGACGAGGTGTTCCGGGAGCCGGTCGGCCAGGTGGCGCCGGAGCCCCACCGGGTCACCGCTGGTCACTACGTAGGCCGAGAGTTGGTTCTGGTGTTTGGTGACGACGGCCTGGGTGACGTGGGGGTGGGTGAGCAGCGCGGCCTCGACCTCGGCGGGTTCGATGCGGAAGCCCCGGATCTTGATCTGGTGGTCGGCTCGGCCCTCGTAGTGCAGCCGTCCGTCGCGGTCGAAGTGGGCGAGGTCACCGGTGCGGTAGAGGCGGGTCCCGGCGGGGCCGTACGGGTTGGGCACAAAGCTGGAGGCGGTGAGGTCCGCGCGGTTGAGATAGCCGTGGGCCAGGCCGTCACCGGAGACGTACAGCTCACCGGTGGCACCCGGCGGGCACAGCCGCAGCGAGGTATCGAGGACGTAGAGCGGTTTGTTGACCAGCGGGGTGCCGATGGGGATGGCGGTGTGGGGCTCGTCGGCGGGCTCGATGGTGTGGGTGGTGGCGTAGATCATCGCCTCCGCCGGACCGTACCCGTTGACCACCTCGATGCCCGGGCGGATGGTCTGAAGTTTGTGCACGTGGACCGGGGACGCCGCCTCGCCCACCGTGTACGCGGTCGTGACCGAGTCGAACGTCTCCGGGTGTTCGTCGGTGAGGTAGTTGAAGAGGCTGGCCGACAGCAGCAGCGTCGTTACGCGGTGCTTGGGGGCCAACTCCGCGATGAGCGAGGGTTCCGGCTTCTGCCCTGGTTGCAGGACGACACGTGCGCCGTGGAGCAGCGGCCCCCAGAATTCGAGGCTGAAGGCATCCCACGAGATGGGGGAGGATTGGAGGTACACCTCGTCCGCACCTGTCGGCAGATAGGTCTGTCCGACCAGCGTTGATACGAGGTTGCGGTGCGAGGAGACGATGCCCTTCGGGCGGCCCGTGGAGCCCGAGGTGAACATGACGCACGCAAGGTCGTCACCGTGGATCGGCACCATGAGGTTGCCCGCATCGTGGCCCGTCACCTCGTCCGGGCCCTCCACACACGTGACCCAGTCGCCCCGAAGGCGGTCCGCCAGTCCCGCGTGTGTGACCAGGTGGCTGATGGCGGCCTCGTCCGCCGCCCAGCGCAGTCGCTCGTCGGGGAAGTCCGGGTCGAGCAGTACGTGTCCGGCGCCGGTCTTGAGTACGGCGATGAGCGCGGCGGCGAAGGTGGCGTCGCGTTCCAGGAGGATGCCGGCGAGGTCGCCCCGGCCGAGGCCGCGCCCGCGCAGCTCACGTGCCCAGCGGTTGGCGGTGGCGTTCAGCTCCGCGTACGTGAAGCTGTGCTCACCGTCGATCAGCGCGACCGCATCAGGGACCCGCGCAACCTGCTCCTCGAAGCGCTGCACGAGTGACACATCGTCCCGGTCGGTCACCTCCCCGGCCCACGCCCCGAGCAGCACCTCCCGCTCACCCGCCGACAGCACCTCCAACTCCGCGACACTCCGGGCGCCCGGCTCCACGGCCTGCACGGCAGCGGTGAGGAAGGCGACGAAGCGGTCCTGGTGGGCCGCGACGGCCTCGGGGTCGACGCCCTCCACCGGTGTGTCGAAGTCGATCCGGAGCCCGTCCGCCGCGCCCAGGTCGTACACCGCGACGCTGAGGTCGTCCACCGGGCCGTTGCTCACGTTGTGGTTCACCGTGGGGTGGCCGCACACCGTGAGGTCCGCGTTGAAGCCCATGATGTTGAGCACCGGACCCGTCGGCCTGCGCCCACCGGTGAGCGCACCGGCGTCCCGGCGCAGGTCCTCGTACCGGGTCAGCTGGTGCCGCAGACCGTGCTTGACCTCGGCGGACACCGCACGGACCAGGCCGCTCAGCGTCTCGCCCGCGCCCACCCGGAGGCGCAGCGGTACGACGTTTGACGCCATGCCCGGGGTGTTGCGCGCGGTTTTCGTGGTGCGGCCCGCCACGGGGAGTGCGAGCATCAGCTCGTCCTGGGCGGTGACCCGGTGCAGGTACACCGTGAACAGCGCGACCACCAGGACGGGCCAGGAGACCCGCTCGGCCCGGGCGACGGCGCGCAGCCGGTCCGCCTCCGCCGCAGGGACCAGGACCGTGCGCCGGGCGAAGGGCAGCGCCCCCCGGGACGGGGTCGCCCGGCCCGGGCCCCGGACGAGACTGGCCGCTGCCTCCGGCGCACCGCTCAAGTGAGCGCGCCACGCGGCCCGTTCAGTGGCCACCGCCTCGGAGGACCGGAAGGCGGCGTCCTCCGCGTGCAGGTCGGCCAGCCGGCCGAACGGGGAGTCGCCCCACGGCTCACCGGCGACCGCCCGCTCGTACAGCTCGACCAGCCGGTGCAGCAGCATCGACACGCTCGCGCCGTCCACGAGCAGGTGGTGGAAGGTGTAGAGGTAGAAGAAGCGGTCCTCGGCGAGCTTGATCAGGGCGCAGCGGACCGGGGACTCGCGGGTCAGATCGAAGGGTGCCCCGACCGCCGCGTCCACCAGACCCCAGGCCGCCCCCTCCGGATCCGCCTCGCCGCTCACATCGGTGTACGCGAGCGCCCGGTCGCCCGGGCCGGCGTCGATCAGCTGCCACACCTGCTCGCCGTCGTCCTCGAAGCAGCGGGTGCGCAGGACGTCCGCCTCTGCCACGAGGCGGCGCCAGGCCGCGCCCATCAGCGCCGTGTCGACCGGGCCGAGGATGTCCCGGCACTCGGCGACGTTGTACTTCAGGCCGGTGGGGTCCAGGGTGTGCGCCGTCCAGATGTCGCGCTGGGCCTCCGAGAGCGGCAACCGGGAGGCGGCCGGAGCGGGTGCGACGGTGGCGTCGGACGGCATGAGGTCTCCTGTGGGAAGCGGCGGGAGGGGGCGGAGCAGTGCCATACAACCGCCGGGGCCGGGCGCCGAGCGGCAGTTGTTCCGGCGGTAGGGCCAGCAGTTCGGCGGTGCGGCGGCAGTCGAACGGCAGGCACGGAAGCGCCCACCGCCGGGTGGCACCAACGCGCACCGCCCACCGCGCGCGGCCGCCGCAACACCCAGCCGTCACACCCCGGCCGTCGCCCCCGCCGCGGCCCGCACCACGCACAGCACGCGGAACGCCGAGCGCCCGCCGTCCGCGCTGGTCCGGATCACGCCGCCGACCAGCAGTTCGCGGATCAGCCGGCCGCACTCCGGCAGCGGGCGGCCGGTGAGCCGCACGACGTCCTGGAGGAGGAACTCCCCGTCGCCCCCCTCGCACAGGACGCCGATGAGCGTCCGGTACGGGGCGGGCAGCGCGGCGAGGGTGCGGCTCACCCGGACCTGGAGACGGGAGCCGTCCGGGCCGCCCGCCAGGTGGTCGAGGAGCGGGGCCGGGTCGGAGTCCACGATGTTCCGCAGGGTGGACAGGTCGCACACCGTGAGCCAGGAAGCGGCGGCACCGAGCGCCGCCGGGTGGCCGTCGAGGCGGCGGCAGATCCAGGCCACATCCGCGAGCGCCTGCTCATCGGGCACGATGTCGGGCCGCACGCGGCGGAGCTGGCTGAGGAAGAACCGTACGGCAGGCGCGTCCGTTTGCCCGGCGGTGGGATCCGAGGCCTCCAACGGGGAGAGCAGGAACAGGCGTTCACCGGGCACGTTCCAGGGTCGCTCACCGGTGATCAGCAGCCGCAGGCCCGGGAACGTACGCAGGAGCCGGCTCAGGCGGCCGAAGTCCAGGGCGGCGGTGTCGACACCGTCGAGGACGAGCACGGCGGCGCCACGTACGGAAGAGTTGCCGTCGTCATCGAGGGCGGCCAGCGCGTCCGCCAGTTCGGGCAGCCCGTCCTCGGCCACACCGCCGCCCCGCAGGAAACGCGCGCATTCGTCCGCGAGTTGGGGCATCGGGTCGTCGTCGGGGCGCAAGCAGTCGGCGGTGGCGCCGTCACCGTAATGCCACAGCACCGGCAGCCCGGCATCGTGCAGCCGGGCGGCCGTCTCCAGCGCGAGCCGGGTCTTGCCGACACCGCTCAACCCGACCACGGTGACCAGCCGTTCGGTGCCGGACCGCAGCTCCTCCACCAGGACACCCGTCTCCGCGTCGCGCCCGACCAGCGGGTACAGCGGCACGGGCGGGGCGGCCCGCTCCATGGACAGGCGCCGGACCTCACCGCCCGCCCGGGACCCGCGCCGGGCCGCCGCCTCAAGCGTGGCACGGGCCCGGGGACCGAGTCTGAGCGCGTCGGCGATCAGCCGCACCGTGTCCGTCCTCGGCCGCTGGGCCTTCCCCTTCTCCAGGTCCCGGATGGCCCGCACGCTGATGGTGGACAGGTCCGCCAACTCCCGTTGGGTCAGGCCGATACGGAGCCGATGGCCGCGTATCAGGGAACCGAGCGGGGCGGTGGTGGCCGGGGTGTCCTGCGGGGGGTGGCTGCGCGTCATGGGAAGGACTCCTGCTCGTCGGGGGATGGGCGCCCCGGAAGCGGCTGCGGTCCGGGATGCCGGGGGACGGCTGTCGTGCCTTGCTGCTGCCGGAATCCTCCGCGCGTGCCCTATCCGGGAGGCATCCCGAGGCCAACGCCGTCACGGGCCGGGCCGGCCCCTCGGGATAAGGCGATAGAGGCAGCCGCCCGGGACGGCGATAGGGGCTCCCGCCGTGATAGCGGGGGGATAGGGGCGGGGGCGGTGCCGTGAATCCGCTTCTTCCTAACGTGGTGTCCAGAAGGAAACGGAACACCGACGAAGGGACAGTCCGATGAACCGGAACACCACCGCCCGCAACGCCCTCCGCGCCGCTTTCGCCACCGTCGCGGTCGTGATCGTCACCGGCATCGGCGTCCAGGTGGGCTGGGCCGACGACACCTCCGGCACCGGCACCCAGCCGGCCGGCACCAGCAGCACCCCCACCCCGGGCGCCACCGGCTCCACCGACAACAACCCCTGGGACTGACCCCCGCCGGACTCAGCCGGCGCCCAACAGCCGCCGAGTCTCCGCCAGTTCCCGCTTCATGCCCCGGCTCGTGAAGACCTCCACCGCAGGGGCCAGCAGTTCCCGGGAACGCCCCGGCTCCTCCTCGCCGAGCAGCCGCGCCAGATCCAGGCGGGCCAGAGCGCCGCCGCTGAAATCCATGATCTGCTCCCGGGCCGCGACGGCCCGGTCGAAGAAATACCTCGCCCGGTCGGGCCGCCCCATCAGCACGAACGCCTGACCGAGGTCGCGCAGCAGATGCCCCTCGCCGATCACGTCACCGGAATCCCGGCACAGCTCCAGGACCTCCGTGAACGTCAGCACCGCGAGATCCAGATCCCCCCGCTCCAAAAGCAGTTGGCCCACCCGGCGCAGGGTCCGCGCCCTGCCTCCCAGATAGCCGACCCCGTCGTATATCTCCAGCGCCTCGTCCAACTGCGCCTGCGCCACGTCCATATCACCCCGGCGCATCCGGATGTGCGCGCTCTGCGTCAGCACGATCGCCCGCCCGACCACGTCACCGGCCCGGTCGAAGTCCGCCAACGACCGCTCGTACAGAGCGAGGGCGGTGTCGTCCTCCCCGTTCGTCCGCGCGATCAGGGCCATGTCACGCCGGCACAGCGCCTCGCCCTGCGGCTCGTCCAGCGCCTGGAAGACATCGAGCGCCGAACTCAGCGCCTGGCGCGCCATGTCGCACTCGTTGCGGCTCATGTACAGCGAACCCAGCGAGGCCCGAACGGCGGCGGTGCCCCGCAGATTGCCCGCCTTCCGCACGGCGGCCAGCGCCCGTACGTGGGTCTGCTCCCACAGGTCGTAATGGCCCCGCACCTCGAACAACGTGACCAGGGTCGTCGCCAGATTCCAGCTGACGTCGTGCAGGCCCTCGTCGGCGGCCTGCTCCACCATCCCGCACAGGGCGCCCTGCTCCGCGTCGAACCAGGCCAGCGGATCGGCGAGCAGCTCACTCGTGCATGACGGGGGCGGCGCCCAGCGCGGCGCGTCGCCGTGCAACACGGTGAAGTCACCGCCGTACACCTTGCGATGGGCCTCCTGCGCGAGATACATCCAGCCGCCCGCCATCCGGACGAGTGCGTCCCGGCGCAGCTCCGGCGCGTCCTGCGCGGCCAGCTGCTCGCGCGCGTAGACGCGGATGATCTCATGGAACTGATACCGGTAGCCGCCGGTCCGCTCCACCCCGACCACGTCCAGCATCTGCATGTCGACCAGCGGTTCCAGCAGGTCCGAGGGCACGGGCCGGTCGTCGTCCAGCAGGGAGCCCGCCAGCCAGCCCGGCAGCGTCGGGGTGCGCGCCATGGACAGCAGCCGCAGCAGCCCCCGGTCCTCGGGCGCCAGGCCGTTGTACGAGAGCGACAGGCTGGCGCGCATCGTCATCTCTCCGTGCGCCAACTCGTCCAGCCGGTGCCGCTCGTTGGCCAACCGGTGCACCATCGACGCGAGCGTCCAGTGCGGGCGGGCGGCGAGCCGGGCGGCCACGATCCGCAGCGCCAACGGCAGCCGGCCCACCGTACGCACCAGGGCCTCCGCCGACGCGGCCTCGCCCTCGACCCGCTCCTCCCCGATGATCCGGGACAGCAGCTTCAGCGCCCGCTCCTCGTCCAGGACGTCCAGCTCCACGCGGTGCGCGCCCGGCAGCGCGGTCAGCCGCGCCCGGCTGGTGACCAGCACCGCGCAGTCCCGGCTGCCCGGCAGCAGCGGCTGCACCTGGCTCTCCGAAGCGGCGTCGTCCAGGACCACCAGGAGGCGGCGGGAGGCGAGCCGGGTGCGGTACATCTCCGCTCGCTCGTCCAGCGAGTCCGGGATCAGCTGGCCCGGGATGCCCAGGGCCCGCAGGAAACGGCCCAGCACCTCCGCGGTGGTGGCCGGGGTGCCGGTGCCGCGCAGATCGCAGTACAGCTGGCCGTCCGGGAATCCCGTCTCCGCGAGCCGGTGCGCGAGATTCACGGCGAGCGTGGACTTGCCGGTGCCGGGCTTCCCGGTGATCACGGCGAGACCGACCGCCTTGCGCTCCCGGCCACCGGTCAGCGCCTTCTCCAGGGCGGCGAGCTGGGTCTCGTCGGCCACGAAGTCCGAGGTGGCGGCCGGCAGTTGCTGCGGCCGGGTGTCGTGGGGCTGCGGTTCGGCGGGGGTGGGGGCGTCCTGGCCGGGCCCGGATGCCGGCTGCGGACTCAGGGTACCGGTGCTTGCCGTGTCGGTACGGGGCGCGGCGCGCCCGGCCGCGTCGGCGGGCCGCCGGGGTGCGGGGGGCTCGGGAGCACCGCCGCTCGCGGACCTGGGCTCCTGTCCCCGTACCGGCGGAGGCAGTTCACCGGCGAGGATCGCCGCCTCCAGCCGCCGCAGTTCCCGGCCCGGTTCGAGCCCCAGCTCCTGGTCGAGGATCCGGCGCCCGTCCCGGAACGCCTCCAGCGCCTCCGCCTGCCGGCCCGACCAGTGCAGGGCGCACATCAGCTGGCCCCGCAGCCGTTCCCGCAACGGGTTCTCATGCGTGAGCAGTTGGAGCTCACCCACCAGCCGGTCGTGCCGGCCGAGCTCCAGTTCCAGCTCCATCCGCAGCTCGACGGCGCTCAGCCGCTCCTCGTCGAGCTGGCGCGCCTTGTTGGCCAGTGGGCCGCTGTCCAGGCCGGTCAGGGAGTCCCCCTGCCACAGCGCCACCGCGGACTTCAGGAGCGCCACCGCCTTCTCGGTCTCGCCCTCGTCGCGCTGCCGCCTGGCCCTCGCGACCAGGCCGGTGAAGAGCAGCGAGTCCACATCCCCGGTGTCCACGTGCAGGACGTATCCCGGCGGGCGGGTCGATATGGAGACCGTGCTGTCCGCACCGGCCAAGAGCTTCCGCAGCCGGGACACGCATATCTGCACCTGGGTGCGTGCGGTCTCCGGCGGGTTGTCCTCCCAGATGAGGTCCACCAGGTAATGCGTGCTGACCACCCGGTTCGCTTCGAGCAGCAGCGCGGCGAGGATGACCTCCTGCCGCCCCGGCGGCACCCGCAGCGGGCCGTCCTTGCCCCGTACCTGGAGCGGGCCCAGCAATTGGAAGGGCGGTCTCGCCGCGCCGGGGGCATCCTGGACCGTGTGCGTCGTACCCTCGGCCACCGAGACCCCCAGCTCGTAAGCGCGTTGATACTCCGGGATCAACGTCCCCAAAGTTTTCACAATCCTCACGCATCTGTCCATCCTGCATGCCCAGCGTGACCGGTCGGCGAAATAGCGGCGCGATAGGCGGGGGTTGGCGCGGCCCGGAAGAGTGCCGGGTGAAGGAGAAAGGAGGCGTCCATGCACACCGACGCCTGGACGAGCAGCGCCCCGTACACCGGGGGCGATCTGGTCACCGCGGCGGGGACCGACCACGTCCGTCTCATCTACGAATACCTCGACGCCGGCGACCTCGACGCGTGCGCCTCGCTGCTCCACGACCACGTCGCCCTGGACCTGCCCGGCGCCCCGGCGGCCCACGGCCGGACCGCGTTCCTGCACGCCCACCGCGACCACCTCGGGTCACCCGCCCGACACGAGATCGACCACATCGTCGCGCACGCCCGCAATGTGGTGGTCGCGGGCCGCCGCCTCGGCAAGGGCACCGATGACACGTGCGTGCGCTTCGTGGACTTCTTCCGCATCGCCGAGGACGGCATGGTGGAGTCCTGCACCCGCTATTACCACGCGGCGCCCTGACCGGCCCCGTCCGCCGGGCGCATGGCCATCGCACGGTAGTCGCGCGGTGCCATCCCGTACGCCGCGCGGAAGGCCCGGCTGAACACGGTCGCGTCGGTGAAGCCCCACCGGGCGGCGACGGCCCGGATGGGTCGCCGGCGCAGCTCGGGGCGGGCGAGGTCCGTGCGGCAGCCGTCGAGCCGGCGGCTGCGGATCATCGCGGCGACGCTCTCGGGCTGGTCGCGGAAGAGGGCGTGCAGGCTGCGCAGCGAGAGGTGGTGGCGGGCGGCGATGAGACTCGGGGACAGCGAGGGGTCCCCGATGTGGTGGTCGATGAAGGCGCTGATCCGCCGCAGCAGGACGTGCGCCCGCAGCTCGGCGGGCGCCTCCACCGGGGAGGAGCCGATCCGGTCGGCCAGGCAGGACGCGGCCATGTCCACGGCCATCTCGCCCAGCGCGCCGAGCTGTTGGGGGGAGCAGTCGGCACCGGTAGCGGCGAGGTTCGTCAGGAAACCGGCCAGGATCGCGCCCATCCCCGCGTCGCCCGGGACACTCCGCGCGAGGATCCGGTCCACCCGCTGCGACGGCAACGGCATCCGGGCCTTCGGTATCTGGAGGACGAGCACCTCGACATCGCGCCCGTCCGTCCCCGACCCCGACTCGTACGGACGTGAGGTGTCCCACAACGCCATGCCGCCGACGCCCAGTTCGGCCTCGCCGCCCTGCTGTGCGAACCACGCCGAGCCACGGGTCACCAGCGCCAGCTGGTACTGCTCCGGATCCCCCCTCCGGATCAGCGCCGGGGTCCTGCGCGACCGCAGCGGCCCGTAGCTGAACCGCGCCAGCTGTACGGCCCCGAGACCGAGCATCCCGCCCCGCGCGTCGAAACCGCCCGGGTCCGCGGCGTGGAACTCCGTGGGAAGCAGGACGTCGGACACCACCTGCTCGAACCATTCGAACCGGTCGTCCGGCGCCATCTCGGCCGCCGCCATCTCCTGCCACACCGTCGGCACCCCCGTCACCCCTGCTCAGCCGCCGGAGGGCGTCGGTCTCCGGCCGTGTGCAGTCTGCGGGACCGGCCGAGATCGCGACAAGCGGCGCCACGACCGGGCGCCGGTCAGGACGCGGCGGTCCGGGCCGTTCCCTCCGGCGAGCGCAGCACCAGCAGGGTGATCTCGCTGGGCGCGAAGACGCGGAACGGCGGGCCCCAGAACCCGGTGCCCCGGCTGGTGTACAGCTGCGTGCGGTCGCCGTGGCTGCTCAGCCCGGCGACTGCCGGCTGGTCGAGGCGGACCAGGTAGTGGAAGGGCCAGATCTGGCCGCCGTGGGTGTGGCCCGACAACTGGAGGTCGACGCCGCCCTCGGCGGCCCGGTCGATGAACTTCGGCTGATGTGCCAGGAGCAGGACCGGCAGGTCCGGGTCGGCACCCTCCAGCGCCCCGGCGAGGTGCGCGCGGTGACCGGCCAGGCCGGAGGATTCGGCGGTGACGTCGTCCACACCGGCGACCACGAGGGTGTCGCCGCCGCGTTCGAGCAGCACGTGGCGGTTGCGCAGCGGCTGCCAGCCCAGCTCGTCCATCAGGTCGACCCAGCCCTGCGCCTCGCTGTAGTACTCGTGGTTCCCGGTGACGTAGACGCGTGCGTGGGCGGCGCGCACCGTGCCGAGCGGCGCGGCCTGGGCGCGGCGGCGGTCGGCGGTGCCGTCCGCGATGTCACCGGTGTGGCAGACCAGGTCCGCCTCCAGCCGGTTGACCTCCGCGCACACCCGCTCGGACCAGCGGGCCCGGTCCAGCGGCCCGTAGTGCGTGTCGGTGATGAGGGCGACCCGTGTCCCGTCCAGGCCCGGCCCCAGGCGCGGCAGCTGTACCTCGACCCGGCGCACCCTCGGCACCCGGCGCGCCTCGGCGTAACCCCATCCGAGCAGGACGGCGGCGGCCCCGAGCACCGACCAGGTGACGATCCTGGCCCGGTCCTGCCCGTCGCCGGCCCCGGCCACGGTCAGGGCGAGCCGCAGCAGGACGCCGAACAGCACGGACCAGGTGAAGAGCACCCAGACGGACCCGAGCAGGCTGTCCCCGACGATCGCCGCCCGGTCCCGCTGCCGCCTCCCGTGCCCCCGCACCATCGCGAGCGGCATGGTGACGAGGCCGAGCGCGAAGAGACAGGTGCCGCCCACGGTGACGGGAAGCGGCCAGTGCTGCCCGGCGTACAGCAGCACCCAGCACGGCACGGCCCACAGCAGGACCGGGGCGACCAGGGGGACGTAACGCATCAGCCGCCGCACCCGGCTCGGCGGCGCCGCGGCCGCTCCGCCGTCCGCGGGCCGGGCCTCGCTGGTGTCGGTCACGTTTCCTCCTCGGACGGCCGGAATGCCGCCGGGCACTGTACCCCGCCGCCTCCGAGGACCCGGATGCGGCAGACCCTGGCCCCGGGAGAGGGCGACGGCGGCCCGGGCCGGGGCGGGGGAGGGCGCGGCGGGCAGGCGGAGGCCGACCCCGATCAGGGCCCGCCCGAGGGCGGTGCGCAGAGGCCGGGGGCCCGGGGCGGACAGGGTGAGGCGGTACGTGTCGGCCCCGGCGCGGAGTTCGGCGGCGCGGACGTGGTGCAGGTCTGTGACGACCGTGCGACCAGTGGTGACGCGGCAGAGCCCGTCGGCTTGCTCCGGCCGGGTTCTGCCATGCGGGTCTGCCGGGGCGGCCCGCGAGCCTCGGTGTCTCCGCATGCACCGTGCGCCGTATCGCGACCAACCTGCTGCAACTCGACGGCGCCCGGAGCCGCCTCCGGGCCGGGGCCCACGCCGTGCAGCGCGGGTACCCTCCGGCCACACCCCAGTGAGCGACGGCTCCGGGCGCGCCGGGTTCACGACCGGTCGCGGGCCAGTACGGCGACGGCCGACAGCAGCAGAACCGACCCGACGGCGAGCGAGACGCTGATCCGCTCGCCCAGCGCGACGGCGAGGAGAGCGGCCGTGGCGGGTTCGAGGAGCACGAGAACGGCGGCGGTGGTACTGGGCACCGTGACCAGTCCCTTGAAGTACCAGCGGTAGGCCAGCAGCGTCGGCACCACCCCCAGGAAGAGCAGCCAGGTCACGGACTCGACGGCGTTCTCGGCGTGCGGCCGGACGCCTTCGGCCAGGGCGAACGGCAGGAGGCAGAGGGCTCCTGCGCCCCAGGTGGCCGGGCTCGCGCTGGTGGCTTCCGACCTGCGGGCCCACAGGGTGACGGCGCTGTAGCCGATGCCCGAGACCAGGGCCAGCAGGACGCCTGCGAAGGGGTGGGGCCCGGAGACCGGGTGCGCGACCAGGATCACCAGGCCGATCAGGGCGAGCCCGGTCGCGGCGGTGCCCCGCCTGCTGAGCCGTTCGCCCAGGAAGAGATGGGCGCCGACGCTGACCAGGAGTGTGCTCGTGCCGAGCGCGACCAGGGTGCCCAGCGCGAGTCCGGCCTCCTGGACGGCGCCGAAGTAGGCCGTCTGATAGACCGCCAGGGCGGTCCCGACGAGTACGGAGGTCAGCCCGCGGGCGGACCCGGCCGGCCTGAGCGGACCATGGTCGAGAAGCTTCGGGGCGGTGAGGATGATCGCCGCGATGGCGAATCTCCAGAACGACACGGCCATCGGGCCGAGACCGCTGATACGGAACAGTTCGGCGGCTGCCGCGCCGCCGATTCCCCACGCGACGGCGGCGGCTGAAACGGAAAGCTGTCCCCGCCGGAGCGGCGTGAGGGCAGGCGAAGTCATCTGGTGCGTCTCCATGACGATGGTTTGCCGGAAGAGGGCCGCATGTCGAGCGGACGGCATCCATCGCCCCGGCGGCGGTGCGGCCGGGGTCGGAGTGGGTTTGCGCGCCGTCCGCTAGCGGACGGGCGGCGGCAGGATCATGGAACGCATGGGACGACACTAGCGCGACCAAGGGGTGCGCCGGCCCCGGCGTGCGCGGGCCGGTCGCGTTCAGGGCTGCCAGGTCCTCCCGGGCCGTGCCGACGCTTCTGACGAGCCGGACACGGCTGGGCCGAGCCCCACCTCCGGCGATGGATTCCGGTCCCCGCTCGCCTGCGGAGGCAGCACGATGTCGCCGGCTTCGTGGAGAGCGGCGTTCAGGCTCTCCACGACCACCGTCGACCGGTGGACCTGTTCCGGGTCCACCTCGCGGGCGTCGGGCTCGTGCGAGCCGACGGCCACGGTGGCGTGACCCGGTACCAGCCCTCCCGAGAAGAGCCTCCCGCGCCCTGGTGCGGCACAGGACGACGCCGGCCATGCGCACCGCCTCGGGACCGACCCTTGCGGCGCGCGGCCCCGCGCTCCTGCGGCGGTCCAGGAAGGCGCTGATCCGCCCGGCGTCATGCCACGACCCCGACGTCGCCGAGCGGTCCGACGCGGCGCACGGCCTCGACGTGCCGCCATGCTTCGTGGCCCGTGCCGAAGAAACCAGGCGTGCGGTCCCGGGCACGGTCGGCCGGTCCACGGCGAGAGCGGAGACCGCCGGGGTACGCGGCGCGGTCGGGGCGGCACCGCCCAGCAGAGCCCCGGGGAGCAGGGTCTCACTGTCGAGCAGCACATAAAGCCCCGTGATCCGGGGCAGCCCGCGTGCCGCGTTGCCGGGTGCGACGGCGACCAGCTTCACCCCCGCGTACGGACGGAACCCGGCCGGCATGAAGAGCCCCCGCTGCCTCGGGAGGACGTGAGATATGGGAGCGTGAGCGGGTGAGTGCGACGACGAACACCCTGCAATACCGCTTTGACGGGCCAGAAGACGCCCCGGTCCTGATCCTCGGTCCCTCACTGGGTACCACCTGGCACATGTGGGACCGCCAGGTACCCGAGCTCACCCGGCACTGGAGAGTCTTCCGGTACGACCTCCCCGGTCACGGCGGCGCCCCCGCCCGGCCCGCGACCGCCGTGGCGGAGCTGGGCGACCGGCTGCTCGCGACGCTCGACGGGGTCGGGGTCCAGCGGTTCGGGTACGTGGGGTGTTCCATCGGCGGGGCGATCGGCGCGGACCTGGCACTGCGGCACCCCCACCGGGTGGCCGCGCTCGCACTGGTCGCGTCCTCGCCCCGGTTCGGCAGCGCGGACGAGTTCCGGCAGCGCGGCGTCATCGTCCGTACGAACGGCTTGGAGCCCATGGCGCGCACCGCGCCCGAGCGCTGGTTCACGCCCGCCTTCGCCGCCGCGCAGCCCGCCATCGTGGAGTGGGCCGTCCAGATGGTGCGGACCACCGACCCGGGGTGCTACATCGCCGCCTGCGAGGCCCTGGCCGCGTTCGACGTCCGTACGGAACTGAGCCGCATCCCCGTCCCCACCCTCGTCGTGGTCGGGGCGGAGGACCGGGTGACCGGGCCGGGGGACGCGCGCACCCTGGTGGCCGGGATACCGGACGCCCGGCTCGCGCTGGTCCCCGCGGCCTCGCACCTGGCGCCCGTGGAGCAGCCCGGGGCGGTCACCGATCTCCTGCTCACCCACTTCTCCACCGCCTGGCAGGACACCCAGGCGGCCATCCCGATGCCCGACTCCGTGCCCCGGCTCTCCGCCCCCGTCCAGCCCGTCGCGGAGATCGCCCCCGCCGGGCCGGCCCCCGAGGCGGCGGCCGGCGGGCGCCCCGACCCGTACGCGCCCGGCATGCGGCTGCGGCGCGAGGTGCTGGGCGACGCGCAGGTGGACGGGGTCATGGCCGCCGCCGACGACTTCACCGAGGACTTCCAGGAGCTGGTCACCCGGTACGCCTGGGGAGAGGTGTGGAGCCGGGAAGGGCTGGACCGGCGCACCCGCTCCACCGTCACGCTCACCGCGCTCGTCGCCTCCGGACGGCTGGAGAGCCTGGCCGCGCACACCAGGGCCGCCCTGCGCAACGGACTCACGCCCACCGAGATCCGGGAGGTGCTGATGCAGACGGCCGTGTACTGCGGGGTTCCGGCCGCGAGCGCCGCGTTCACCATCGCGCAGTCCGTGATTCGGGCGGAAACGACGCCGCCCGCGTAGCAGGATGGATGCATGAGCAGCCACACCGAGAACGCCGCGCCGACCCTGACCAAGCAGTCGCACTCCTGCATCCGCCTGGAGAAGGACGGGCGCACGCTCGTCATCGACCCGGGCGGCTTCTCGGAGAGCGACGCGGCGATCGGCGCCGAGGCGATCCTCGTGACGCACGAGCACCCCGACCACTTCGACGAGGGGCGGATCCGGGCCGGTCTCGAGGCCGACCCGGCGGCCCGCGTCTGGACCCTGCGCAGCGTCGCGGAGCGGTTGAGCGCGGCGTTCCCGGGCCGGGTGCACACGGTCGGCCACGGCGACACCTTCTCGGCCGCCGGGTTCGACATCGAGGTGCACGGCGAGCTGCACGCGGTGATCCACCCGGACATCCCGCGCGTCACCAACATCGGCTTCCTGGCCGACGGCCAGGTCTTCCACCCCGGCGACGCCCTGACGGTGCCCGGCCGGGCCGTGGACACCCTGCTGCTGCCGGTGATGGCCCCCTGGAACAAGATCTCCGAGGTCATCGACTACGTGCGCGAGGTGAAGCCGCGCCGCGCGATCGACATCCACGACGCGCTCCTCACCGACCTGGCCCGGCCGATCTACGACCGGCAGATCGGCGAGCTGGGCGGCTCCGACCACGGCCGGATGACACCGGGCGACTCGACGGGCCTGTGACGGCCGCCGCCCCGGCGGCTGTCAGTGGCAGGCGTTAGGTTTACGTACATGCGCATCGCCACCTGGAACGTCAACTCGATCACCGCCCGCCTGCCGAGGCTGCTGGCCTGGCTGGAGAGCAGCGGCACCGACGTGCTGTGCCTCCAGGAGACCAAGTGCACCGCCGAGCAGTTCCCCGCCGACGCGCTCCGCGAGGCGGGCTACGAGTCCGCGGTCAACGCCAACGGGCGGTGGAACGGGGTCGCGCTGATCTCCCGCGCCGGCCTCTCCGACATCACCCTCGGCCTGCCCGACGGGCCGGTCTACGAGACCGCGCAGGAGCCCCGCGCGATCAGCGCGACGTGCGGGCCGGTGCGCCTCTGGTCGGTGTACGTGCCCAACGGTCGCGAGGTCGCCCACGAGCACTACGCGTACAAGCTGCGCTGGCTGGAGGCGCTGCGCAAGGCGGTGGCCGCCGACGCCGCCGGTCCGGCCCCCTTCGCCGTGCTCGGCGACTTCAACGTGGCCCCGACCGACGAGGACGTCTGGGACCCGGCCCTCTTCGAGGGGGCCACGCACGTCACGCCCGCCGAGCGCGAAGCCCTGGCCGCCCTGCGCGCCGAGGGGCTGTCCGACGTCATGCCCCGCCCCCTGAAGTACGACCGCCCCTACACCTTCTGGGACTACCGCGAGCTGCGCTTCCCGAAGAACAAGGGCATGCGCATCGACCTCGTCTACGGCAACGCCCCCTTCACCGCCGCCGTGAAGGACAGCTATGTGGACCGCGAGGAGCGCAAGGGCAAGGGCGCCTCCGACCACGCCCCGGTGGTGGTGGACCTCGACCTCTGAGCGGGCCCCGACGCCCCGGCGTTCCGTGAACGCGCGGTGGCCCTGTGGTGTTCGGCACTCGAACGACAGGCCGCGCGCCCAGTGGTGCGCAGGCACGCCGGGATGCGATTCTGAGCGGTATGAACATCCCTTTCTTGGACAACTGGCGTAAGCGTCACGACGGGGCGCGGAAGACGGGCCTCGCGGGCGCCGTCGACGCCGATCCGGAGGGCGTGGCCGGACTGCTCGCCGAATGCGAGCTGCTCCGGGTCCGAGTGGGGGAGCACGGCATCGAACTGGACGACAGCCCCGCCTCGTTGACGGCACTCGACCAGCTGGTGCCGCGCTGGCGCGATGACCCGGAGGAGCTGCCCTGGCTGGGCAACGACGCCGGTCTCTACCTCGGTACGGTCCTGGTGCGCAACGTCGCCGGGGCGCACTGGCACATCTGGCCGAGCGGCCAGCCCGTCGTGCGGCTCGCCTCGGGCCGCGAGATCGACGTGGTCGAGGCGGGCCTCGACTGGGCGATGTCCGGCAGCCCCGAGCTGTCCCAGGTGTACGCGGAGTCCGCCGAGGGCTGACCCGCTGCGCGCGGCGGACCACGCGAAGCGATAAGAATCCTTTTGCCCCATTGGTGCGTGTCGGTCGAGAAGTCCCTTGCCGGGCTGGTTAGTTTGCGCTGACCTCGACCGAGCGACAAGTGGGTAGGGCAGCGTATGGCCGTCGATCCGTTGATCGAGCTGCGAGACGTCAACAAGTACTACGGGAAGTTGCACGTACTGCAGGACATCAATCTCACCGTCGGCCGCGGGGAGGTGGTGGTGGTCATCGGCCCGTCCGGCTCCGGGAAGTCGACGCTCTGCCGGGCGATCAACCGGCTGGAGGCCATCGAGTCGGGCCACATCACCATCGACGGCAAACCCCTCCCCGAGGAGGGCCGGGGACTGGCCCAGCTGAGGGCCGAAGTCGGCATGGTCTTCCAGTCTTTCAACCTCTTCGCACACAAGACCGTCCTCGCCAACGTCTCCCTGGCCCAGGTCAAGGTGCGCAAACGCAAGAAGGACGAGGCGGACCAGCGTTCCCGCGAACTCCTGGACCGGGTGGGGCTCGGCGCGCACGCCGACAAGTTCCCCGCCCAGCTCTCCGGCGGGCAGCAGCAGCGCGTCGCCATCGCCCGGGCCCTCGCCATGGACCCCAAGGCGCTCCTGTTCGACGAGCCCACCTCGGCGCTCGACCCGGAGATGATCAACGAGGTCCTGGAGGTGATGCGTCAGCTCGCCCGCGAGGGCATGACCATGGTCGTCGTCACCCATGAGATGGGCTTCGCCCGCTCCGCCGCCAACCGGGTCGTCTTCATGGCCGACGGCTGCGTCGTGGAGGACCGCACCCCGGAGGACTTCTTCACCTCCCCGGAGAGCGACCGGGCCAAGGACTTCCTGTCCAAGATCCTCAAGCACTGACGGGAGGCCCTGAGTTGCGTACGAGGAAACTGCTGGCCGTCTGTGCCGGCCTCCTGCTCGCCCTCTTCGCCGCCGCCTGCGGCAAGGAGGGCAGCCCGCCCGTCAAGGGCCCGAAGGCCGACCAGCTGCCCGTCTACCAGGTCGACAAGGGCTTCCGGCTGCCGGACTCCCGGACCTGGCGGAACGCGAAGAAGCGCGGCTACCTGCGGGTGGGCGCCAAGGAGGACCAGCCCTACCTGGGCGAGAAGGACCCGGCGACGGGCGTCTACTCCGGCTTCGACATCGAGATCGCCCGCATGATGTCCGCCTCGCTGGGCTTCGACCCGAAGACGATCCGCTTCAAGACGATCGCCTCCGCCAACCGCGAGACCGCCCTGCAGAACGGGCAGATCGACTACTACGTCGGCACCTACACCATCAACGACATGCGCAAGAAGCTCGTCGGATTCGCCGGCCCCTACTACATGGCGGGCCAGGGGCTCCTGGTGCGCACCGACGAGGACGACATCCACGGCCCGCAGGACCTGGCCGGCAAGACGGTCTGCTCGGCCGCGGGCTCGACCCCGTACCAGCGGATCGCCGCCGACTACCCGAAGGCGAAGCTGGTCGCGTACGACACGTACTCGATCTGCGTCGACAACCTGCTGACGTTCCAGGTCGACGTCGTCACCACCGACGACGCGATCCTGCTGGGCTTCGCCGCCAAGGCGCCCGACGAGATGAAGGTCGTCGGCGAGCCCTTCTCCGAGGAGCCGTACGGCATCGGGGTACCGCGCGGCGACAACGCGCTGCGCTTCGCGCTCAACGACGCGCTGGAGGAGAACGAGAAGAACGGCAACTGGAAGAAGGCGTTCGAGGCGACCCTCGGCCTGTCCGGCGCACCCGCGCCCAAGCCGCCGCCCATCGACCGCTACCCGGCGAACTGAGAGGACGGCCCACCCCCATGGACGTACTCACCGACAACTTCTCGCTCTACGGCAAGGGCTTCCTCGGCACCGTCGAACTCACCGTCTACGCCTCGATCCTGGCCCTGGTCCTCGGCTTCGTCATGGCCTCCTTCCGGGTGGCGCCCGTCGGCTCGCTCCGGGCCTTCGGCACCGTATGGGTGACGATCCTGCGCAACACCCCGCTCACCCTGCTCTTCTTCGCCGTGCTCCTCGGCCTGCCGCGCTTCGGACTCGTCCTGCCGTTCAACGTGTTCGCGATCCTCGCGCTGGGCTGCTACACCTCGGCGTTCATCTGCGAGGTGCTGCGCTCCGGCATCAACACCGTGCCCACCGGGCAGGGCGAGGCGGCCCGGAGCCTCGGGATGACCTTCGGACAGAGCCTCGGGGCCATCGTGCTGCCGCAGGCGTTCCGCTCGGTGATCCCGCCGATCGGCTCGACGCTCATCGCGCTCGCCAAGAACTCGGCGATCGCCGGGGCGTTCAGCGTCACCGAACTCCTCGGCACCTACAAGACCCTCAACGAGCTGGGATACAGCATCATCTGGACCTTCGTGTGGATCGCCGTGGGGTACCTGATCATCACCCTCGCCATCAGCGCGCTCTTCCACGTGCTGGAAAAGCGCTGGGGAGTCGCCCGATGACCGCTCACTCCGTACCCACCGCCAACGCCCTGTACGACATCCCCGGGCCGCTCACCCGCAGACGGCACCGACTCTACGGAATCGCGTCTACGGTCCTCATCCTCGCTCTGATCGGCTGGGTGATCTATCTCCTCTTCGACACCGACCAGTTCACCGCCGCCAAGTGGACACCCTTCGAGTACAAGGGCATCCAGGAGCTCCTGCTCCGCGGACTCGGCAACACCCTCAAGGCGTTCGCGTACGCCGCCGTCCTCTCCCTGGTCCTCGGCGCCGTCCTCGCGGTCGGGCGGCTGTCCGAACACCGCCCGGTCCGCTGGGTGGCGACGATCCTCGTCGAGTTCTTCCGCGCCATGCCCGTGCTGGTGATGATCTTCTTCATCTTCGTGGCGCTGAAGGTGCAGCCGCTGCCCGCGCTGGTCGCCGGACTGACGCTCTACAACGGCTCGGTGCTCGCCGAGGTGTTCCGTACCGGCATCAACTCGGTGGAGCGCGGCCAGCGCGAGGCGGCGTACGCGCTGGGCATGCGGAAGACGCAGGTCACGACCTTCGTCCTGGCGCCGCAGGCGATCCGCGCGATGCTGCCCACCATCATCAGCCAGCTGGTGGTGGCCCTGAAGGACACCTCGCTCGGCTACCTCATCACGTACGAGGAATTCCTCCACGCGGGCAAACTCATCGCCTCCAATTTGGACTACGATCTGCCTTTCATCCCCGTGGTGATGGTGATCTCACCGATCTACATCGGGATGTGCATGCTGCTCTCCTGGTTCGCCACCTGGGTGGCGAGGCGGCAACGGCGCAATCCGAAGACGGAGGCGGTGGGCGTCGGACCGGCACAGCCCGGAACGCTCATGCCGGGAGGGCGGTAGAAGGACGGGAGCAAGGTCCGACCGGCAGCAGCCGGTGATCACTTCTCGCACGCGGGAAGAAGGTCAGCTGCGCGCCGGCGGACCGGTCAGCCGAGGGCGCTCCTCGTCTGCCACTCGTCCCACGTGACGTTCCACGCCCCGTAGCCGTTGCCCTCCGCGACCGTGCCCTTGGTCTCCGCGCCCGTGATCTCGAACGGGTCGCCGACGCGGGCCTGCCGGTAGAGGGCGGCGGCGTCCGCGTCGCTCATCCCGACACATCCCGAGCTGTGGTTGGCCCGCCCGAAGTACGCCGCGTTCCACGGCGCGGCGTGGGCGTACATGCCCGACCAGGTCAGCCGCATCGAGTAGTCGACCATCTTGTCGTACGTGTGGCCCAGGCCCACCGTCTCGGAGCGCATGTTGATCGTGCCCTCCTTCGCCATCAGCACGGCCGTCCCCCGCCACGACCGCTTGTCCCCACCCGGCGTACCGCCCGACACCGGCACGTCCATGACCGTGCGGCCGTCCCGCTCCAGCGCCAGCCGGTGCCGGTCCAGGTCCACCTTCACCACCTGGCGCGCGCCGACCGTGAACGTCGTCGCGTAGTCCCGTACGAAGAAGCCGCCGCCGGGACCCGAGTCGACGCCGTTCAGCTCGGCGTCGAGCGTGATGCGCGTCCCGGACTTCCAGTACTCCTTCGGCCGCCAGTCGACGCGGTCCCGGCCCGAGTAGTCCTGCAGCCAGCCCCAGGAGCCCTCGGTGTGGTTCGAGGTGGAGACCTTGAGTGCCTTCTCGACGGCCGCCTTGTCCTTGACCGGGTTGTCGAAGACGATCGACAGCGGCTGGGCGATGCCCACCGTCGTGTTCTTGCCGGGCGCCAGCGTCAGCTTATTCACCTTGTCCGCCGCCCTCGTCGTGAACGAGGCCGTGTCGCTGCCGCCCGAGGTGTCCCGCGCCTCCACGCGGTACGCGGTGCCGGGCGCCGCCATCCGGTCGGACGTCCAGGTCCGGCCGTCGGCGGATATCCGGCCGGCGAGCGCGCCGCCCTCCCCGGCCGTGACGGTCACCTCGCGCAGCTTCCCGGCCGCCAGGGTCACCGTCACGGGCTTGCCCGCGGCGGCCGCGGTGCCGTGCGGGGTCACCGAGATGGAGGCCGGCGCCGCCTTCGAGGGAGCGGGGTCACCGTTCTTGTCCGAAGCGGCGGCGCCGCCGGAACACGCCGTGAGCGTGACGCCGAGCACCGCGCAGCCGGCGATCAGCGCGAGCCGGGCGGGGCGCTGCCGGCGCGCCGGTGTCAGAAATGCGGGAATCAACGGAAAACCTCCAGGGCCGTACTCGGTCATCGGTGAAGAGGAACGCACCGGAGCCTAAGTTCCTCAATTCCGCGGAAAAGCGGGAATTCCTTGTGTGACGGGAAGCGCAGCGCAACGGTCATCGTCCGGTCACATTCGGCGCGCGGACCCGTCACGGACCGCTGTGAGCATCCTGTGCAGCCCCGCAGAGCAGACCGCGGGGCCCACGAGGGAGGGCCACCGATATGTCAGCGCTGCTCGCGACCGGAGACCGCAGCAGGGAACGGGACCTACGCATCCACGGCCTCACGGCGGACGAGCACCGCGCCCACCTGGCCACGCTCGCGGACGCCAGTTTCCTTCAGTACCCCTCCTGGGCCGGGGTGAAAGAGGGCTGGTCCTCGGAAACGCTCGGCTGGCACGACGACGACGGCACCCTGAACGGCAGCGCGCTCGTCCTCTACCGGCAATTCCCGGGCACCCGGAAATACTTCGCCTATCTTCCGGAGGGCCCGGCCGCCGACTGGGCCGACCCGGGAATGGACCGCTGGCTGCGCCCCCTGCTCGCGCACCTGCGCGCGGCCGGGGCGTTCGCCGTACGCATCGGACCCGGCCCCGCCTACCGCCGCTGGACCGGCGCCCGGCTCAAGGCCGCCACCGGCCCCGGGCGTACGGTCGGTGACGTCCTGGCGAGCGAGGTCGACCCGCTCGGCACGGCCGTGGCCGACCGGCTGCGGGCGCGCGGCTGGCGGCGCTGCGGCGGGGACGGCGACGACGCGGACGCCCAGCCCCGGTACGTCTTCCGGGTGCCGCTCGCCGGGCGCACCACCGACGACCTGTGGTCCGGGCTCAACCAGGAGTGGCGCCGCAACGTCCGCCGGGCGCACAAGGCCGGGGTGCGGATCGTGACCGGGAGCGCCGCCGAACTGCCCGAGTTCCACCGGCTGCTGAGGATCACCGAGGAGCGCGACGGCTTCCGGCTCGGCCGCTCGCTCGGCTACTACCAGCGCCAGTACGCCGTGCTCAACGCCGAGGCGCCCGGCCGGATGAAGCTCTGCCTCGCCGTGCACGAGGGCGAGATCCTGGCCGCCCACACCATGATCAGCACCGGCCGGCGGGTCTGGTACCAGACGGGTGCCTCCGCCGACCACCGCCGCGAGGTGCGCCCCAGCAACGCCCTGCAGTGGCAGATGTTGTGCGATGCCCTCGACGGCGGCGCCGAGGTGTACGACATGCGCGGGGTATCCTCCACCCTCGATCCCGACGACCGGCCCTTCGGGCTGCTGCGCTGGAAGCTGGGCACCGGCGGGGAGGTCGTGGAAACCCTCGGAGAGTGGGAGACATCGGTGGGCGGAGCCGCCAACAACACGTTGTACCGGGCGTTCCAGGCGTACCTGGCGCGCCGGTGACGGCCGCCGGCGCCGCCCCGGAGGCGGCCGCCCCCGAGGAGAGCGGCGCGCGCGGCTCCGGCTCGGTGCTGCGCAGCGGCGCCCTGATGGCCGCCGGGTCCATCGTCTCGCGGGCCACGGGGTTCATACGCTCGGCGGTCGTCGTCGCCGCGCTCGGTACCGGGCTGCGGGCCGACGGGTACGCCGTCGCCAACACCGTGCCCAACATCCTCTACATGCTGCTCATCGGCGGCGCCCTCAACGCGGTCTTCGTCCCCGAACTCGTCCGCGCCGCCAAGGAGCACGGCGACGGCGGGGCCGCCTACACCGACCGGTTGCTCACCCTGTGCACCGTGGGCCTGCTCGCTCTCACCGCGCTCGCCGTCCTCGGCGCACCGCTGATCATCCAGGTGTACGCCCCCACCTACGACGGCGACCAGGCCGAACTCACCATCGCCCTGGCCCGCTACTGCCTGCCGCAGATCCTCTTCTACGGCCTGTTCACGCTCCTCGGCCAAGTCCTCAACGCCCGCGACCGGTTCGGCGCGATGATGTGGACGCCGGTCCTCAACAACCTCGTGATCATCGCGGTGTTCGGGCTCTACCTCGGGACGGCCGCGAGCTCCGACGGCACCGTCAGCGCCGCGCAGGCGCAGTGGCTGGGCTGGGGCACCACGGCGGGCATCGCCGTGCAGAGCCTCGCCCTGGTGCCCTCGCTGCGCGCCGCGAAGTTCCGCTGGCGGCCCCGGTTCGACTGGCGCGGCAGCGGACTCACCCGGCCGCTGCGTGCGGCCGGCTGGCTCGTCCTGCTCGTCCTCACCAACCAGGCCGCGTACTGGGTGATCACCCGCCTCTCCACCGCGAGCGGCCAGCACGCCGTGGACCAGCACCTCGCGGGCGGCGCCGGTTACACCGCGTACAGCTACGCCTACCAGCTCTGGGTGGTGCCGCAGGGCATCGTGACCGTCAGCCTCGTCACCGCGCTGATGCCCCGGATGAGCTGGGCGGCGGCCGGCGGCGACCTCGCCGGGGTGCGCCGCGACCTCTCGTACGCGCTGCGCACCTCCGCCGCCGTGGTGGTCCCGGCGGCCGCGCTGCTGCTGGCGCTCGCGCCCTGGGTGATGGGCGCGGTCTTCGGCTACGGGCGCACCGGCCCGGCGGACATCACGGTGATGGCGGGCATGATGGCCGCGTTCGCCCCCGGGCTCATCGCCTTCTCCGGGCAGTACGTGCTCTCGCGCGGGTTCTACGCGATGAGCGACACCCGCACCCCGTTCCTGCTGAACCTGGTCATCGCGGCCCTCAACGCCGGACTCTCGGTCGTCGCCTATCTGACGCTGCCCGCGCGCTGGGCGGTGACCGGCATGGCGGGCGCGTACTCCGTGGCCCTGCTCACCGGCTTCGCCGTCACCGCGTACGTGCTGCACCGCAGGCTCTCCCCGCGCGGTGCGCCGAGCGCCTCGCTCGGCCGCTCGCCCGGGATGTGGGCGCATGTGCGGCTGGCCGCCGCGTGTGTGCCGGCCGGGGCGCTGGCGTACGCGGCGGCGCGTGCCGTCGACGCGGAGGGCTCGGGTCTCGGGGACTTCGCCGCGCTGGGCGCCGGGACGGTGGTCCTCGCGGTGGTCGTGGCGGGGCTGGCCCGGCCGCTGCGGCTCACCGAGGTGAGCGCCGCGCTGAACGCCGCCCGGGGCCGGCTGCGGCGCGGCTGAAGCGGCCCGCGCCCGTCCGCCCGTCCGAATCCGTTCCTTGACCGCTGGGATACTGACGCCATGCCTCGCGTGCTCCTCATAGAAGACGATCCCTCGGTGCGCGAAGGGGTCGAACTGGGCCTGCGCAGGCGCGGCCACGAGCTGCGGGCCGTCGGCACGGGCGAGGCCGGGCTCGCCGCGCTGGGGGAGTTCCGGCCGGACCTGGTCCTCCTCGATCTGATGCTGCCCGGCATGAACGGCGTCCAGGTCTGCCGCCGCATCCGGGAGACCAGCCAGCTCCCCGTGATCATGCTCACCGCGCGCGGCGACGACTTCGACGTCGTCGTGGGCCTGGAGGCCGGCGCCGACGACTACATCGTCAAGCCCGCCCGTACCGAGGTCATCGAGGCCCGCATCCGGGCCGTACTGCGCCGCCTCGCCGTGCCGGCCGGGCCCGGCGGCACCGAGTCGCACGGCGAACTGACCGTCGACCGCGCGGGCCTCGCCGTCGCCAAGGCCGGCGAACGGCTGCTCCTCGCCCCCTCCGAACTGAAGCTGCTGCTCCACCTCTCGGCCTCACCCGAACAGGTCTTCAGCCGCCAGCAGCTCCTGGAACACGTGTGGGAGCACAGCTACCACGGCGACGCCCGCCTGGTCGACGCCTGCGTCCGCCGCCTCCGCCAGAAGATCGAGGACGTCCCCGGCAGCCCCCGCTACATCCAGACCGTCCGCGGCTTCGGCTACCGCTTCGGACCGCTCACGTGAAACTCTTCGCCGCCCGCCTCGGCCTCCGCACCCGGCTGATCGCGGCGTTCCTGTTCGTCGCGGCCGTCAGTGCCGCCACCACCGCCGCACTCACCTACCGCGAGGCCCGGTCCGCGATCCTCCAGCAGGCGCAGGACTCCGCCGTCGCCCAGTTCCGCGACCGGATCGGCTCCCAGGCCGTCAGCCTCCCCATCGACGACGACCAGCTGCGCCAGGTCTGCCTCGCACTGGCCCGTGCGGGCGGCGGGCGAAGCTGGACCGTGTTCGCCGAATACGGGGAACTGCGGGCCTCCTCCTCGGACCGGTCGTCCTCCGGGGTGATCACCGCCGGGCTGCGCACGGCCACCCGGGCCAACACCCACGGCTCGTTCCAGCGCGTCGTCAAGGACGGCAAGCCCTGGCTGACCGTCGGCATGCCCGCCCTCTTCAACCGGGGCGACGGCAGACAGCCCACCGGCCTCGTCCTCTACGCCGTGATGCCGCTGTCCACCGAGGACGCCAACGTGGCCGCCATGGTCACCGCCGCCCGCGACGGCGCCCTGCCCGCCCTGCTCGTCGCCCTGGTGCCCGCGCTGCTCGCCGCCCGCAGCGTCCTGCGCCCGGTCCGCGAGCTGCGCCGCGCGGCGGCGGGCATCGGCAGGGGCGAGCTCGACACCCGGATCACAGTGCGCGGCTCCGACGAAATCGCCGACCTCGCCTGGACGTTCAACGAGTCGTCCACCAAGCTCCAGGAATCCGTCGAGGAGTTGCGCCGGGCCGAGGAACGGGCCAGGCGCTTCGCCTCCGACGTCTCCCACGAACTGCGCACCCCCCTCGCCGGTATGCTCGCCGTGACCGAGGTCCTGGACGAGGACGCCGGTGAACTGCGCTCCGACACCGCCGCCGCCGTCCGCCTGATCAGCATGGAGACCGGCAAACTGGCCACCCTGGTCGAGGACTTGATGGAGATATCCCGCTTCGACGCCCGCGCGGCCGACCTGCACCTGGACGAGGTCGACGTCGCCGAGACCGTACGCAAGACGCTCCAGGGCCGCCGCTGGGAGGGCCGGGTCACCCTCGAACTCCCCGACGGCGCACGGGCGGTGCTCGACCCGCGCCGCTTCGACGTGGTCGTCGCCAACCTGGTCGGCAACGCCCTGCGGCACGGCGCGGAGCCCGTCACCGTACGGGTACGGGGAGGCGCCCGGCTCGTCGTGGAGGTGGAGGACAGCGGGCCGGGCATCGACGCGGCGGTGCTCCCGCACATCTTCGACCGGTTCTACAAGGCGGACGCGGCCCGGACCCGGTCGGCGGGCAGCGGCCTCGGCCTCGCCATCGCCCGGGAGAACGTACGGCTGCACGGAGGGACGGTCCGCGCGGCGAACCGTCCCGGGGGCGGTGCGGTGTTCACCGTGGAGCTGCCGCTGGGGGAGCGGTGAGGGGCGGGCGCGTGCTCGGCGCGCTGCTGCCCGTGCTGCTGCTCGCCCCCGGGTGCGGGATCCGCGCGACGGACGTCGTGGAGGCGGGTGAGCCGGCGACCGTCGAGGTGGCCCCGGCCGGCCAGCGCGGCGCCGTGCTGTACTTCGTTTCCTCGTCCTCGGCGTCCCGGCTGATGCCGGTCGTCCGGACCATCAGCCCCCCGGAGGGCAGCGACGGCGGGGCCTGGTCGGACGACCGGCCCTCCGGGGCGTCCGCCGCGCTGTACCTGCTCTTCGAAGGGCCCACCAGGTCGGAGCACGACGCCGGACTGCGCTCGGAGCTGCCCAGCGGCCGGGCGAAGGCGACCATCGAGCTGAGCGCGGAGGGCGTGAAGGCCACCATCAGCATCCCGGTCACCCGGCTTTCCCAGGCCGCCCGCCAGCAGCTCATCTGCACGGCCGCCACGGCCAGTACCGCCGACCGGACGGAAGTGGTCACGGTGACCGGCCCCGACGGCGTCATCGGCCCGGCGCGCTGCTCGGTCTGACCGCGCTTGCGCCGTTCAGCCGGCTTTGCGGGCGACCGCTCCGTAGATGCCGATCGTGGCCGGTCGCGCCGAGGAAGGTGCATCCGGTCGCCAGGACGGGACGGGAACGAGGCCGGGCGCGAGGAGTTCGAAACCGTCGAAGAACTTCTCGATCTCGGTGTGGGAGCGCGGAGTGAGGGGCGTGGTCGCGGTCTCGTAGACCGCGCGTGCCGCGCTGCAGTCGGCGAAGTCGCCGGTGGCGTGCGAGAGCACCAGACAGCTGCCGGCCGGGAGCGCGTCGCGCAGGGTGGCGACGACCTGTCCGGGCCGCTGCGCGTCGGTGAGGAAGTGGAGCACGGAGGTGAGGAGCAGCGCGAGGGGCCGGTCGAAGTCGATGACGTCGCGGACGTGGGGGTGCTCCACGACGGCCCTCGGGTCGCGGAGGTCGGCGAGCGCGACGCCGATCGTGTCGGAGCTGCGCAGCAGGGCGTCCGCGTGTGCGACGACGATGGGGTCGTTGTCGACGTAGGCGACGCGCACGTCGGACGACGCTTCGAGGGCCACCTCGTGCACGTTGGGGGAATGGGGCAGCCCGGTGCCGATGTCGAGGACCTGCCGCAGGCCCGCCCCGACGACATGGCGGACGGCGCGCTCCAGGAAGGCACGGTTGGCCCGGGCGGCGGCGCGCTCCTGGGCCGCGGCGGCGACGAGGTCGTCGCCGGCCTGCTGGTCCACCCGGTAGTTGTCCTTGCCGCCGAGCAGGTAGTCGTAGATCCTTGCGGAGTGAGGCCGGCCGGTATCGATCACCGGGGCGGGTAAGCCGTGCTGCCTCAAGTGGCGCTCCTCTCGGCGGCCGCTGCGGCCGGTTTCCAGAGTCTGCCGATGCCGCGATCCTGCCCTTGCGTCCGACAGCGTGTCAACTAAAGTACACAAGAGCAAGATCGATGAGGGCGAGAGAGAACACCACGTGAGTGCGAGCCGTGACGAGGGAGAGCCCTGTGGGGGCGCTGCCGACGAAGGGCGGCACGCACGACCGCACTCCCTGGCGCACAAGCTGAAGTCGCTCATGGCCCAGCGGAGGGACGCGCGGGGCAGGGCATTCGTCTCCCGCACCCTGTCGCAGGCCGTCGAGGAGCTGCCCGACCCGCCCGCGACGACGTCGTTCGCGCTGATCGCGAAGCTCGCCGGCGGCCAGCAGGACAACCCGACGATCAAGACGGTCCTCGCCCTGTGCCGGGCTCTCGGCGACGTGCCGCCGGCCTATCTGCTGCCGCACGCCGGCTACGACGATCTCGCGGCACTCGAAGCCTTCGAGGACCCTCTCGCCCGCCGCCTGCTCGTTCTGCTGAGCGACCTGCCGGAGAGCGAGGTCCGCAAGGTGGCCGCACATCTGGAAGACCGGCGGAAGGCCCTCGGCCTCCCTCCCGTGCCGGACGACGGACCGAGCGCCGGGAAGCCGAAGCGGGCCCGACGACGGCGCACCGAAACCGAAGCCGCCCAGTACGCGGCCGATGCATTGGAAGGTCTCTGATGGACGGCATGATATTCGGCGCCTGCACCGTCGCAGGGGTGATCGTCACCGTGCTCTGCGCCCGGAGAGCCATGCGTCACCCGCGCGCGTTCACGTGGTTAATCGCCGTGGCGTTCGGTGTGTGCACCGTGGGCGTCTTCTTCGCGGTACCCGCGGTCGCCAGGACGGCCGAGGAGATCACCGGCCTGGACAACGCGGGGAAGCTGGTGGCCCACGTCTGCGCCATCCTCTGGTGCGCGGCACTGCAGATGACGATGGTGGACCTGGCCTACCGTCCGGAGTACCTGCGGGCCGCCATGTACCAGCGCATATGCGTGGCCGTCGTCGTCCTGGCCGTCATGGTGCCGCTCTTCCTCGCCACGAACGGCCAGGACGTCGAGTTCACCACGGCGTACGCCGACCACTCATCCGTGACCGCCTACTTGCTCGTCTACCTCTTCTACGTACTGATCACCTGCGGCGAACTCGCCTTCATGTGCGGCCGTACCGCACGCCGTTGCCGGACCACCCGCCCCTGGAGCGGTGCCGGCTTCACCCTGGGTGCCTTCGCGGCCGTCCTGGGCGTCGGCTACACGATGTCCAAGGGGTCGTACCTCGTCTGCCACGCACTCGGCAGCCCCTGGTCGCTCGACGTCGAGGAGGCGGTGAGCCCGGCACTCAGCGGGCTCGCCGTCCTCTTCCTCTTCGCCGGTCTGACCATGCCGATGCTCGGCGGGCTGCGCCGGCGGATGCGCGGAGGCGAGCGGACCGCACAGGGCCTCGGTCAGTAGCCGCCGCCGGTCCGCGCCGCACGGCGGCTCAGGTGCCCGCGCGGTGCGAGGTGCGCGGCGCGGGGACCGGGGCCTGGGCCGCGCGGGTGACATCCGCGACGAGCTCGACCACGTCGGGGCCGTACGCCTGGGAGTTGACCACCTTCAGGAGCAGGCAGAAGGTGCTGTTGCCGTGCTTGCGGGCCAGGCGTTCGTGGTTGCGGGCCAGGTAGCGGGTGGCGGCCTGGTTGGTGATGGCCTGCTGGCCGCAGAAGAGGAAGACCGGTCTGGCATCCTGACCGGTCGTCAGCCGGGCCAGCAGCACGTACTCGCTGACGCCCTTCTCGACCCGGTAGCGCTCCGAGCCGATCTGGAAGGCGCCCCGGTCGGGGCCGGGCTCCGGATCGGTGTTGATCCGCACCCCGGGCAGCAGCGAGTGCAGGTGCGCGGCCATCCGGCGGTTCGACACCGGCCCGCCGACGCAGAATTCGGTCCGCTCGCCGATGCCCTGCTGTGCGATGTCGTGGGACAGGATCTGGGCGTGCGCCTCGCAGTCCTTAATCAGCGCGGACAGCTCCAGCAGGGCGAAGACGTCGTGGCGGTGGACCGAGCCGTCGCCGCCCGCGTCGCGGTTGACGACGAGGAGGCACTCGGAGTTCCCCGGCAGCCCGAAGAACGCCTGCTTGCGGCGGAGCCTGCGGCGCCACAGATAGGTGCGCGCGAGCCAGCCGAGGGCGGCGCTGATGCCGGCGGCTATCACGCCCAGCACGATGTTGCGTACGTCGTCAGTCATGGGCGGGCATGTTAGCGGGCATTCGGCCTCACGTCCGAGGCGGTCCTGACGGGGCGGCCGGGAGGGCGTTACCCTGCGCGGACGATCCTTCACCGGAGGTTGCGCATGCGACGTTCCATCAGGCGAAATGTGTCGTTGACGGCGATCCTGGCCGCCGTCGTGTCGGTCGGGGCCGCCGCCCCTTCCTCGTCCGCCCACCCCTCGGCGCCACCACCCAAGTCACCCGTCGCTGTGGGGTACGGGGGAGCGGTCTCCAGCGTCGACGCGGACGCCACGGCCGCCGGTATCGAGGTGCTGCGCAAGGGCGGCAACGCGGTCGACGCAGCCGTGGCCACGGCCGCCGCGCTCGGCGTCACCGAGCCGTACTCGGCGGGGCTCGGCGGCGGTGGCTACTTCGTCTACTACGACGCCCGCAGCCGCACGGTCCGCACCATCGACGGCCGCGAGACCGCACCGCGCAGCGCCGACTCCTCGCTCTTCCTGGAGAACGGCAAGCCGCTCGCCTTCGCCGACGCCGTGACCAGCGGGCTCGCCGTCGGCACCCCCGGCACCCCCGCCACCTGGGACACCGCCCTGAACGCCTGGGGCAGCACGTCGCTCCGGCAGGTCCTCAAGCCCGCCGAGCGGATCGCCCGGGACGGCTTCGTCGTAGACGAAACGTTCCGCTCGCAGACGGCCGGGAACGAGGAGCGGTTCCGGGACTTCCCGGCCACCCGCGAACTGTTCCTGCCCGGCGGAAAGCTCCCCGAGGTCGGCTCGGTCCTCAGGAACCCGGACCTGGCGCGCACCTACGAGGAGGTCGGCCGCGAGGGCGTGGACGAGCTCTACCGGGGCGAACTCGCCGACGACGTCGTACGGACCGTACGCAACCCGCCCGTCGATCCGGCGTCCGACCGGGTCGTCCGGCCCGGCGACCTGACCGCGAAGGACCTGCGCTCCTACCGCGCGCTGCACCGGGCACCGACGAAGGTGAACTACCGGGGGCTCGACGTGTACGGCATGGCGCCGTCCTCGTCCGGTGGCACGACGGTGGGCGAGGCGCTCAACATCCTGGAGTCCACGGACCTCTCGCGGGCGAGCGAGGCCCAGTACCTGCACCGCTACATCGAGGCGAGCCGCATCGCGTTCGCCGACCGGGGGCGCTGGGTCGGCGACCCCGCGTTCGAGGACGTGCCGACGAAGCAGCTGCTCGGTCAGGAGTTCGCGGACGCGCGGGAGTGCCTGATCAAGGACGACGCGGTGCTGACCAGCCCGCTCGCCCCGGGCGATCCGCGCCACCCCGGGGCCTGCCGGTCCACGGGCAAGGCCGCGCCGACCACGTACGAGGGGGAGAACACCACGCACCTGACGACCGCCGACAAGTGGGGCAACGTCGTCGCGTACACCCTGACCATCGAGCAGACCGGCGGCAGCGGGATCACCGTGCCGGGACGCGGCTTCCTGCTCAACAACGAGCTGACCGACTTCTCCTTCGCGCCGGCCGACCCGGCCGTCCACGACCCCAACCTCCCCGGCCCCGGCAAGCGCCCGCGTTCCTCGATCTCGCCGACCATCGTGCTCCGGCACGGGAAGCCGGTCCTCGCCCTGGGCTCACCCGGCGGCGCGACCATCATCACCACCGTGCTCCAGACGCTGACCGGCAAGCTGGACCGCGGGCTGCCGCTGGTCGACGCCATCGCCGCGCCCCGGGCCAGCCAGCGCAACGCCCCGGCGACCGAGCTGGAACCGGCGCTCTGGAACAGCCCGCTGCGGCCGAAGCTGGAATCCCTCGGCCACGTCTTCAAGCTCAACCCGGAGATCGGCGCGGCCACCGGCGTACAGCGGCTGCCCGACGGGCGGTGGCTGGCCGCGGCCGAGAAGGAACGGCGGGGCGGCGGCTCGGCGATGGTGGTGAGGCCGAGCGGGCGGCCCTGACCGCACACCTTCACAAGGGGGGCACGGCACGACGATCTCCTCGCCAGAAGGGCGCCCCCCAGTGCGTATGCGAACGCTTGCCCTCGTCACGGCCTCCGGTGCCGCGCTGCTCACCGCCGGCACACCGGCCCCCGTCACCTTCGCGGTGGCGGGGGACCCGGCCCGCGCCCTCGCCGCCCCGGCCCGCCGGCCGTGCCGCTCGCCGTGATGGCGCGGACCCACCGGGCGCCTGCCCGGGCGCACCGTCCAGACCCTCGCCCGCTTTGGCCCGTCACCGGGAAGCCGCTATGGGGGCGGCCGACCTGCCGGCCAAGGCGTCGGCCTGCGGAAGGCCGATCAGATAAGCAACCGCAAGAAGCTCGGCTCCCGAGGCGGCCGGCCGCCGGCCCTCGACAAGCAGCACTCAAGGAGCGCCACGCGGTGGAGCGCGGCATCGCAACCGCGTAGTGGGACAGCGAATGCCGGTGCGGACGGCGACGCCCAGGTGCGCCCGCGTAACTCTCCCACTGCGCCGCCGACTCCCTTGCGGCCGGCCCGCCCCTATGCTGCCCTGGTCTCGTGAGCGGAATCCGCAAGGGATCCCTCCAGCGAGAACCGCAACGGCAGCACCATCCGGAAGCGGCCCGGCCTCTCCTGAACCACCTCGAACTCGACACCGGCCGGGATCGGCAGCCCGAGGAACGCCTCGATGGTCTCCTTCGGCTCCCTCACCAACGCGCGGAGGAACGCCGGGTCGGCCTGTGCCCGCTCGATCAGCCGGCGCTCGATGACCTGCCTGTCCGTGTGCTTGAACAGCTTGTGCCATTCTCGGGCCTTGCGCCGCTCCGCGTCGATGTCGGCGATCTGCACGTGCCGCGTCTGTGCCATCGAACCGAATGGGCCACAGTTCGGAGCCGACGTCGGCAGACTGTTCTGGAGACCCCAGTTGCAGAACACGTCGTGACGGGTGGCTACACCGAGCGGGTTGGTGATCCGGCCGTAGCCGTCGTCCTGGAACAGCCAGTTGCTCAGATCGTCCGGCGCCCTCTCGGCGGTGTACCAGTCGTCCGGACCGGTTCCGAGGTAGTTCTCGCAGATGTCGATGCCCTGCTGTGAATAGACCGTGTCCGTGTCCGTCTGCCAGGTGAGGTAGTAGGCGTCGAAGGTGTCTCCGCTCTGGCTGAGCATGTTCTCGATGTAGTCGGCGGGTGATGTGTAGTCGCCGCTCTCGACGAAATGACTGACGTCGGCGGGAAGCACGAACCACCTCACGGGCAGCAAGGTCTTGGTGAGCGACACCTTGTAGGCCGCGACCGCATCGTCGGTCATACCCTGGAATGCCTCGCTGTACTTGTCGGGCACGGCGAGTTCGGGCGAGGCCATCGTCCAGGCCGTGGCCGTCTCCCCGGTGTTCGGGTTCGTCCAGGTCGTGCTCCAGTTCCCGGCCACGTCGTCGTGGATCACGGAGAGGTCGTGCTCCGCCTGGAGGAAGTTCTGGTAGAACCGGTCCCACACACCGCCCATGACTCCTTGGAGGGTCGGCGGAGTTTCGGTGACATACCCCCAGAAGATGTTCGCCACCGCCGCCGAGAAGAAGGCGTTGCCTTTGAAATCCACGCCGCCGATGCCCCAGAGCGCGTCGTCGATCAGATTGGCGACGAAGGACTCGCCCGGGTCGGTCGACCCGTCCTCGGACAGGTGGGAGTAGACGTCCTGGATGATGTCCTGAAAGTAGCTGTGGAGGTTCGTCAGCCAGTCCATCTCGTTCTCGATGTTCGTGAGCGCCAGAGCCACCTGGGCCGCGGTCGGGGGCGGCGGCTCTTCCTCCTGGAACTCCGTCGTGGTGTTGTCGTCCAGGGTGCCGACGAGAACGGCGGGCTGGACGTCGCACCCCTCGGTCTGCGAACGCCGGTAGATGTTGCGCTGGGTCGCCGTCCCCTCGGGATCGGTCGCCAGGTCGACGAGACAGGCCAGTGCGTAGCCGCTGCCGCCCCAGGAGCTCCAGGGCCCGAACGCGCTTTCCCCCGAGTCGTTGACGAACGTCATCGCGTACTCGTTCTGGGTCCTGTCCGGCCACCACGGGTTTTCGGACGGGAACGGCGCGTTCTGCGCGTAATACGACGGCGTGGGTGCCGTCGCGGGTGCGGTCGGAATCGCGTCCTCGGGAATCTTCTTTCCGCTCACGTGGGTGGCCTCCAGTCGCCTTGGTCCGAGTCTGCGGAGGGCAGGGATCTGCGCTGGCGACCAGACGGGCCACCGTAAACCAGAAATGGGGAATAGATGTGCAGTGATGGGCGAGCCTGCGCCCACTGCGCGCATTCTTGCCGCGAGGAACCAGCGACACGCAATTGATCTGTGTACGCAACGCTAGCTCTCCCTGGTAGGGGCCGCAATGCGTCGCATGGACCAGCGAGAGCATGGCCGCTCCGCTCGGCTCCACCACCGCGCCGCGCCTCCTCGCGCAGGGCCGGGTCCGGCGCGCTCCGGATTCATCAGCGCCCGCTCGACAACGCCGATCGTGCCGGTGGATCTTGGTGGTCAGGCCGCCTCGGGAGCGTCCGAGGCCATGGTCGTCGGGCTCGGTGCAGATCTCGCCGGGCGGCTCGCGCATCCCTCTTCTACGCGCGCCGGCGGCGTGCTGGTGGGCGCGGCAGACAGCCGAATCCACGCTCACGTCCCAGGTGATCAGACCCTGAGCGTCGGCCTGGATCGGGAGTTGCTCCAGGATCCGCTTCCAGGTGCCGTCACGCTGCCACCGGCGGGAGGCCGTAGATCCGGTCCCCTGGGCCGTATCGCTCGGGGACGTCCCGCCTGGCTGCACACCTACAATCACCACCGCGGACACACCGCACTCGCAGGCAAACCACCCGCCAGCCGCGTCCCCCACCTCACAGGGCAGTACACCTAGAGCGCGGTCAGGATGCGCGGACCGTCGTCCGTGATCGCCACCGTGTGCTCGGCGTGTGCGGCCCGGCTGCCGTCCGTCGTGCGCAGGGTCCAGCCGTCGCGGTCCGCGCGGTACGTGTCCACGCCACCCCCGATCAGCATCGGCTCGATGGCCAGCACCATGCCGTGGCGCAGCGGCATCCCGCGCCCCGGGCGGCCCTCGTTGGGCACCCCGGGGTCCTCGTGCATCTCGCGGCCCACCCCGTGCCCGCCGAACCCCTCGGGGATGCCGTAGCCCGCGGTGCGGCAGACCGTGCCGATGGCGTGCGCGATGTCGCCGATCCGGTTGCCCACGGTGGCGGCCGCGATGCCCGCCGCCAGGGCCTTGTACGCGGTGTCGACGAGCCGGGTGTCGGCGGGGCGGGCGCGGCCCACGGTGAAGCTGATCGCCGAGTCGCCGGCCCAGCCGTCCAGCGTGGCGCCCGCGTCGATGCTGACCAGGTCGCCGTCGCGCAGCCGGTAGTCCGTCGGGATGCCGTGCACGATCGCGTCGTTGACCGACGCGCAGATGACCGCGGGGAAGGGGACCGGGGCGAAGTGCGGCCGGTAGCCCAGGAAGGGCGAGCCGGCGCCGGCCTCGCGCAGCACCCCGCGCGCCACCTCGTCCAGTTCACGCAGCGAGACGCCGGCGTCGGCGGCCTCCCGGGCGGCGGTGAGCATGCGGGCGACGACGCGGCCGGTCGCACGCATGGCTTCGATGGATGTGTCCGTCTTGAGTTGCACCATGCCAATTACAATACCGCAATTACTATACCGGTCCGAGCGGTATCAGGGCCCGGGCGGTATTAGAATGACGGCATGGTCCGCACCCCCCTGACTCCCGAAGAGCGCCTGCGCGGCGAACGGCTCGGCCTGCTGCTGCGCGAGGCACGCGGTGCCCGCAGCATGACCGACATCGCCGCCCACGCCGGTATCTCCGCAGAGACCCTGCGGAAGATCGAGACCGGCCGCGCCCCCACCCCCGCGTTCTTCACCGTCGCCGCCCTGGCCGGCGCGCTCGGCCTCTCCATGGACGAACTCCTGCTGCGCTGCGCCCCGGAACCGGCGTCGGTACCGCTCGCCGGATAGTGCCGGACTCGCGCCCCGCTTGCGCCCGCGCGCATAGTCTGGGGGCCATGAGCCTCCAGGACTTCGCGCGCAGCGAGTACGTCAGCCTGACCACGTACCGCAAGGACGGGACGCCCGTGGCCACCCCCGTCTGGGCGGTGGCCGACGGCGGTGAACTGCTCGTCTGGACCAAGACCGACTCCTGGAAGGTCAAGCGGCTGCGCAACGACAACCGGGTCCGCGTCACCGTCTGCGATGTGCGCGGGCGGACCGAGGAGGGCGCCCCGAGCGCCGAGGGCACCGCCAGGCTGCTCGGCGAGCGGGAGACGGCCGCCGTGCGCCGCGCGATAGGCCGCAAGTACACCTGGAAGTACTGGCTGCTCGACTACCCCGCGATGATCGTCCGGCTCGGCAAGCGCCCGCACACGGGGATCGCCATCACCCTCTGACGCCCCGGCGCGCTGGGCGCTGGCCCGCACGGGTGTGAAACATGATCGACTCAGCTGGTTCACGGCGATGGTCTTGCCCCGCCGTGTGGCGGGGCTTACGTTCTCCCCTACGCACGTGTCTACGGGCGTAGAAGCACGAAGAGGCTCTCTGACGCCGCGTCGAAGGAGCAGCTCATGTCCCACGTCGTACGCGCCGCACTCGTCCAGGCGACCTGGACCGGCGACACCGAATCCATGATCGCCAAGCATGAGGAGCACGCCCGCGAGGCCGCCCGGCAGGGTGCGAAGATCATCGGCTTCCAGGAAGTGTTCAACGCCCCCTACTTCTGCCAGGTGCAGGAGCCCGAGCACTACCGCTGGGCCGAGGCGGTGCCGGACGGGCCGACCGTACGGCGGATGCGGGAACTGGCCCGCGAGACCGGCATGGTGATCGTCGTTCCGGTCTTCGAACTGGAGCAGTCCGGCTTCTACTACAACACCGCCGCCGTGATCGACGCCGATGGCTCCTACCTCGGCAAGTACCGCAAGCACCACATCCCGCAGGTCAAGGGCTTCTGGGAGAAGTACTACTTCAAACCCGGCAACGCCGGCTGGCCGGTCTTCGACACCGCCGTCGGCAAGGTCGGCGTCTACATCTGCTACGACCGGCACTTCCCCGAGGGCTGGCGGCAACTGGGTCTCGGCGGAGCGCAGTTGGTGTACAACCCGTCCGCCACCTCGCGCGGCCTCTCCGCCCATCTGTGGCAGCTGGAACAGCCCGCGTCCGCCGTCGCCAACGAGTACTTCATCGCCGCGATCAACCGCGTCGGCCAGGAGGAGTACGGCGACAACGACTTCTACGGCACCAGTTACTTCGTGGACCCGCGCGGTCAGTTCGTCGGTGACGTCGCCAGTGACAAGGAGGAGGAACTCGTCGTCCGCGACCTGGACTTCGGGCTGATCGAGGAGGTCCGGCAGCAGTGGGCGTTCTACCGGGACCGTCGGCCGGACGCGTACGAGGGGCTGGTCGAGCCGTGAGCAGCCTCCACCACCGCCACCTCGCCGTCAGCCCCGACTGGCTCGCCCTCTACTACCGCCACCCGCTGGAGATCACGCACGGCGAGGGCCGCCACGTCTGGGACGCCGACGGCAACCGCTACCTCGACTTCTTCGGCGGCATCCTCACCACCATGACCGCCCACGCGCTGCCCGAGGTCACCAAGGCCGTCAGCGAGCAGGCCGGCCGGATCATCCACTCCTCGACGCTCTACCTCAACCGGCCGATGATCGAGCTGGCCGAACGCGTCGCCTCGCTCTCCGGCATCCCCGACGCCCGGGTCTTCTTCACCACCTCCGGCACCGAGGCCAACGACACCGCCCTGCTCCTGGCCACCACGTACCGCCGGTCGAACCAGATCCTGGCGATGCGCAACAGCTACCACGGCCGGTCCTTCTCCGCGGTCTCCATCACCGGCAACAACGCCTGGTCGCCCACCAGTCTCTCGCCGCTCCAGACCCTGTACGTGCACGGCGGCGTCCGCACCCGGGGCCCCTACGCGCACCTGAGCGACGCGGAGTTCACCGCCGCCTGCGTCGCGGACCTGGAGGACCTGCTCGGCCACACCCGCACCCCCGCCGCCCTGATCGCCGAACCCATCCAGGGCGTCGGCGGCTTCACCTCACCACCCGACGGGCTCTACGGCGCGTTCCGCGAGGTGCTGAACCGGCACGGCGTGCTCTGGATCTCCGACGAGGTGCAGACGGGGTGGGGGCGCTCCGGCGAACACTTCTGGGGCTGGCAGGCCCACGCCCAGAACGGGCCGCCGGACATCCTCACCTTCGCCAAGGGCATCGGCAACGGCATGTCCATCGGCGGCGTCGTCGCCCGCGCCGAGGTCATGAACTGCCTGGACGCCAACTCCATCTCCACGTTCGGCGGTTCACCGGTCACCATGGCTGCCGGCCTCGCCAACCTCTCGTACCTCCTGGAACACGATCTCCAGGGCAACGCCCGCCGCGTCGGCGGCCTGCTCATCGAGCGGCTGCGCATGATCGGTGCCGCCTCGACGCGGGTGCGCGAGGTGCGGGGCCGGGGTCTGATGATCGGCATCGAGCTGGTCAGGCCCGGCACCGACGAGGCCGACCCGGAGGCGGCCGCGGCCGTCCTGGAGGCGGCGCGCGAGGGCGGCCTGCTCATCGGCAAGGGCGGCGGCCACAACACCAGCGTCCTGCGCATCGCCCCGCCCCTCTCGCTCGCGATCCCCGAGGCGGAAGAGGGCGCGGACATCCTCGCCGACGCGCTGCGCGCGGTGGGCTGAGCCGGCAAGCACGCGGGTGCGGGGCCGGGCCCCGCACCCGCGCTCCACCAGTACAACGAGGAGGGGTACCCATGAGCCGTACCGTCATCCGCGGCGGCCTGGTCGTCACCGCGTCGGACGAGATGCACGCGGACGTCCTCGTCGACGGTGGCCGGATCGCCGCGCTCGCCGCCCACGACAGCGACGAGGCGGCCGGCTGGACCGCCGCCCGGACCATCGACGCGACCGGCAAGTACGTCATCCCGGGCGGTGTCGACGCGCACACCCACATGGAGATGCCGTTCGGCGGCACCTACGCGGCCGACACCTTCGAGACCGGCACCCGGGCGGCGGCCTGGGGCGGCACCACCACCATCGTGGACTTCGCCATCCAGTCCGTCGGCCGCTCCCTGCGCGAGGGGCTGGACGCCTGGTACGCCAAGGCGGACGGCAACTGCGCGATCGACTACGCCTTCCACATGATCCTGGCCGACGTGAACGAGTCCTCGCTCAAGGAGATGGACCTCCTGGTCGGCGAAGGCATCACGTCCTTCAAGCTGTTCATGGCGTACCCCGGTGTCTTCTACAGCGACGACGGGCAGATCCTGCGCGCCATGCAGCGGGCCGAGTCCAACGGCGGCCTGATCATGATGCACGCGGAGAACGGCATCGCCATCGACGTCCTGGTGGAGCAGGCCCTCGCCGCCGGGCGCACCGATCCCCGCTACCACGGCGACGTACGCAAGGTGGCGCTGGAGGCGGAGGCCACGCACCGCGCGATCCAGCTCGCCCGGGTCGCGGGGGCACCGCTGTACGTCGTGCACGTCTCCGCCGACGAGGCCGTCGCGGAGATCGCCGCCGCCCGCCACAGGGGGCAGCCGGTCTTCGGAGAGACCTGCCCGCAGTACCTCTTCCTGTCCACCGACAACCTTGCGGAACCGGACTTCGAGGGCGCCAAGTACGTCTGCTCCACGCCGCTGCGGCCCCGCGAGCACCAGGAGGTCCTGTGGCGCGGGCTGCGCAACAACGAGCTCCAGGTCGTCTCCACCGACCACTGCCCCTTCTGCTTCTCCGGGCAGAAGGAAATGGGCCGGGGCGACTTCTCGAAGATCCCCAACGGCATGCCGGGCGTCGAGAACCGCATGGACCTGTTGCACCAGGCGGTGGTCGACGGCCGCATCTCGCGCCGCCGCTGGATCGAGATCGCCTGCGCGTCCCCGGCGAGGATGTTCGGCCTCTACCCGAAGAAGGGCACGATCGCCCCCGGTGCTGACGCGGATATCGTCGTCTACGACCCGGCGGCCGAGCAGACCGTCTCCGCCGCCACTCACCACATGAACGTCGACTACTCGGCCTACGAGGGCAAGCGGCTCACCGGCCGGGTCGAGACCGTGCTCTCGCGCGGTGAGGTCGTCATCGACAACCGCACGTACACCGGCCGTGCCGGCCACGGCAGCTACACCCCACGCGCCACCTGTCAGTACCTGAACTAGGAGCAACGGGCATGGACTTCGGACTCGTCCTCCAGACGGACCCGCCCGCATCGGCCGTGATCAGCCTGATGCGCCGCGCCGAACGCAACGGTTTCCGCTACGGCTGGACCTTCGACTCGGCGGTGCTCTGGCAGGAGCCCTTCGTCATCTACAGCGCCATCCTGGAACACACCGACCGGCTCACCGTCGGCCCCATGGTCACCAACCCGGGCACCCGCACCTGGGAGGTCACCGCCTCCACGTTCGCCACCCTCAACGACATGTACGGCAACCGGACCGTGTGCGGGATCGGCCGGGGCGACTCCGCGATGCGCGTCGCCGGGCGCGCCCCCAACACCCTGGCCCGGCTCGGCGAGGCCATCGACGTCATCCGCGACCTGGCGGAGGGCCGCGAGGCGGACATCGACGGACAGACGCTGAGGATCCCCTGGATCAAGGACGGAAAGCTCCCCGTCTGGATGGCCGCCTACGGCCCCAAGGCCCTCGCGCTCGCCGGGCAGAAGGCCGACGGCTTCATCCTCCAGCTCGCGGACCCCTACCTCACCGAGTGGATGATCAAGGCGGTACGGGACGCGGCGGCCGGGGCCGGACGCGACCCGGACTCGGTCACCATCTGCGTCGCCGCCCCCGCCTACGTCACCGACGACGACTCGCCCGAGGCCCTGGCCCACGCCCGGGACCAGTGCCGCTGGTTCGGCGGGATGGTCGGCAACCACGTCGCCGACCTCGTCGCCCGGTACGGCGAGCACTCGGGCCTGGTCCCCGACGAGCTGACCGCGTACATCAAGGACCGGCAGGGCTACGACTACAGCCACCACGGGCGCGCCGGGAACCCCGACACCGCGTTCGTCCCCGACGCCATCGTGGACCGCTTCTGCCTGCTCGGCCCGGCCGCCGCCCACGTGGAGAGGCTGAGGCACCTCAAGGGGCTGGGCGTCGACCAGTTCGCGGTGTACAACATGCACGACGCCCGCGAGGCCACCATCGAGGCCTACGGCTCCGCCGTCATCCCCGCGCTCACCGGCTGAACGCCCGTCCCGGTTCGCCCGCAACTCCGGTCGTACACAACCCCCCCGCGTCCCGCCCGCCCGCACGGCACCGCCCCGAGCGAAGGGTCCAGCCGCCATGACATCGACCGCACCCCCGTCACCCTCTCCCTCACCGGACCCCATACCGGCCGACCACTCCGACCGCGTCGAGCTCGCCGCCGGCGCCGTCCCCGACGACAACCGCTTCGTCAACGCGGACCTGCTTCCCGTCCCGCTGGCGCGGCGCGTCTGGACCACGTACAACTTCACCGCCCTGTGGGTCGGCATGGCCCACAACATCCCGTCCTGGCTGCTCGCCTCCGGTCTCGTCGCCCTCGGCATGGACTGGAAACAGGCCGTCCTCACCATCGCGCTCGCCAACCTGATCGTGCTCGGGCCCATGCTGCTCACCGGCCACGCCGGACCCAAGTACGGCATCCCCTTCCCGGTGCTGGCGCGGGCCTCGTTCGGGCTGCGCGGCGCCAATCTGCCGGCCCTGATCCGGGCGGCGGTCGCCTGCGCCTGGTTCGGCATCCAGACCTGGATCGGCGGCGTCGGCATCTTCACGCTGCTGGGCAAGGTGTTCGGCGGCTGGGCCGAGGCGTCCGAGATCGGCGGGCAGCCCTGGACGCTCTGGCTGTGCTTCGTCCTCTTCTGGGCGCTCGAACTCGCCATCATCTACCGGGGGATGGACGCGCTGCGCCGGTTCGAGAACTGGGCGGCGCCCTTCGTCATCGTCGGCGCGCTGGTGCTCCTCGTGTGGATCGCGGTGAAGGCCGGAGGCCTCGGTCCGCTGCTCGACCAGCCGTCGAGGCTCGGCTGGGGCAAGGACTTCTGGCCCGTCTTCTTCCCGTCGCTGATGGGCATGATCGCCTTCTGGGCCACGCTCTCCCTGAACATCCCCGACTTCACCCGCTTCGGGGCGGGCCAACGGGCCCAGATCCGGGGCCAGTCGCTCGGGCTGCCGACGACGATGACCCTGTTCGCGCTGCTCTCGGTGCTCGTCACCTCCGGCTCCCAGGCCGTCTACGGCAAGGCCGTCTGGGACCCGGTCGAGCTCGTCGCCCACACCGACAACGTCTTCGGACTCCTCTACGCGCTGGTGACCGTCCTGGTCGCGACCATCTCCGTCAACATCGCGGCCAACGTCGTCTCACCCGCGTACGACCTGGCCAACCTCGCGCCGAAGTTCATCAGCTTCCGTACCGGCGCGCTGATCACCGGGGTCGTCGGCGTCGTCATCATGCCGTGGAAGCTCACCGAGACGCCGGAGCTGTACATCTTCACCTGGCTCGGTCTGGTCGGCGGCCTGCTCGGTACGGTCGCGGGCATCCTGATCGCCGACTACTGGATCGTCCGCCGCACGGTGCTCGATCTCGCCGACCTCTACCGGCCCGGCGGGCGCTACTGGTACACGGGCGGCTGGAACTGGCGGGCCGTCACCGCGTTCGTGGTCGGCGGTGTCCTCGCGACCGGCGGCTCCCACTCGAAGCCGGGGGAGGGCCCGTTCCCCTCCGACGGAGTCGTCCCGTTCCTGAAGCCGCTCGCGGACTACGGCTGGGCAGTGGGCCTTGCGGCCTCACTCGTCGTGTACGTGGCCCTGATGGCGGGGGTCACGACGGGGCGGAGGTCCGGCTCAGCAGGGCGCTGACGTCGTACGAATCGGCCGGTGACGGCGTGTTCTTCGGCACCGGCCGATCGAAGTCCGAGAGGTTCACCACCGCGTCCGTGCCGTTCCCGCCGTGCAGCGAGAGCCGCAGCGGATAGGGCTTGCCGGTCGCCGCCACGTCCACCGTCAGCGTCATGTCACCGCGCATCCGGGTCAGCGGGATCACGGACGTGTCGCCGATGGTGGTCTTCGGGCCCTTGTTGAGGGTGCCCGTGTCATCGTTCGCGTTGTCGCTGACGAGCTTCTGGAACGTGTCGAGGTCGCACGTCTTCGTCAGACCGCGCAGCCGGGGGCTGTCGGCGGGAGCCTTCAGATAGCGGTCGCCGACGATCGCCGCGAAGGCCGAACCGCCGTTGGGCACCTGGTTCTTCCAGAAGTCCGCGTCCGGCTTCAGCCACACGTCGTCACCGCGTTTGACGATCAGCACCGAGCCCTGGCTCCGGCCCAGGTCCACCGAACCGTTGCAGTTGCCGTGCCGGTCCACGGCCAGGTCCAGGGACATGGACGGGGTGCCCTTGCCCAGATCGCCCCGGGTGGACACGTGCAGGGACTCCGCGCCGAGCAGCGCGTCCCGGGAGCGGTCCGCGATCTGCTGGGCGGTGAGATGGTCGATGTCCTCCGCGTGGGCCACGCCCCCGAGGACGCCGGTACCGCCGGCGCCGATCAGAAACGCGGCGGCCCACGCGGCCGGGCGGGTGCCGAGTACGGAACCGGTCACGTCGCCTCCTCGGTGCGAAGGGTCGTGGGGGCTTCCGGACGACTGCGGTCCGGTCCCGTCGAGCGTACGCCGGGGGAGTGAACGCCGCCCGTTCGACGCAGGTGCCCCCGGAGCGCCGCCCCCCGGCGGCGTCTACACAGCGTGACGTTTTCCGGCGCCGCCGGTTAGGCAGACCGCGGGCGGTCCGCTCCGGCATCCGCCCGCGCCGGAGTCGAACGCGACCGTCCCCGTGCCGCCCCGGCGGTCACGGGCGGTCACCACCGAAAGGGCACCATGAAGAAGACCCTGGGGAACCTGTCCCGCACCGTGCTGCGCCGCGCCGCCGTCACCGGCCTGTCCACGGCCCTCGCCGTGGCCGGCGGCCTCGCCGTCGCGTCCCCGGCCGCCGCCACGCCGCCCGGCCTGTCCTGCGACACGGGCAAGCACGCCGTGGACGACTACACCGGCTACGCGCTGTGCCGGAACAACGGCTCCACCACCCAGACCTTCTGGGTGCACCTGGTCTGCGGCTGGTCCCCCGACGTGGACGGCGAGCATGTCACCCTCGCCCCGGGCCAGTCCGGCCAGTCCACCGCGCACTGCGCCGGCCTCGGCACGGGCATCGGCGAGATCAGCGTGCGGCCGTAAGCGCGTCCTTCCGAACGGTTGAGGGCGGCGCGCCCACTCGTTACCCTCCAGTAAGTCCGCTCGCGCGGACAGGGTGCACGCACGCACCTGACGGTACGAGGAGGCGAGCCGCCCATGTCCTCAGCCCGCACCACCCGAACGGCCGAAGAACCTCTGCCGGACCCGGCTCGGGCCGTGGACGAGCCGCCCCCGCGCGGGCTCGCCGACAGTGTGCGGGCCCTCGCGGACGGCCGGACCACCTCCACCGCACTCGTCACCGCCGCGCTGGCCCGGATCGAGGCGAGCCGGGGCACCCTCAACGCCTTCCGCCACCTGCGCGCGGAGGCCGCGCTCACCGAGGCCGCCGAGGCCGACCGCAGGCTCGCGGCGGGGGAGCGGCTGCCGCTGCTCGGGGTGCCCGTCGCCGTCAAGGACGACACGGACGTCGCCGGGATGCCCACGTACTTCGGCTGCGCCGGGGAGCGGGCCGCGGCGGCCGCCGACAGCGAGGCCGTACGCAGGCTGCGCGCGGCCGGGGCCGTGATCGTCGGCAAGACCAACTCCTGCGAGCTGGGCCAGTGGCCGTTCACCGAGGGCGCCGCGTTCGGGGCCACCCGCAACCCCTGGAACACCGACCACACCCCGGGCGGCTCGTCCGGGGGCTCGGCCGCCGCCGTCGCCGCCGGTCTGGTGCCCGCCGCCCTCGGCTCGGACGGCGCCGGGTCCGTCCGCATCCCGGCCGCCTGGACGCACCTGGTCGGCATCAAACCGCAGCGCGGCCGGATCTCGGTGCACCCGCACAGCGACGCGTTCCAGGGCCTCACCGTCAACGGACCGCTGGCCAGGACCGTCGAGGACGCCGCGCTCCTCCTCGACGCCGTCGCCGGGCCGCACCCCGGGGACCCGCACCGCCCGCCGCCCGTCGACGCCTCGGCCGCCGCCCGCCGCGACCCCGGGAGGCTGCGCATCGCGCTCGCCTGGCGGCCCCCGCTCACCCTCACCGGCACGGCACCCCACCCGGACGTGCGCCGCGCGGTCACCGCGATCGCGGAGGCGCTGGCCCGGCTCGGCCACCACGTCGAGGAGGCCCGGCCGCGCTACGGGCTCATCGGCCTCGGCTTCGTGCCCCGCGCCACGGCCGGCATCGCCGAGCTCGCCGCCCTGCACCCCGAACCGGCGCTCCTGGACGCGCGCACCCGCAGCGCACTGCGCACCGGCACCCGGCTGGGCGGCAGGGTGGTGCGGGCGGCCCGGGCACGCGAGGTGCACCAGCACCGGCGGATCGGGGCGCTGTTCCACCACGGACGCGGCGGCGCCGGATTCGATGTGCTGCTGACCCCGACGACCGCGATGCCGCCGCCCCGGATCGGCCGGTTCGACGGGCTGAGCGCCTGGCGCACCGATGTGGCGATGACCGAGGCGTGCCCGTACGCCTGGCCGTGGAACGTGCTGGGCTGGCCCGGTGTCAATGTCCCGGCGGGCTTCACCCCCGGCGGCCTCCCGGTCGGCGCCCAGCTCCTCGGCCCGTCCCGCGGCGAGGAACGGCTCGTCTCGCTGGCGGCCCAGCTGGAGGCGGATCTGCGCTGGCAGGACCACTGGCCGCCGCGCCCGGGTTAGGGCACCCGGGCCGTCCACTCGTCGTCGGAGAACTTCGTGCGGACCAGTTCCTCCGCGCGGGCCAGCTCCTCCGGGGTCACGTCGCCCCGGGTCAGCCCGTGCCGGTTGCGGAAGGACTCGATCATCCGCTCGATGACGGCCTGGCGCGGCAGGCCGGTCTGCCGGCGGAGCGGGTCCACGCGCTTCTTGGCGCTCTTCGTGCCCTTGTCCGACATCTTCTCCTTGCCGATGCGCAGCACGTCCAGCATCTTGTCGGCGTCGATGTCGTACGACATCGTCACGTGGTGCAGCACCGCGCCCGGGCCACCGTCCGGGCCGACCACGCGCTTCTGCGCGGCCCCGGCGATCTTGCCGACCTCGGTGGCGATGTCGTTGAGCGGCTGGTACCACGCCTTGATGCCCATGTCCCCGAGGGCTTCGAGCACCCAGTCGTCCAGGTACGCGTAACTGTCCGCGAAGGAGAGCCCGGAGACCAGGGACTGGGGCACCGCGAGCGAATACGTGATCGTGGAGCTCGGCTCCGCGAACATCGCCCCGCCCCCGGAGATCCGCCGGACGACGGTGACGCCGTGGCGCTCGACGCCCTCGGCGTCCACCTCGTTGCGCAGCGACTGGAAGCTGCCGATGATCACCGCCGGGGCGTCCCACTCCCACACCCGCAGCGTCGGCGGGCGCCGGCCCGCCGCGACCTCCGCCGTGATGACCTCGTCCAGGGCCATGTGCAGGGCCGGGGACTGCGGGGCGTCGTGGATGAGCTGCCAGTCGTAGTCGCTCCACTCCGTCGCCTGCGCCAGCGCCCGGCGTACGGCGACGGCGACACCCTCCGACGTGAGGCCGAGCATCACCGTCGACTCGGGCAGCGCCGCGTCGATCCGGGCCGCGAGGGCCACCGTGTCGGTGGTCGCCGGGGCTCCCTCCAGGGCCGCGTCGATCGCGAGGATCGCCTCGTCCGGCTCCAGGAAGAAGTCACCGGCCACCCGGACGTCGCGCAGGGCGCCGCCCTCGACCTCCAGGTCCACCACCACCAGCTTGCCGCCGGGGATCTTGTACTCACCGTGCACAGCCCTGCCTCCACTTCCGTGCGGCCCGCTCACCTTCGTGACGGCTCCGACCAGGCACAACGTCACCGCCGCGCGGAATAGTCCGCCGATCGCCGGATGACCGGTCCGGCATCAGGCGAGGAGCGATTGCGTAGAAATCATGATCTGTCCTGGCTGTTTGATACGGCGGTATTGCGAGATCGTGGCGGGACCCGCGTGGGTCTGGCGCGGGCATCGGACCGCCGACCAGGCTGAAGCCCGGCACGTTCGTGCACACGTTCTCCCACCCCCAGAAAGCGCCACCGCGCATGCAAACGCCCCCCAGACCCCGCACCCCCATGGCGCGTCCCCTGTGCGCGAGGAGGTGCCACCCGTGCTGCGCCATGTGACGCGCAAGGCGGCGGGCTGGCTCCTGATGATCGTGGTGGCGACCAACGCCACATACTTCCTGGCCAATTGGTTTCTCGACCCCCGGTCGAACTTCAAGGAACTGCGGCCCGTCCGCTCAGAGGCCCAGATCGACCGGGCGCTCGCGCCGTACAACCTGGACCCGTCGGTGCCGCTGGTGCAGCGGTGGTGGGACTGGCTCACCGCCGTCGTCACCCGCTTCGACTGGGGCATGTCGCCCACCGGTGTCTCCGTCAACGGCGAGATCGGCTACCGCTCGCTCGTCAGCGCCGAACTGGTCGTCATGGCGACGCTCCTCTCCGTCCTCATCGGCGTCACTCTGGGCGTCTTCACGGCGTCCCGGCAGTACGGCTGGGCGGACAGGGTCTCGCAGGCGATCTCCATCGCCGTGTTCAACGTCCCCACGTCGGTCGCGGCGCTCGCCGTGGTCTTCGTCGCGATCTGGCTCAACCAGCACGCCGGGCTGCACTTCCTCTACGTCGCCGGCGAGAACTCACCGAACGTCGAAGGGCTGCTCCCCACCATCGGCGACCGCCTGCTGCACCTGATCCTGCCCACCCTCACCCTGACGCTCATGGGCTACGTGGGCTACCACCTGACGCAGCGTTCGCTGCTGCTCGACACCCTCAACGCCGACTACGTCCGCACCGCCCGCGCCACCGGACTCACCCGCGCCAAGGCGATCCGCCGGCATGCCCTGCGTACGGCGCTCATCCCGACGGCCACCTCCGTGGCGTTCAGCATCCCGGCGATCTTCACCGGTGCCGTCATCACCGAGACGATCTTCGGCTGGAACGGCATGGGCCGCTACTTCATCCAGACCATCAGCAAGAACGACATCCACGGCACAGTGGCCACGGCCGCCTTCGCCGCCGCCCTGACCGCGATCGGCGCGATCCTCGCGGACATCGCCACCGTCTTCCTCGACCCGCGCGTGAGGGTGAGCTGACATGGCCGTGCAGCCCACGGAACTCATCAAGCCCGCCCCGAAAGCGGTACCCCGGCACACCGGCTCCGGTCTCGCGCGGCTCTACGCGCGGCGATTCCTGCGCAACCGGCTCGCCGTCGCCGGAGTGGCCATCTTCGTCCTGCTCGTGCTGTTCAGCGTGTTCGGCGGACTCCTCACCCCGTACGCGTACTCCGACGCCGACTTCGCCGCCCTCACCCAGCCACCGAGCGGCGCGCACTGGTTCGGCACCAACCAGGGCGGCAACGACATATACGCCTCGGCCGTGCACGGTCTGCGGCGCTCCCTGGTCATCGCGGTCAGCGTCTCCGTCCTGACCGTCGTCGTCGCCGCGGTCGTCGGCTCCAGCGCCGCGTACTTCGGAGGCCGGGTGGAGAAGGCGACCCTCGCCGTCATCCACTTCCTGCTGGTCGTGCCGTCCTTCCTGATCCTCGCCCTGGTCTCCCACCGGCTCGCCGGTGACTGGCGGGTCCTCATCGTCGTCCTGACGGTGTTCGGCTGGATGCCCACCGCGCGGGTCATCTGGTCCGTCTCGACCTCGCTGCGGGAACGGGACTACATCACGGCCGCCGAATTCATGGGGGTGAGCCCGGCCCGCATCATCCTGCGCCACATCATTCCCAACCTCGGTTCGCTGCTCATCGTCAACCTGACCTTGGGCGTCGTGGCGACCGTCCTCAGCGAGACCGCGCTTTCGTTCCTCGGGTTCGGCGTCCAGACCCCGGACGTCTCGCTCGGCACGATGCTCGCCGACGGGGCCAACGCCGTCACCAGCGCGCCCTGGCTGTTCGCCTTCCCCGCGGGGCTGGTCGTCCTGCTCACCGTCTCGATGACCTTCGTCGGCGACGGGCTGCGCGACGCACTCGACCCCACGTCCACGACCGGTGCGGCAGGAGTCCGACGATGACCCACGCGACGACCCTGCCCACCGCCCCGCCGCCCGGCGAAGCCGTCACCCCGGTCCTCTCGGTGCGCGACCTGCACATCACCTTCCCGTCCGAGGCGGGCCCCGTGGAGGCGGTGCGCGGCATCGGCTTCGACCTGCTGCCCGGCCGCACCCTGGGCATCGTCGGCGAGTCCGGCTCCGGCAAGTCCGCCACCGCCATGGGCATCATGGGCCTCCTCCCGCCCACGGCCCTCACCGGCGGCCAGGTGCTCCTCGACGGCCGGGACCTGCTCGGCCTCGCAGACAAGGAACTGTCCGCACTGCGCGGCAACGCCATCGGCATGGTCTTCCAGGACCCGCTGTCCGCGCTCACCCCGATCTTCACCGTGGGCCGGCTGCTGTCCGACGCCCTGCGCGTCCACCAGGACCTCACGAAGCGGGCCGCCTGGCAACAGGCCGTCGAACTCCTCGACCTCGTCGGCATCCCGGACCCGCGCTCCCGCGCCGCCTCCTTCCCGCACGAGTTCTCCGGCGGAATGCGCCAGCGCGTCGTCATCGCGATGGCCATCGCCAACAAGCCGTCCGTCCTGGTCGCCGACGAGCCGACCACCGCGCTCGACGTCACCGTGCAGGCCCAGATCCTGGACGTGCTCCGCCTCGCCCAGAAGGAGACCGGCGCCGGACTCGTCCTCATTACCCACGACCTCGGCGTCGTCGCGGGCCACGCGGACGACGTGGCCGTCATGTACGCGGGCCGGTTCGTGGAGCGGGCGGGCGTGGACGACCTGTTCGAGCGTCCCGTGATGCCGTACACCGCGCGCCTGCTCGCCGCCGTGCCCACCGTGGACAGCGGAGTGCGCCGCCCCCTCGTCCCGATCGGCGGTGAACCGCCCGCCCTGGTGGACCTTCCGGCCGGCTGCCCCTTCGCGAGCCGGTGCGCTGTCGCCCTGGACGCCTGCCGCACGGACGAACCCGCCCTGCGCGCGGTCACCGGGCACGGGGACGTGGCCTGCCTGCGCGCGGACGAGATCGCCGCCGGGTCGGTCGATCCGACGGGCGGTGCGGAGACGGCGGAGCCGTCCGGTCCGTCCGAGCGCGACGCGCCCGCCGGTGAGGTGGTCCTCCGGGTCGAGGACCTGGTGAAGACGTTCCCGGTCACCAAGGGGGCCGTCCTCAAACGCCGGGTCGGCACGCTGCACGCGGTCAACGGGGTCGGCTTCGAGCTGCGGTCCGGGGAGACCCTGGGCCTGGTGGGGGAGTCCGGCAGCGGGAAGACCACCACCCTGCTGGAGATCCTGCGGCTGAGGCGGCCCGAGGGCGGCCGGATCGAGCTCGTCGGCACCGAGGTCGGGTCCCGCGCATCCGCGGCACGGCTGAGGGAGTTGCGCCGGGACGTCCAGATCGTGATGCAGGACCCGATGGGGGCCCTCGACCCGAGGCTGCCGGTCTCCGCACTGCTCGCCGAACCCCTGCGCGCGATCGGCCGGGACCGCGTGTCCACCCGGGCCCGGGTCCGCGAACTCCTCGCCCTGGTCGGCCTGGACGAGGCGGTCGCCGACCGCTTCCCGGCCGCGCTCTCCGGCGGGCAGCGCCAGCGCGTCGGGATCGCGCGGGCCCTCGCGACCGAGCCCAGGCTCCTCGTGCTGGACGAACCGCTCTCCGCCCTGGACGTCTCCGTGCAGGCGGGCGTGATCAACCTGCTGGCCCGGCTCAAGCGCGAACTCGGCCTGGCCTACCTGGTGGTGGCCCACGACCTGGCCGTCGTCCGGTACGTCTCCGACCGGATCGCCGTGATGTACCTGGGCCACATCGTCGAGACCGGGGACACCGAGTCGCTGTTCGCCGACCCCAGGCACCCGTACACCCAGGCCCTGCTGTCCGCGATCCCGGTTCCGGACCCGAAGCGCGAACGCACCCGCGAACGCGTGGTCCTGGAGGGCGAGCAGCCGAGCGCCGCCCGCCTGCCCTCCGGCTGCGTCTTCGTGGACCGGTGCCCGCTGTACCGGCGGGCCGGCGAGGAGGTGCGCGAGCGCTGTCGTACCGAACGGCCCGCGGCCTCCCCGGTGGCCGGGCGGCCGGGCCACACATACGCCTGTCACGCCGGCTGAGGCACCTCCTCTCCCCGTCCCTCCCAGCCCCTCGAAACCGAAGGAACACTCCGCCATGCGCGCAAGACTGGCCATGCCCGTCGCCCTGATCGCCGCCGTCTCCGTCGCCGCCACCGCGTGCCAGTCCTCCGGCGGGAGCGACGGTTCCGACGGGGGCGGGAAGGACGCGCCCAGAGCCGCGTCGGCCGCCGTCGACTACAACCCGCAGCCGTACGAGAACATCAAGGACGGCGGCACGTACACCACCGTCGGCACCTTCGACGACCAGGGCAACCCCTTCAACGTCAATGCCACGCTGACCGCGTCCCGGGTCTGGGGCTGGTACAACGCCGACGCGATCACGTACTCGCCGACCGGCGAGGTGCAGTACAACAAGGACTACTACAGCGATGTGAAGGTGACGGTCGACGGCGGGAACCAGAAGGTCGTCCTGACACTCAACCCGAAGGCCGCCTTCAACGACGGCACGCCCATCGACTGGCGGGCCATCCAAGCCACTTGGAAGGCCAACAACGGCTCGGACAAGGAGTTCGCGGCCTCCTCCACGGACGGCTACGACCGGATCACCTCCGTCGAGAAGGGCAGGGACGCCAAGCAGGCCGTCATCACCTTCGAGGGAGTCAACGCCTCCTGGTCCACCCTGTTCGCGACCTTCCTGCACCCGGAGGCGGCGACGGTCGAGAACTTCAACAAGGCGTACGTGAAGAAGGCCCACCCCGAGTGGGGTGCCGGCCCGTACACGGTCGGGAAGTGGGACACCCACTCGGGAAACATCACCTTCGTCCGCAACCCCAAGTGGTGGGGCCGGAAGGGCAAGCTGGACAAGCGGGTGTACGTCAACCTGGAGTCCACGGCGGGGGTCAACGCCTTCAAGAACGGGCAGCTGGACTACACCTCCGCCGTCGACGCCGAGAGCCTCAAGCAGGTCAAGGGCCTCAAGGGCACGGAAATCCGCAGCGGCGGCAGCCCGTTCGAGTACTCGCTGTACTTCAACACCAAGTCGGCCGTCCTCTCCGAGAAGGCCGTCCGCAAGGCGATCCAGCAGAGCGTCGACCGCGCCCAGATTGCGAAGATCCAGTTCCAAGGGCTCGACTACAAGGAGCCGCTGCCCGGTTCGGCGGTGCTCTACAGCTTCCAGAAGGGGTACGAGGACAACCTGTCGGCGGTCCTGACGTACGACCCGGCCGAGGCGAAGAAGACGCTCGACGCGGCAGGATGGAAGCCCGGCTCCGACGGCGTCCGCGCCAAGAACGGCAAGAAGCTCGACGTGGGCTACACCCTCCTGGGCGACGACCCGCTCGGCAAGGCCACCGCCGGGGCCCTCGCCGCGATGCTGAAGCCGGCCGGTATCCACCTCGACATCCGGAAGGGTGACGACGCGGACTTCGCCAAGACCATCAGCGAGCGCAGGTTCGACCTCTTCCTGTCGGGCAACCGTTCCATGGACCCGTTCGGCGCCCGCTATCTGTGCGACTTCTACTGCTCGGACCGTGACTCCAACATCACCGGCTCCGGCAGCCCCGCCCTGGACGAGGAGATCCGCGCCACCACCGAGATCGCCGACCTGGACGAGCAGACGGCAGCGGTGAACAAGGTGGAGAAGAAGGCGCTCCGGGAGTACGCCTTCCTGCCCCTGTTCAGCGGGCCCTCCACGTACGCCGTGAAGAAGGGCCTCGCCAACGTCGGCGCGACGATCTTCTACACCCCGCTGCCCGAGACGGTCGGCTGGCAGAAGTAGCACTCGCCCGCGCGGCGGGCTGAACCGGCGGCCCGCGGACATGCCACCCGTGTCCGCGGGCCGCCGGTGTGTGCGGACCCGTTCCTCACTTCGACTCCTGTGGTCCGTACCAAACTCTTGACACCGCCTTTCTTCACTTCTTAAATCACGTAGCGAACCAAGTGCCCCATGCCCGCTCCACAGCGTCCGCTCCACCGTGTCTGCTCGACCTGTCATGCGCATGACTCACGTGTGCACGGCGGGGTTCCCCTTCCCTCCCCCATACACACCGGAAGGGAGAGTCATGGACTCCCCACGCCTTTCGCGCCGCCTGCTGCGCTCCGTACTCCCGGCACTCGCTCTTGCCCTCGCCACCGCGGGCCTGGCCGGCACCGGAGGCCCGGCCCCGGCGGACGCCGCGCCGATGTCGCAGGCCGCCGCGACCGCCACGACGACGTTCGCCGACGAGTTCGACGGCGCGGCCGGCTCCGCCGTGGACGGCAGCAAGTGGCAGATCGAGACCGGCGACAACGTCAACAACCACGAGCGGCAGTACTACACCTCGGGCAACAAGAACGCGGCGCTGGACGGCCAGGGGCATCTGGTCATCACCGCCCGCAAGGAGAACCCCTCCAACTACCAGTGCTGGTACGGCACCTGCCAGTACACCTCGGCACGGCTGAACACCTCCGGCAAGTTCACCCAGGCGTACGGGCACGTCGAGGCGCGCATGAAGATCCCGCGCGGCCAGGGCATGTGGCCCGCCTTCTGGATGCTCGGCAGCGACATCGGACAGGTCGGCTGGCCCAACTCGGGCGAGATCGACGTCATGGAGAACGTCGGCTTCGAGCCCTCCACCGTGCACGGCACCCTGCACGGCCCCGGCTACTCCGGCTCCGGCGGCATCGGCGCGGGCTACACCCTGCCGAACGGCCAGGCGTTCGCGGACGCCTTCCACACCTTCGCCGTCGACTGGGCCCCCGACTCCATCACCTGGTCCGTGGACGGCAACGTCTACCAGCACCGCACCCCCGCCGACACCAACGGCAACGCCTGGGCCTTCAACAAGCCCTTCTTCCTGATCCTCAACCTGGCGGTGGGCGGCTACTGGCCCGGCGACCCCGACGGCAGCACCGCCTTCCCCAACCAGCTCGTCGTCGACCACGTCCGCGTCACCACCAGTGACAGCCAGACCGGCACGGGCGGCCGGATCACCGGACTCGCCGGCAAGTGCGTGGACGTCGCCGCCGCCAGTACCGCCAACGGCACCCCGGTCCAGCTCTACGACTGCAACGGCACCAACGCGCAGAAGTGGACCGTGGGCGCCGACGGCACGATCCGGGCCCTCGGCAAGTGCCTCGACGTGGCCTCCGGCGGCACGGCGGACGGCACCAAGGTCCAGCTCTGGGACTGCAACGGATCGGCCGCGCAGAAGTGGGCGGTCAGTGGGGCCCGCGACATCGTGAACCCCCAGGCGAACAAGTGCCTGGACGTCACGGGCAACAACTCGGCCAACGGCACCCCGTTGCAGATCTGGACCTGCGCGGGAACGGCCAACCAGAAGTGGACGGTCAACGGCTGACCGGCCCGGCCCTCCGGCGCCCCGGGCGCCCATGATTGGCTGGAGGCATGATCGATGCCTTCCTCGCCGGTGACCTGACCCACATCGAGGCGGCGGTCCGCGCAGCGGCCGCCGCCGAGATCATGCCCCGCTACCGGCAGCTCGCCGCCCACGAGGTGGTCGAGAAGAACGGCCCGCACGACCTCGTCACCGTCGCGGACCGGCGCGCCGAGGAGCACCTCACCGCCTCCCTCGGCCGGCTGCTGCCCGGCTCGGTCGTCGTCGGCGAGGAGGCCGTCCACGCCGACCCGGAGGTGTACGAGGCGCTGGGCGGCGACGCGCCCGTATGGATCGTGGACCCGGTCGACGGCACCCGCCAGTTCGTCCGGGGCGAGCCCGGCTTCTGCACCCTGGTCGCCCTCGCCCACCGGGGCGAGCTGCTGGCCTCCTGGACGTACGCCCCCGTCCTGGACGAGATGGCCGTCGCCGTACGCGGCCGGGGGGCGCGGGTCGACGGCACCGCGATACGCGCCGGCTCGCCCGCGCCGGACGCCGTGCTGCGCGTGGCGATGTCGCACCCCGACTACACCACCGACGCGCAGAAGGCCGCCCTGCTCGGCCTGCGCGCCGAGGGCTTCGCCGCCCGCCCCTGCGGCTCGGCGGGCCTCGAATACCTGGCCGTGGCCCGGGGCGAGCTCGACGCTGTGGCTTTCAACTGGGAGTACGCCTGGGACCATGCGGCGGGGCTCCTCCTGGTCGCCGAGGCGGGCGGCGCACAGGCCACGCTGTCCGGCGAGCCGTTCCGTATCGCCGGTGGCAACACCCTGCCCTTCACCGCCGCCCGCGACCGCGCGACCGCCGACCGCGTCCTGGCGGCGTTGCGGGAAGGCCGGTCAGAGGCCCAGTAGCTCCCGGGTCAGCGCGGTGAGGCGCTTGCGGGCCTCTGGGTCGTACGCCTGGCCGTGCGCCCGGGCATCCGTGAACCGGTCGAAGTAGCGGCCGGTGACGCCGGTGAGCGCCGGGTCGGTGATCAGCCGCACCGTGGGGCGTACCCCCTCTTCGACGGAGACCGCCGGCGTCAGCCCGTACGCGCGCACGCCCTCGGTGTCCATCAGGTGGGCCGGGTGCAGCGCGTTCAGAGTGACGCCGGTGCGGGCCGTCTCCTCCTCGGCCAGGTCGAACGTCGACATGATCATCGCGAGCTTGCTCCGGCAGTACGCCTCAAGGCCCTCGTAACCGTGCTCCATCATGACGTCGTCCAGATCGACGGGGGCCTGTCCCATCGAGGCCACCTGGACCACCCGCGCGGGCGCCGACGCCGAGAGGAGCGGCAGCAACTCCCTGATCAGCAGATACGGCGTCAGGTGGTTGACGGTGAACCTCAGTTCGTGGCCCTGCGCGCCGAACTCCCGGCGCAGCGGTTCGCTTCCGCCGCCGGCCACCGCGTTGTTGACAAGCACGTCGAGACGGGGTTCGGCCGCGCGGACTTCGGCCGCCATGGTCCGGACCTGGTCGAGGTCGGCGAGGTCCGCGAGATAGGTGCGGACCTCGGCCCGGCCGGCCGAGAGTTCCCGCGCCTCCGCAGCTGCCCGGTCGAGCCGGGCGCGGTCGCGGCCGTGCAGGAGAAGCGTGGCGCCGCGCCCGGCCAGGTCGCGGGCGAGGTGGAGGCCGAGTCCCTGGGTGGCCCCGGTGATGAGAACGGTGCCGGTGAAGGTGTGGGGTGCCGTGTAAGTATCCATGGCCTGAGTTATATCAAGCTCTTGATATGAATTCCATGCCTGTCTCCAGTTCGGAGCTTGCTCCGTATCCGGCGCTGTACGCTCGCGAGCATGGGAATGACCGCCGGTGAACGCCTCGGCCTGGACATCAAGCGCGCCGAGCAGGCCCTCATGGCAGCCAAGAGCGCCGCGCTCAAGGACGCCGGCCTCACGGTCGCGCAGTACGCGGCGCTGCTCGCGCTCTCCGACAACCCCGGGATCTCGGGCGCGGCGCTCGCCCGGGCGTGCCTGGTGACCCCTCAGGCGATGGCGGGGGTGCTCAAGCATCTGGAGGAGCGGGGCCTGATCGCCAGGTCCGCGCACCCCTACCACCAGAAGATGCTGGAGACCCGGCTGACGGATGCCGGGACGGAAACCCTGCGCCGGGCCGACGAGCGGGCCGTCCGCATCGAACGCCGCATCGCGGACGCGTTCACCTCCGAGGAGCGCGACATGCTGCGCGAGCTGCTGGCCCGCTGCGTCACCGCGATCCGCGCGGACTGAGCCCCGCTCAGGCGGAGGCGCGCGGGCTGTGCTTGACCAGGCAGAACGGGTGCCCCGCCGGATCGGCGTAGATGCGCCACGGCCGGTCCGTGCCGCCCGCGTCGTCCAGCACGGTCGCACCCGCCGCCGTCGCCTCGGCCCCGGCCTCGTCCAGGTCGGGGACCCCGAAGTCCAGGTGGAACTGCTGCGGGTGCTCCGGGTCGGGCCACTTCGGCGGCCTGTGGCCCTCCACCCGCTGGAACGCCAGCACCGTGCCGGAGGGTGTGTGCAGGGTCGCCCAGTCGTCGCCGACCGCCCACCGGCGGTCCACCTGGTTCACGCGCCCGCCGAGCAGCGCGCGGTAGAACTCGGCGAGAAGCAGGGGCTCGGGGCAGTCCAGCACCACGCACTGCAGTTCGGCGACCATGCGAGGCAGTCTAGAGGGTGCCGCCCGATGCCCCCGCTCACCCCGACGCCGACCCCAGCACCGCACGCACCTCGCGCACCAGCTCCGCCGCCGTCTCCACCGCCGCCGCGTCCAGGCCCCGCAGCGCCGTGTCCACCCGGTCCGTGAAGCCGGCCGGGGTCTCGGGCAGGGCGGCGGTGGCCGCGAGGGCGCCCTTCTCGTTGAGGCACCACGTACGGTGGTGGGCGTGGAGCGACTGGGCGAGGATGCCGAAGGCCCGGGACAGGCAGAGCGAGACGTACAGCCGGTCGCCCGCCGGGGCCGCCTTGCGGGCCCCCGCGACCGAGAACTCCGCCTCCCAGGCCGCGTCGGCCAGCGCCTTGCGCAGCGGCTCCGGATAGACCGAGGTCTCCTGCTTCAGGGCCGTCAACTCCCCGCCCGGGTCGGACAGTACGCGCCCGAGGGCGACCTCGCCCGGGTACGCGGGCGACCAGAAGCCCAGCGGATGGCCCGGCTGGATCCCCACCTCGACACGGCCCTCGCGGCAGCCGGCCCAGACCGCCTCGACCCGGTCCAGGTCGCGCAGGATCCAGTCGACCTGGACGCCGTCCACCCGGAGCCAGCCACCGGCGTCCACCCACGGCCCCCAGCCGCCGGGGACGGTCACCTCGACCGGGGAGCCCTGGAAGGCGGTGGCCAGTGCGGACAGGGCGGCGGTGTCCGGCGTGCCGCGGTAGTACACGCCCAGGTCCCAGTCGGAGTCCGGGCGGTGGGCGCCCCGGGCCCGGCTGCCGCCGAGCAGGACGGCCCGGATGCCGGGCACTCGGGTGAGCCGGGCGGCCATCTCGGCGATCCTGGCGGTCATTCCGGAATCGGCGGGGCCCGCGAAGTTCTGTGAGGTCATCGGGCGAGGACGCTACCCGCCCCCGGCCTGTCGGTGCCTGCGAATATCCTGGGTGCTCCGACCGTCGGCTGACAAAGGAGTCCGAAGGTGCCGTCGATGCTCGATGCGGTCGTGGTGGGCGCGGGCCCCAACGGACTGACCGCCGCAGTCGAACTGGCCCGCCGGGGCTTCGCCGTCCAGGTCTTCGAGGCCGGGCCCACGGTCGGCGGCGGGGCGCGTACGGAGGAACTGACGCTCCCCGGCTTCCGGCACGACCCCTGCTCGGCGGTGCACCCCCTGGCCATAGGCTCCCCGGCCTTCGACGCGATGCCCCTCGACCGGCACGGCCTGGAATGGATCCAGCCCGCCCTCGCCCTCGCCCACCCCTTCCCCGACGGCACCGCCGCCGTGCTCGCCCGCTCCGTGGGGGAGACCGCGATGTCGCTCGGCCCCGAGGACGCGGGCGCCTACCGCCGGCTCCTCGCCCCCTACCTCGGCCACTGGGACACCCTCGCCCGGGACTTCCTGCGCACCCCGTGGGACGGGCTGCCCCGCGACCCGTACCGCTGGGCGCGCTTCGGGCTCGACGCGATCCAGCCCGCCACCCTGCTCTCCCGCCGCTTCCGGGGCGAGAAGGCCCGCGGCCTCCTCGCCGGCCTCGCCGCGCACGCCATCGCGCCCACGAACGGCATCGCCACCGGCGGCATCGCCCTGCTCTTCGCGCTCGCCGCGCACGAGCGGGGCTGGCCCGTGCCACGCGGCGGCTCCCAGGCCATCTCCGACGCCCTCGCCTCGTACCTGCGGGAGCTGGGCGGCACGGTCACGACCGGTATGGAGGTCAAGCGCCTGGACGAACTGCCGCCCGCCCGCGCCTACGTCTTCGACACCTCACCGGCCGCGCTCGCCCGGATCGCCGGCCTCGGCCGCGCCTACCAGGGGTACCGCTACGGCGCCTCCTGCTTCAAGATCGACTACGCGCTGTCGGGCCCGGTGCCGTGGACCGCCGAGGAGCCCCGCCGGGCCGGCACCGTGCACATCGGCCCCACCGCCGGCGAGATCGATGACGCGCTGCACCGGGCGGTGGAGGGCCGGGACCCCCGCGCCCCCTTCCTGATCACCGCGCAGTCCAGCCTGGTCGACCCCACCCGCGCCCCCGAGGGCAAGCACGTCTTCTGGGTGTACGGGCATGTCCCGGCGGGCTGGCAGGGCGACGCGACCGAGGTCATCGAACGACAGCTGGAGCGGTTCGCCCCCGGCTTCCGCGACCTGGTCCTCGCCCGCGCGGTCGCCGGCCCGCCCGGCATCGCGAAGCGCAACGCGAACTACGTGGACGGGGACATCGCCTGCGGCGCCTTCGCCGGCCTCCAGACCGTCATCCGCCCCAAGCTCGCCCGCGTCCCGTACGCCACCGCGCACCCGGCGGTCTTCCTCTGCTCCTCGGCGACCCCGCCCGGTCCCGGGGTGCACGGCATGTCCGGACACCACGCGGCGAAGGCGGTCTGGCGAAGGCTGCGCGAGTCGGGGGAGCCGGGCCGCCGCCGCTGAGGCGGATCAGCTGCGCCCGCCCTTCCGTACCGTGCAGGTGTCCGTGTCCGCCGGGCACCAGTGCGTACGCCCGCCGACCAGGTGGAGTTCGAGGTCGGCGTCGCGCATCCCGTGGTCGTCCAGCGCCTCGCGCAGCGCGGTCGGCGCCGGCTGCGGCGGCAGGCCGAGCACGCCGATGACGACGATCCCGTTGCGCGCCTCCACGGACGCGATCTGCCACTTCCCGGTCGCCGCCCACCGCTCCGCGACCGGCCGGGCGTCGGCGGCCAGCGAACGGTCCTGGGCGACCCGAAGGGTGCCGGTGGTGAGCGGGACGGCGACGAGCACGACGACACAGGCCACCGCCACGAGCGTCCAGCCCCGGAACTGCCCGACCCGCATGTCCGCCCGCTCGGCGCCCGCCCGTACGCCGTAACAGAGGAAGACCACGGTCCCGGTGGCCACGATCGCGGCCACGTTGGTCGCGAACAGGAGCGCCGACTCCCCGGCGTCGTGATACCGGTGCACCGTCAGGAGCAGCCCCGTCACGGCCAGCGGCGGAACCAGGGAGATGGCGATGGCCACGCCCGGCAACGTGTCCGAGATATCGGCGCGCACCAGGGCGAACGCGCCGACCGTGCCGGTGGCCAGCGCGGCGAGCAGATCGATCAGGCGCGGGCTGATCCGCGAGGAGACCTGGCTGTTGGAGGCGAAGGCGTCCGGCGGAGCGGCGATCCAGCCCAGCAGCATGCCGATCGCCACCACCGCCAGCGAGCCCCCGGCCACCAGCAGCAGACAGCGCACCACCTGACGCCGACGGGCCAGCACCAGCGCCAGCGCGCAGCCGAGGATCGGCGTCATCAGCGGTGCGACGATCATCGCACCGATCACCGTGGCCGTGGAGTCCCCGACGACCCCCGCACTCGCGATGACTGCGGCCAGCACGAGCAGCCCCCAGAACCGGGTCGAGCTCGGACTGCGCAGCCCGCGCTCGATGAACAGCGCGCCGGTCATCCTCCGCACGGCGTCCGCGTCGACTCCCGCCATGTTCCTCGCTCCTCTCTCAGGCGGGCGTGCCGCCCGGCTCCCGGTCCCCGGCCGCCAGGAACTCCACCACCGCCAGCAGGAACAGCAGACAGAGCGCGATCCCGACGACGGCCCACCCCGTCGGATGCGCCCAGAACAGGTAGACCACCAGCGCCCCGGCCACCAGCAGCCAGATGAACCAGGCGCGGAACCGGCGTACGAACGGGCCGACCGGGCCAGTCCGCAGCCCCGCCCCGTCGGCCGTGGCCCGCACCGCGCCGATCCCGGACGTCCACAACCCCCGGACGGTCGTCGCCCGCCGCCCCGGGCCGGTGAGCCAGGCCGCCAGCGCGACCACGACCCCCAGGGCCACCACCATCCGTACCGTCGTCCCCAGGAACCGGGTCATCGCGTCGTAGACCGCGCCCGCCGCCCCCGGCGACACCCCGCCCGGCAGCGCGTCCAGACAGACCGCCCGGAAGATCCGCAGCCCGATGCCGAGCAGACCCACGGCGACGGCTGCGCCGAGGGCCCCCGCCACCAGCGAGCGGCGCCGCCGCACCGAGAACAGCACGCCCGCGGCGATCAGCAGGACGGCGATCACGGCGAGCCAGTCGCCCAGGAATTGCAGGACCCGTACGTACGTCCTGACCCTGCCGACGTCCTCCGACCTGATGAGTGTGATGTCGGTGTGGATCTCCGGGATGTGCCCGGCCACCGCCATGCCCCGGTCCACCAACTGCTGCTTCACGCGGTCGATCACGGGGGCCAGGTCCAGCGTGACGGCGTCGTCGGTCAGCTCCACCGCGCCGCCGCCCTTCCCGGTGAGCGCCTTGTCCACGGCCCGGTGCGCCCGCCGGTTGCCCTCGGTCCACACCTTCTCGAATGCGTCCGACGCGGCGACCGCGCGCGCCCGGTCGTGGATGAGGCTGCGGACCGCGTCCTCCAGCGAGCCGCCGAGCCGCCCGAGCGCCTTCTCCAGGCGGGGCCGGTCATCCGGCGACACCCCGGACAGCAGCGCCGACAGGTCGATCCTGGTCATCAGCGCGTCGGTCGCCCGGTCGGCCACGGCGTCCTGGACGGCCGGGTCGGAAGCGAGCGGGGCGACCGCGGCCACGTAACGGTCGGTGTCCCCCACCTGGTCGGACGCCCACGCGGCGACGACGGACAGCGGGGCCAGCAGACAGCCGAGGACGATGAGGACGGTGGCGAGGAAGGAGCGGCCCCGGTGGCGGGGCGGGCGCGCGCGCTCCTGTTCGAGCGCGGTCACGCGGTCCCGCAGGGCCCGGACCTCCGAGGGTGAGGAGCCGTCACTCGCGCCGATGCCCGCCACCGCGCCTCCCACCCGTCCGATTTGTCTGACTGTCAGGCAACGTTCATCGGTGGGTTCACGCGAGCGGGGGTGGGCCGAACGAGGTCTGCCGCCGTGTGACGCGGCCCGTCCGGGACACTTGCCGTGAAGTCCCGACGGGCTGTCCTGACCTGCGGAAACATCGGTCGGGGCGGGCTTGTAATGCCCGAGTAACGCCCTCCTCCTAACGTCCGGGCTCCCCCGTACCGTTCCTGGAGGAGCATCCCGATGCACCTGTCCCGATCGCCCCGGCGGAGAACCGCCGCATGGGCGGCAGCAGCGCTCACCGTCACGGGCCTGCTGATCGGCCCCCCGTCCGCGGCCGCCGCCGAGGGCCCGACCGCCCAGGTCGACTCCGCCCTGCTGAAGGCCGTGGACAAGGGCGGCGAGGCATCGTTCTTCGTCGTCCTCAAGGACAAGGCCGACCTCACGACCGCCAAGCGCGAGCACGGCCACGCCGCGCGGGCGAAGTCGGCGTTCGACGAGCTGAAGGCGAAGGCCCGCAAGAGCCAGCAGTCCCTCAACACCTTCCTCGACAAGGAGAAGGTGGGCCACCAGGACTTCTGGATCGCCAACGCGGTCAGGGTCACGGGGGACCAGGACCTCGTGGAGCGTCTCGCGATGCGCTCGGACGTCGCGCGCATCGTCAAGGAGCAGCACTACGAGCTGGACGACATCGAGTCGAAGCCCGCCGCGGCCGAGACGAAGGCCGCAGTCGAGGCCGCCACCGAGGCCGCGACGGCCGAGGAAACCACCCCCGAGTGGGGTGTCAAGGACATCAAGGCCGACCGGGTCTGGGACGACTACCAGGACCGCGGCGAGGGCATCGTCATCGCCAACGTCGACTCCGGCGTCCAGTACGACCACCCGGACCTGGTCGACAGCTACCGGGGCAACAACGGCGACGGCTCCTTCACGCACGACTACAACTGGTACGACGCCAGCGGTCAGTGCCCGACCAGCGCCCCCTGCGACAACAACGGGCACGGCACCCACACCATGGGCACCATGGTCGGCAAGGGCGGCGTCGGTGTCGCCCCGAACGCGACCTGGATCGCCGCCAAGGGCTGCGAGACGGACACGTGCAACGACTCCACCCTGCTCCTGGCCGGCCAGTGGATCCTCGCGCCGACCGACCACAACGGGCGGAACCCGCGCCCCGACCTCGCGCCGGACATCGTCAACAACTCGTGGGGCGCCGACGACCCGACGACGACCTTCTACCAGGACATCGTCGAGGCGTGGAACTCCGCGGGCATCTTCGAGGCGTTCGCCGCCGGCAACGACGGTGACGGCATCACCTGCTCCACGACCCACCCGCCGGGGGCGCAGGTCACCTCCTACGGCGTAGGGGCCTACGCCTCCACCGGCAAGATCGCGCCGTTCTCCGGCTTCGGGCCCTCGCTCGTCGACGGCTCGCAGAAGCCGAACATCTCGGCCCCCGGCGTCGACATCCGGTCCACCTGGCCGGGCAGCACGTACAACACCATCTCCGGTACATCGATGGCGACCCCGCACCTCGCCGGCGCGGTGGCCCTGCTGTGGTCCGGAGCCCCCTCGCTGATCGGTGACATCGACGGCACCCGCGCGCTGCTCAACGAGGGCGCGATCGACGTGGACGACACGCACTGCGGCGGCACCGCCGGCGCCAACAACGTCTGGGGCGAGGGCAAGCTCGACATCTTCGCCTCCGTCGACAAGGCCCCGCACACCGCGGCCACCGTCACCGGCACGGTCACCGACGCCGCCACGGGCAAGGCGCTGACCGGCCTGAGCATCAAGGCCACCGACGCCTCGGGCACCTCCCGTGTCGTGAACACGGTCGCGGGCGGCGCCTACCGGCTGACGCTGGCCGAGGGCACGTACTCCTTCACGCTGAGCGGCTACGGCTACGCGCCGAAGGCCGTCACCGGCGTCCAGGTCACCAAGGGCCAGGCCCTGACCCAGGACTTCCAGCTCGATGCGGTCGACTCGCACAGGGTCTCCGGCACCGTCTACGACGTCCAGGGCCGCCCGCTCGCCAAGGCCACGGTCGCCGTGGACGGCTCCCCGGTCGCGTCGGTGAAGACCGACACCAGCGGCGCCTTCACGCTGCCGGAGGTCTCCGAGGGCAGCTACACCCTGAGTGTCACGCCGAGCGCCCCGGTCCTCTGCAACGGCGCGTACCACGGCGCGCTCACCGTCGACGGCGACGAGACCGCCAAGGTCAAGCTGCCGGCGCTGTCCGACACGTACGGCAACACCTGCACCCCGGCCACGTACTCCTGGATCAAGGGCACCACCACGGTGGCGCTCACCGGTGACGAGGACGCCAAGACGCTCGCGCTGCCCTTCCCGGTGAAGCTCTACGGTGTCTCGTACACCAGCGCATCCGTCACCACGAACGGTCTGATCAACTTCCTGGAGCCGCGGATCGGCGACTACGCCAACACCGCGCTCCCCTCGGCCGCCCGGCCGAACGGCACCGTCGCCGCCCTCTGGGACGACCTGGTCCTGGACAGGAAGTCGACCGTGCAGACGGCGGTCACCGGTTCCAAGGGCAAGCGCTCCTTCGCCATCGTGTGGAACAAGGCCGCGTACGCCGACGGCACCGCCGGCCGCGCCACCTTCGAGGCCGTCTTCGACGAGGCCACCGGCTCGGTGACCGTCCAGTACCAGACCGTTCCGGACCGCGGCGCCGCGGCCACCGTCGGCATCGAGGACCAGACCGGTACGGACGCCCTGCAGTACTCCTTCGACCAGCCGGTCGTCACCGCCGGCTCGGCCGTTCACTTCACGCGGGAAGACAAGTGATGAGAGCCCACAACTCGCGACGGGCCCTGCGGCTCGCCTCCGGACTGGTCGCCGCGGGCCTCGCGCTGACCGCCGCCCCGCACGCCCTGGCCGCCGCCGACTCGGACTCCGGCTCCGGCATGCGCCTGACGAACGCCCAGGCCACGAAGCTGGCCGAGCGCATGCAGCCGGATCTGTACGGGGACGGCGGGGCCACCGCCGACGCCGCGAAGACCGACGCGGACTCCGGTGCCTCGACCTCCGCGTCCGCGAACATCACCGTGACGTCGAAGTCGACCATCGAGAACGTGCACGGCTACGCCGCCACGATGCCGGTCAACAACAAAGGTGACTACTTCACCCTGCACAGCCTGGCCCACGTGACGCGGACCGCCGCCGACGGCACCGAGCAGTGGACCCGCGCCACGGACGACCTCTACGCGGACTGGGGGATCAGGCCGCTCCGCGCGTGGGAGAAGGAGCTCTACCCGCCGCACGTCCAGATGGGCTACAACGCCGTCAGCCCGTTCACGCCCGACTCCGACCAGGGCTACGACACCGGTGACCTGACCGGCGACGGTGTGCCCGACGTGGTCTTCTCGGCGAACGTCGGCATGAGCCCGCCCTCCGGCGTCGTCATCCCGGGCACCACGATGACCTCCGGCACGATGGTGACGGTCCTCGACGGCACGACCGGGAAGACGGTCTGGTCGAAGTACTACACGTTCGCCGGCCAGGTCAAGATCGTCGACGGTGCGCTGCTCGTCGCCGACTCGCCGAAGTACAACGACAACGCCCCGGCGAGCAGCACCGCGAAGCTCACCAGCACCCGCTTCTCCTACGAGGGCGGCAAGCTCACCGAATCCAGCACCTGGACGTACGACACCGGCACGTCGGCCCCCGCTACCTGGGGTGCCCTCCAGGACCTCGGGGGCGGCAAGGCCGCCGTCGCGTGGAACCTGCGCAAGACCGCGACCACCGCCTCCCGCGGCCGCGCGCTCGTCCTCGACATGAACGACGGCGCGGTCCAGTGGCAGACCGACAGCTCGCTGTACGTCCGTCAGCTGCGGGTGGACGAGGGTCGCGGACAGCTCGTCGCCGTCGAGCAGGCCGACTTCACGGACGAGATGCGCTACGAGCTCTCCGCGTACGACCTCGCCGACGGCCGCCGCACCACGCTCGACACGCGCTTCAACGTGGTCCCCACGGCGCTGGCGGTCGGGGACCTCAGCGGCAAGGCGGACGCGGAGTACGCCGTCTCCGAGTCCTCGCTCACGGACTCGCTGTTCGTGAACGCGAGCACCATCCGCGTCCTGGACGGCGACGACCCCGAGACCGCTCTGTGGCAGCACACCACCAAGCGCGACCCGTCCAACAGCGAGGACGGTCCCAGCACCTGGCGGCTCGACGTGGTGGGCAAGAAGCTGGTGGCGGCCGGGAAGGACGACACCGCGATCGGCACCGCCGCCAACAGCGGCAACCGGTACGCCTCGCTGACCGTCTTCAACGGCAAGGGCAAGGTCGCCTGGCAGACGAAGGGCGCCACCGCGTCCCCCACGTTCCAGGACGTGTACAAGGACAAGCACGGCAGGCACATCCGGGTCGTGGACGCCGACCAGAACGTCCGTACCTACGCGTTCAAGGACGGCACCCAGGAGCAGCTGACGCCGCTTCAGGGCGACATGGCCTACGGCAAGTCGCTCGACATCGACGGGGACAAGAAGGACGACTTCGTCGAGGGCGGCACCTCCCACGGCATCTGGGCGTACTCGGGCACCTCGTTGCTCGACGGCAAGCCGAAGAAGCTGTGGCAGACCACGCTGCCGGGCTCGGTCCACGGAATCGAGTCCGCCGACGTCACCGGGACCAAGACCCCGGAGACCGTCGTCGCCACGGACGACGCGGTCGTCGTGCTCGACTCGCGGACCGGTGCGATCCTGAACACCATCGACGGCAGCGGCCAGTTCGTCCGCTCCGTGACGTTCGCGGATGTCGACGGGGACAAGAAGTCCGAGATCCTGGTCCCGACCGACAAGTTGCGCGTGTACAAGGGCAACGGCAAGGCGCTCTGGACGTACGCCGCACCGGCGGACGCCGGCGACGTGCAGTTCTCCGCCCCGTCCATGGGCGACGGCAAGGTGTACGTGCAGTACACCAGCGAGAACTCCCTCGACCTGTCCGCCCCCGTCATGCGGGCCGTGCAGCTTGAGGCGAAGACGGGTGCGCTCGGCTGGGCCGAGGAGCCGAAGGCGCCGGCCAAGGCCCTGGACGGCAAGGTCCGTGCCGGTCTGCTCGACCACGCGGTGTACGCCTCGCCCGCCATCCCGTACGCGGACGGCCACGCCGTCGTGTACACCTGGGTCGCCTGGCTCCCGTCGGGGCTCAGCGGTGCCGATGCCTTCAGCCCGCACAACGTCACGGAGATCCGTGACGGCCGTACGGGCGAGGTGCTGCACACGGCGGCCACCGGCGGTCTGTGGACCCACAGCAACTACCTCGACGGCGACGGTGTCCTGCTCGGCTCGGGCACCGCGGCGATCTACTCCTTCAGCGCCGACGGCGACGCGGACAACCGTGTCTTCACGGTGCCGCCGGCCCAGTACGCGACCTGGATCACCGCACCGAACGGGGACAAGGTGATCGCCACCGGCGGTCAGGGCGGCGTCTACTTCTGGGACCCGGCCGTACTGACCGGTGACCAGCAGTACCCGGACTACCTCGGCAAGGCCGCCAACGCCGGCGGCGCCCGCAATTACGCCACCGGAGACTTCGACGGTGACGGCGCCGAAGAGGTCGTCATGCTCAACTACGACGAGCGGGGCGTCAACCAAGGTGCCGCGCTGATCGGCAGCGCCTACCTGGTCCCGAACCAGAGCACGCACTACACGATCACCCTCAAGCTCTCCTGAGCCCGGGCGGTCACCCCGTCCGCCGCCCCCTCCGCGCACTCGCCGGAGGGGGCGGCGGCGCGCCCGGTTAAAGTGGGCGCCCTCATGAACGAGCGGTACACAGCACCCAGCACCGACCCGGCGCCACCCCTGGTGCACATCCACCTTTTCGGTGGATTCCGGGTGACCCGCGACGGCGGACCGGCCCTGGCCGACCGCTGGCCGAGACAGACCGCCCAGGCCCTGGTGAAGCTGCTCGCCGTCGTACCCGGACACCGGCTCCACCGCGAGCAGGTCATCGACGTCTGCTGGCCCGACGCGGACCCGCAGGCCGCCCAGGGCAGCCTGCGCGTCGCCCTGCACGCCGCCCGCCGGGCCCTGGAACCCGAGCTCGCCTCCCGCGCCACCTCCTCGTACCTCCTCTCGGAAGGCGGACTGCTCCACCTCGACCCGGCCCGCGTCCGCATCGACGCCGACCGCGCCGAGGAGGAGGCCCGTACGGCGCTCGCCGCCGGTGGCGTGGACGGTCTCCGCGAGGCCCTGCACCGCTTCTCCGGCGAACTCCTCCCCGAGGACCGCTACGCCGACTGGGCCGAGGGCCGCCGCTCCCAGCTCGCCGATCTCAGGGAGCGCCTGCTCCTCGCCCTCGCCGACACCCACCTCCGGGCCGGCGAGCCCCAGGAAGCGGTCACCCTCGCGGAACGGCTCCTGGACGACAACCCCGCCGAGGAGCTGGCCCACCGCCTCCTCATCGACGCCTACACCCGGCTCGGGCTGCGCCGCCGCGCGGTGCGGCAGTACCACGTCTGCCGCGCGGCCCTCGACGCCGAGCTGGGCGTACGGCCCGGCCCGGAGACCGAGCGCCTGCACCGCGCCGCGCTCGCGGCGGAGCCCGCCGGACCGCCGTCCGCGCCCTCCCTGCCCGCCTCGCTCCGGGTCCCCGCCGCCACCCCGCTGCGCGGGCGCGCGGCCGTGCTCGGGCGGCTGCTCGCGGCGGACGGGCCCGCCGTCGTCACCGTGCTCACCGGCGAGCCCGGCGTCGGCAAGACCCGGCTGGCCGGCGAGGTGGCCAGGCAGGCCGCCGCCTCCGGCACCGCCGTCCTGTGGGGCGGCGGACACGACGCGGAGGGACACACCCCGTACGGCGCCTTCGCCGAGGCCCTGGACGGCTGGCTCGCCGAACGCGACGAGGCGGAACGCGCCCGCGTCGGCGGCGAGTACCCCGAGCTGGCCGCGTTCCTGCCGGCGCTCGGCCGGGTCCGCGCCGACTCCGAACGCAGCCCCGAGGAGGAGCGTGACCGCCTCTTCCGCGCCACCGCCGGCCTGCTCGGCGAACTGGCCGCCGTACAGCCGGTGCTGATCGTGCTGGACGACCTGCACGCGGCGGACCTGGGCTCCTTCCAGCTGCTGAGCCACCTGGCACGGCGGGCCGCGCAGACGCACGGCCCGCGGTTCCTCGTGACGTACCGGGAGGAGGAGATGCCCGACGGCGACCCGCGCTCCGCCGGCCTGTCCTCGCTGGCCCGCCAGGGGCTCGCCGTCCGCGAGGAGGTGCCGCGCCTGGACCAGGAGGCGTGCCTCGCCGTCGTACGCGACACGATCGGGCCGGTCGCCGCCCCCACCACCGGCGCCCCGGACCGGATCTGGGAACTCTCGCTCGGCAACCCGCTGTTCGCCGTCGAGCTGGCCCACGGCATGGCCGAGGGCGCCGGGACCGTCGCCCCGGACGGCGTCCGGCAGCTCGTCGCGGACCGGCTGGCGCGGCTCGACCCCGACGCCCGGAGAATCGTCGAGGCGCTCTCCGTGGCCGGACCCGAGACATCGTTGTCAGAGCTGCTCGACGTGGCCGCCCACGGTCTCCACCCCGTCGTCACCGGGGGCGCCGCCACCGACGCGCTGGAGCGGGCCATGGACGCCTCGCTGATCGAGGAACGGGACATCCTGGTGGGCGGCCGGCACGAGGCGGGCCTCACTTTCCGCCACCCGCTGGTCCGCCTCACCTGTTACGAGAAGCTCTCCGCCGTCCGCCGCAGGCAGCTGCACGGCGCCTTCGCGCAGGCGGTGCTCCGCCGCCGCCCCGACGCCGTCGACACCCTGGCCTCGCACTTCACCCGTGCCGACGACCCGCGCGCCGCCGAGTACCTGCGCCGCGCCGCCGCCCGGGCCGCAGCCCTCTTCGCCAACGACACCGCCGACCGCTACTACCGCGACCTGGTCGCCCGGCTCGACGTGGACGCCGCCCGCGCCCGTCTCGCCCACAGCCAGGTGCTGCGCCGCATGGGGAACTTCGCCCAGGCCGCGGAGGTGCTGCGCCTCGCCCTGGACGAGTTCGTCAGACGTGGCGATCACGAGGACATCGTGCTCGCGGCGGCCTGGCTCGCCGACACCCTCGGGCGCACCGGCCTGCCCGACGCCGGCCGGCAGGTGCTGGCCGCGCACCCGGTCACCCCCGACACCGCAGCGGAACCGGCCGCGGGCCACTACCTGGCCCAGGCCGTGCTGTGCCGCATCCAGGGCCGGTACGAGGACGCCTACCCGGCCGCCCAGCTGGCGGTGGCCGCCGGGCAGCGGGTGGCCGGCCGGGCGGGGGAGGGGCTGATGGCCCGGGCACACTCGCTGCGGGCCAGCATCCTGGGCCTGAGCGGCCGGCTGGACGAGGCCCGCGAGGCGGCCGACCTCGCCCTGCCGCCGGCCGAGGCGTACGGCGACCCGACGCTGCTCGGCCAGGTGCTGTCGACCCTGCGGGAGAACGAGCGGCGCAGCGGCCAGTTGCGCCGGGCCGTGGCGACCGGACAGCGGGCCCTCGGCCTCGTCGAGCAGTCGGGCGACCTGGCCGGGGCCGCCTTCGAGCGCGCCAACCTCGCCGAACTCCAGCTGCTCCTGGAGGACTTCGAGTCCGCGCGCACCCTCGCCGAGGCGGCGGTCGCGGGTGCCGAGGAGGACCAGGCCTGGTGTCTCCCGTACACCCTCGCCGCCCTCGCCCTCGTCCGGATGCGCACCGGGGACACGCGGGACGCCGCCGCGCTCCTCAACCGCGCGCAGTCCTCGCCGGGCCTCGTGGACCGGCAGGCGGGCCACGAGGTCCGGGCCGCCCGCGCCGAACTGGCATTGCGGACGGGGGCCCCGGGCGAGGCGCTGCGCGCGCCGGCCGGCCATGAGCGGGACGTGCCGGTGTTCGCCGCCTGGGCCGAGCTGCACTGCGGCCGGCCCGAGGCCGCGCGCCGGATCGCGGGCGAGGAGGTGGTCCGCGCCGGGCGCACCGGCGAACGGCTGGCCGAGGCGGACGCGCGCACGGTCCTGGCCCTGGCCCTGCACCGGCTCGGCGAGGGCGAGGCGGCGCGGGAGGCACTGACACGTGCCGACGACCTGGTGCGGGCCCTGCCCTACCCGGCGGGCGCGGCGCATGTGGCCGAGGTGCGGGCCCTCATGGAAACGGAGCCGGACGCCCGGTAGCGGGGCGGCCCGGCTCCGTTCAGGGGTCGCTCACACGGGCAGCCGCTCCAGCAGCCCCGCGAAGTCGGTGTCCGGTGCCAGGGTGCCGAAGGCGAGCCCCCGGTCCCCGGCCAGCCGCGAGGCGCAGAACGCGTCGGCGACCGCCGTCGGCGCGTGCCGGACGAGCAGCGAGCCCTGGAGCACCAGTGCGGCGCGCTCGATGAGGCGCCGGGCCCGCAGCGGGGCGTCCTCGGTGAGGACCAGCTCGCCGCGCAGCTCCCGCCAGGCCGCGTCCAGCCGGCGGTCCGCCCCCGAGGCGGCCTCGACCTCGGCGCGGAAGGCGTTCAGCGACTCGGGTTCCCGGGCCAGCGCGCGCAGCAGGTCGAGCGCGTTCACATTGCCCGAGCCCTCCCAGATGCCGTTGAGCGGCGCCTCCCGGTACATGCGCGGCATGCCCGAATCCTCGACGTAACCGTTGCCGCCGAGGCATTCCAGCGCCTCCGCGACCGCGACCGGCTGGCGCTTGCACACCCAGTACTTGGACACCGCCGTGGCCAGCCGCAGGAACGCCCGCTCCTCGGCGTCGCCCCGCTGGGCCCGGTCGGCGGCCCCGGCGAGCCGCAGCCCGAGCGTGGTCGCCGCCTCGGACTCGACCGCGAGGTCGCCGATCACATTGCGCATCAGCGGCTGGTCGATCAGCTTGGCGCCGAAGACCGAGCGGTGGCGCACATGGTGGGCGGCCTGGGCGAGCGCGGCGCGGATGCCGGCGGCCGAGCCGATGACGCAGTCCAGACGGGTCATCGTCACCATGTCGATGATGGTGCGCACGCCCTTGCCCTCCGCACCGACGAGCCAGGCGACCGTGTCGTCGAACTCGGGCTCGCTGCTGGCGTTGGACCGGTTGCCCAGCTTGTCCTTGAGCCGCTGGATGCGGAAGGTGTTGCGGCTGCCGTCCGGCAGGACGCGCGGCACCAGGAAGCAGGAGAGACCGCCCGGCGCCTGGGCGAGGACCAGGAAGAGGTCGTTCATCGGGGCGCTGGTGAACCACTTGTGCCCGCGCAGCCGCCAGGTCCCGTCGCCCGCCTCGGTGGCCACGGTGGAGTTGGCGCGCACATCGGTGCCGCCCTGCTTCTCCGTCATGCCCATCCCGGCGAGCAGCCCCGGCTTCTCGGCGGGGGCGCGCAGCCCGGCCTCGTACACCCGGCCGGTCAGCAGCGGTTCGTACGTCTTCGCCAGGTCGGGGGCGTGCCGCAGCGCCGGGACGACCGCGTACGTCATGGAGACCGGGCACAGGTGGCCCGCCTCCAGCGTCGACATCACCATGAAGCCGGCCGCGCGCGCCACATGGGCGCCGGGGCGCTCGTCCGCCCAGGCGGCACCGGCCAGGCCCGCGTCCACCGAGGCGTTCATCAGGTGGTGGTACGCGGGGTGGAAGTCGACCTCGTCCACGCGGTGGCCGTAGCGGTCGTGGGTGCGCAGCACGGGCTCGTTGACGTTGGCCTGCTCGGCCCACTCCTGGGCCTGCGCGCTGCCGGCGTAGCGGCCGAGCCGGTGCAGCTCCTCGGTGTGCCACTCGGCGCCCTCGCGGCGCAGGCCCTCCAGGAGCACCGGGTCGTCGGCCGCGTCGTATCCGGTCAACGGCGGCGCCTGGTTGGTCACTTCGTGGGTCGCGGCGGTGGGGTTGCTCCGCGGGGCGATGGTTTCGGGCACGGGAACCTCCTGGTGGAGCGGTGTCAGGGCTGCTGTGCGGGCGGGGCGCCCGCGCAGCGCAGGGCCATGGCGACGAGTTCGGTGAGCAGCGCCTCGGTGGTCTCCCCGTCGCCGGCGCCGAGCGGATCGACCAGGACCTCGCCGACCGCGCCGGTGAGCGCGGCGGCGGTGATCTCGCCGTTCTGCGCGGGCAGCAGGCCCTCCTCGATGCCCTCGTGGACGACCTCGGCGAACAGGGCGCGGTAGCGGCGGCGGTAGTCGAGGCGTTCGGCGCCGACCGCCGGATCGGCCGGGGCGGCGAGCAGCGCGTAGGCCAGGCCCCGGTTCTCCAGGGCGCGGCGGGCGAAGACCTCGATGCCCCGGGCCAGCCGCTCGACCGGAGTCCCCGGCTCGCGCAGCACCGTGCCGAGCACCTCGACCTCGCGCCCGGCGGCGCGCCGGAACACCTCGACGGCCAGCGCCGCCTTGGACGAGAAGTGCTGGTAGACGGAGCCGGCCGCGATACCGGCCGAGTCGGCGACGGCGGTGACCGACGCCTGGGACCAGCCGACCTCCGTGACCACCGAGGTGGCGGCGGCGATCAGATGCTCCCTGGCTGCTTCGAGCCGACTGATTTCGGCTGGGGTCTTGCGGTAGGCCATGAAAGAAGTGAACCATCATTCAGAGTTTCCCGCCATGGTCCGTTCGCACGGTCCGGCTCGTCAGGAGAACGTGATGCACCTCAGTACCCTGCTGGACAGCGCCGTCCGCTCGGCCGGGGACCACGAAGCGGTCGTCTACCGTGAGCAGCGGTGGTCCTACCGGGAATTCGCCGACGCGGCCCGCCGCGCCGCGACCGTGCTGCGGGAGGCCGGGCTGCGCCCCGGCGACCGGCTGGCCGTGATGACGTACAACACCCCGGCCTTCCTGTTCGCGGCGTTCGGCGCCTGGTATGCGGGCGCCACCCTGGTCCCGGTCAACCACAAGCTCCAGACCGCCGAGGTGGCACGCCAGCTGACCCACTGCGGGGCCGGGATCGCCGTGGTCGACGCGGAGATCGGCGAGCGCGCCACCGCCGCCGGCGCCGGGGTGACCTGGCTGGTCAGCCACCCCGACGCCGGGCCGGACGGCCTGCCCTCCGACGCGTTCGAGGCCCGGATCGCGGCCGCCGAGCCGTTTGCCGGGGAGCCGGCTACGGAGGGCGACATCGCGCAGATCCTGTACACCTCGGGCACCTCCGGTATCCCCAAGGGCTGCGTCCACACCCACCGGACGATCACCCTGACGGCCGCCTACACCGCCGCCGCCATCCCGCTGCGCCGCGACGAGCGGTTCCTGATCTGCATGCCCGTCTGGCACGCCTCCCCGCTCAACAACTGGGTGATGGGCACGCTGCTGACACGCGGCACGGTGGTGCTCCAGCGCGAGTACGAACCCCGGGGCATGCTGGAGACCATCCAGCGCGAACGGGTCACCGCGATGTTCGGCGCCCCGATCGCCCTCATCGCACCGACGCAGGCGGTCGCCGACTTCGCCTCGTACGACCTCTCGTCCGTGCGGGCCTGGATCTACGGCGCGGGACCGCTCGACGCGGACACCGCGCGCCGCCTCATGAAGGCGTACGGCTCCGAGGACTTCCACCAGGTGTACGGGATGAGCGAGACCGGCCCCGTGGGCGCCTCGCTCTCGCCCGCCGAGCAGGTCACGAAGGCCGGCGCGATCGGCCGGGGCGGCATGCCCGGGGTGGAGCTGCGGGTCGTGCGCCAGGACGGCGCGGACGCGGGGGCGGGGGAGACCGGCGAGATCCGGCTGCGCTCCGACACCCGCATGGTGGGCTATCTGGACGACGAGGAGGCCACCGCCGAGGTGTTCGCGGGCGACTGGTACCGCAGCGGCGACCTGGGCCGGGTCGACGAGGACGGGTTCGTCACGGTCGTGGACCGGATGAAGGACGTGATCATCACCGGCGGCGAGAACGTCGCCTCGCAGGAGGTGGAGGGCGCCCTGCGCGGCCACCCCGACGTCCTGGACGTCGCCGTCGTCGGCCGGCCCCACCCCCAGTGGGGCGAGACCGTGGTCGCCGTGGTCGTCCCGCGCGAGGGCGCCTCGCCCGACCTGGAGGGCGTCCGCGCCTGGCTGGAGCCCCGGATCGCCCGCTACAAGGTGCCCCGCGAACTCGTCCTGCGCCCGGACCTGCCCCGCACGCCCTCCGGAAAGATCACCAAGCACGTCCTGCGCGACGAGCTGACGCGGTGAGCCGGGGCCGTACCCCTGCGGGAGGGGTGGGCCCGGCCCGCGTAGGGTCGGGGCATGGCCGACGAACAGGTGACCAAGGCGCGGCGCGGCCCCGGCAGACCCCGTGAGGAGCGCGTCACCCGGGCCGTGCTGGACGCCGTCGTCGCCCTGGTGACGGAGCACGGGATGGGCGCGCTGACGATGGACGCCGTGGCGGCCCGGGCCGGCGTCAGCAAACCGGCCATGTACCGGCGCTGGGCCACCAAGCAGGATCTGGTCCTGGCCGCCGCCGAGTCCCGGATCGGGCCGCTGACGGTCCCCGACATGGGCGACTTCCGGGCCGAGCTGCGCGCCGTGCTGACGGCGCGCATGGAGGCGTACCGGCAGCCGGGCGTCGCGCGCCTGCTCGCCGGGGTGATCGGCTCCTCCTCGGAGGCGGGCGCCGAGCCGGGCGCGTACCGCGACTACACGGCCCGCGTGATGAGCGAGACCCGCCACCTCCTGGAGCGCGGGGTGGCGCGCGGTGACGTCCGGGCCGATGTCGACATCGCCGCCGCCGCGACGCTGGTCGCCGCCTCGCTGGTCTTCCGGATGGTCGGCGAACAGCGCCTGCCGGACGAGCAGTTGGTGGAATCCATGGTGGACCTGATCGGCCGGGCGGTCGCCGTCCAGGCGTAGCGCCCGTCGCCCCCGCCCGGCCCAGTCGCCGGGCGGCTTCCGCATGCCCGGAACCACCCCCGGACGGTCACCGGATCCGCCCGCGAATCAACCCGCCGCACCCCTTGCCCCGCCGCATCTTCATATCGATACTGCTGGTTACGTAATTAGCCCGCCGCGGGAGGAACACCTATGCAGACCGCTGTCACGAACCCCAAGCCGGTCCTGGACAAGCCGCTCATGCACTACGGGAGCCGGACCCTCGAACGGCTCGCGCCCGGCGCCGAGCCGGCCACGTACCGGCAGGTCGGGATCAGCCCGCTCACCCCGCACTTCGGTGCCGTGCTCGGCGGGGTCGACCTGACCCGCCCGATCAGCGGCGAACTCGCCGAGGAGCTGCGCCAGGCGCTGCTGGAGTGGAAGGTGATCTTCTTCCGCGAGCAGACCGGCTTCACCGCCGAGCACCAGCTCGCCCTGTCCGGCGTCTGGGGCCCGCCGGAGCCCAACCCGTTCTTCCCGAAGACCGGGACGGCCGGCGTCTCGCGCCTCGCCAAGGACGCCAAGGCGGCCGGCAACAAGAACATCTGGCACAGCGACCACTCGTTCATGGTCAACCCGGCGCTCGGCTCCGTCCTGCGCGCCGTTGAGGTGCCCGAGGCGGGCGGCGACACCATGTGGGCGGACATGGCAGCCGCCTACGACAACCTGCCCGACGACCTGAAGGCCCGCATCGCCGAGCTCACCGCCGTGCACGACTGGGCACCCAGCTGGGGCGCCCTCATGAACGACGAGCAGAAGGCCGCGTTCCGCATGTCCTGGCCCCAGGTCGAGCACCCGGTCGTCGTCCGCCACCCGCGCAGCGGCCGCAAGACCCTCTACGTCAACGAGCCCTTCACCACCCGCATCAACGGCCTGTCCGACGCCGAGAGCCGCGAACTGCTCGACATCCTGGTGCTCCAGGCCCGCATCCCCGAGTACCAGGTCCGCTTCCACTGGGAGGCCGACTCGATCGCCATCTGGGACAACATCGCCACCCAGCACTACGCGATCAACGACTACTTCCCGCAGCGCCGGGTCATGGAGCGCATCGCCATCGCCGGCGTACCGCTGTCCTGACCCCTCCGCCCCTCTTCCCGGGAGACCCCATGACCGCGGCACCGATCGAACGGCCCCAGCACCCCACCGAAGCGGTGGCACCCGTCGGCACCCGTACCCGGGCCTGGACGGTGACCGCGCTCCTCGTGGTCTTCATGATGGTCAACTTCGCCGACAAGTCCGTGCTCGGCCTCGCCGCCGACGAGATCCGCGCGGACCTGCACCTGAGCGCCACTCAATTCGGCCTCGTCAACGGCGCGTTCTTCCTGCTTTTCTCGGTCGCGGCCGTCCTGGTCGGGCTCGCAGCCGACCGGGTCTCACCGAAGATCCTGCTGCTGCTCATGGCGCTGCTCTGGTCCGTGGCCCAGGTGCCCGCGGCGATCGGCGGCGGCCTCGCCGTCCTCGTCGCCTCCCGGGTCTTCCTGGGCGCGGCCGAGGGCCCGGCCTTCCCCGTGGCGCAGCAGGCCGCCCTCGCCTGGTTCCCCAACGACCGGCGCAACCTGCCGGGCGCCCTGATCACCCTCGGCGTCACGCTCGGGGTGATCACCTCCGCGCCCGGCCTGTCCTGGGTCATCCAGCACCACGGCTGGCGCACGGCGCTGTGGGTGCTGGCGGGCGTGGGCCTGGTGTGGGCCGCCGTCTGGAGGGTGCTCGGCGCGGACGGCGGACACCGCGTCGAGCCCTCCCGTACGCGCGTACGGGAGGAGGAGCCCGCCACCCCGGTCCCGTACCGCGCGATCCTCACCAGCCGCACCTGGATCGGTGCCACCTTCGCCTACTTCACCAGCTACTGGACCGTCGCCCTCATGCTGGTCTGGCTGCCGTCCTACCTGCGCAACGCCCTCGGCTACACGGCCGGCGAGGCGGGCACCGTCGTCGTCGCCCCCTGGACCATCGGCGCCGTCGTCCTGCTCGCCCAGGCCGGGGTCACCGGACGGCTGATGCGGCGCGGCGTCGGCAGCCGCCGCGCCCGGGGCTGGGTCGGCGGCACGCTGCTCGCGCTCGGCGCACTGTGCTGCCTGGCCGTCCCGCTCGCGGTCGGCTCCACGGCCAAGACGGTGCTGATCGCCCTCGGCTTCGGGCTCGGCGGCTCGTACGCGGCCGTCGCGGCGACCACCGTCAGCGAACTCGCCCCGCCGAACCGGGCCGGCGGTGCGCTGGGCGTCATGAACGCCCTGGTCACCATGGCCGGGCTGGCCGCCCCGGCGGTCGTGGGCGCCCTCGTCGACGCCCGGGGGAGCGGCGGCTACCAGAACGCCGTCGTGCTCTCCGGCCTTCTCCTCGTCCTGGGGGCCGCTGCGTCCTTCTGGCTCATCGACCCGGCCCGCGACGCGGCCCGTACGGCCACCCCCTGACTCTCCCCCCACCGGACCCACCCAAGGAGCCCGCCCGTGAGCACCGCCCCCGCACTCGACACCAGCTCGCTCGACCTCGCCGTGGCCGGCCTGCGCGACCGGGCCGGCACCTGGACCGCCACCCCGCTCCCCGAACGCGTCGCCCTCCTGGAGCGGATGCTCCCGCGCATCGCCGGGGCCGCGCCCGCCATGGTCGCCGACGCCGCCGCCGCGAAAGGGTACGCCGCCGACTCGGCCTGGGCCGCCGAGGACTGGGTCACCGCCCCCTGGGCCCTGGCCCAGACGGTGAGCGCCTACCTCCACGTGCTGCGCAGGCTGGCCGCAGGACAGGACCCGGTCGACCGCAAGGCCGTCCGCGAGCGCGGGGGCCGCGTCCTGGTCGACGTCTTCCCCGCCACCGGGTCGGACCGCCTCCTGCTCAACGGGTTCACCGCCGAGGTGTGGACCCTGCCCGGGACCACCCGGGCGCAGGCGCTGGCCGACGCGGCGGGGGAGTACCGGGGCCGCCGGGGCCGCCCGGCCGTCGCCCTGGTCCTGGGCGCGGGCAACGTCCCCGCGATCACCCCGCTCGACATCCTGCACAAGCTGTACGCGGAGGGCGAGGTCGTCCTCGCCAAGATGAATCCCGTCAACGCCTACCTGCGCCCGCACTTCGAGGAGGTGTTCGCCGAGTTCATCGAGAAGGGCTGGGTGCGCTTCGTGGACGGCGGCGCCGACACCGGTGCCTACCTCACCACCCACGACGGCGTCGACACCATCCACGTCACCGGCAGCGAGCGCACCCACGACGCGATCGTCTGGGGCACCGACGAGCAGGCCGAGCGGCGCAGGAGCGAGGACACCCCGCTCAACGACAAGCCGTTCACCAGCGAACTCGGCGGCGTCAGCCCCTGCATCGTGTCCCCGGGACCGTGGAGCGCGGCGGACTTCCGCTTCCAGGCCGAGCACATCGTCACCAGCAAGATGAACAACTCCGGCCACAACTGCGTCGCGAGCCAGATCCTCGTCGTCCCCCGCGAGTGGGAGGGCACCGAACGGCTGCTCGCCGAGATCCGCCGGGTCCTGCGCGCACTGCCGCCCCGCGCCGACTACTACCCCGACGCCGCCGACCGCCTCGACGCGGTCGTCCGCGCCCACCCGGACGCCGAGGTCCATGGCGTGGGCGCCTGCCGCCTGCTGGTCCCCGACATCACGGACGAGGGCGACCCGATGCTCGACATCGAGGTGTTCGCCAGCGCCCTCGGAGTCGTACGCCTGCCCGGTGCCGACGCACCGGAATTCCTGCGCGCGGCCACGGAGTTCGCCAACGACCGGCTCCCCGGCACCCTCGGCGCGACCCTGCTGGTCCACCCCCGCACCGAACGCGCCCACCGCCACGCGGTCGAGGAGGCGGTCACCGGCCTCCGCTACGGCACCCTCGGCGTCAACTGCTGGTCGGCGTTCGGCTTCCTGCTCGGCTACACCCCGTGGGGCGCCTTCCCCGGGCACAGCCGCCAGGACATCGGCAGCGGCGTCGGCTTCGTGCACAACGCGTTCATGCTGGAGCACGTCGAGAAGACCGTCGTACGCGCCCCCTTCGCACCCGCCCCGCGCGGCCTGTTCACCGGCTCCCCGTCCCTGTCCCCGCGCCCCCCGTACTACGTCACCAACCGCACCGGCCGTACGACCATGGAACGGCTCACCGCCTACACCACCGACCCGAAGGCGACCCGCCTCCCCGGCATCTTCGCCTCGGCGCTCCGAGGCTGAGCACGGACGCGCGGGCGTCGGGCAGCCCCAGGCAGCCCGACGCCCATGTCGGATTTCCGCCAGCCCCGGACCCCGCCCGTGGCCCATCCTTGAACCATGCACACCGAAACCGAGCGCTGCGTCCGGGCGGTCCGGTCGAAGGACGCCCGCTTCGACGGCTGGTTCTTCACCGCCGTCCTGACCACCCGGATCTACTGCCGCCCGAGCTGCCCCGTCGTGCCGCCCAAGGCCGAGAACATGACGTTCTACCCCAGCGCGGCCGCCTGCCAGCAGGCCGGCTTCCGGGCCTGCAAGCGGTGCCGCCCCGACACCAGCCCCGGATCGCCCGAGTGGAACGCGCGAGCCGACTCGGTGGCCCGCGCGATGCGTCTCATCCGGGACGGCGTGGTCGACCGCGAAGGCGTCCCCGGCCTCGCCGCCCGCCTCGGCTACTCGCCCCGCCAGATCGAACGCCAGCTCCTCGCCGAACTGGGAGCCGGACCGCTCGCCCTCGCCCGCGCCCAGCGCGCCCAGACCGCACGCGTGCTCATCGAGACCACAGCGCTGCCGATGGCAGAGGTGGCCTTCGCCGCCGGGTTCTCCTCGATCCGGACCTTCAACGACACCGTCCGGGAGGTCTTCGCCCTGGCACCCGGCGAGCTGCGCACCCGCGCCGCCCGCTCGGCCCCGGCGCCCGCCACCCCCGGCGTCATCGCGCTGCGCCTCCCGTACCGCGCCCCGCTCAACCCCAGCAATCTCTTCGGCCACCTCGCCGCCACCGCCGTCCCCGGTGTCGAGGAGTGGCGCGACGGCGCGTACCGCCGCACGCTCGCCCTGCCGCACGGCCACGGCATCGTCGCGCTCACCCCGCGCCCCGACCACATCGCCTGCCGGCTCTCCCTCACCGACCCGCGCGACCTGACCCTCGCCATCAGCCGGTGCCGCTGGCTCCTCGACCTGGACGCCGACCCGGTCGCCGTGGACGAGCAGCTGCGCACCGACCCGCTGCTCGCCCCGCTGGTCGACGCGGCACCGGGCCGCCGGGTGCCGAGAACCGTCGACGGTGCCGAGTTCGCCGTCCGCGCCGTGCTGGGCCAGCAGGTCTCCACCGCCGCCGCCCGCACCCACGCCGCCCGCCTGGTCACCGCGCACGGCGCCCCGGTGGACGACGCCGAGGGCGGACTCACCCACCTCTTCCCGGACCCGGAGGCGCTGGCCGGACTCGACCCCGAGCGACTGGCCCTCCCGCGCAGCCGCCGCCGCACGCTCACCACCCTCGTCCGGGCCCTGGCGGACGGCTCACTGCGCCTCGGCCCCGACGCCGACTGGGAGCGGGCCCGCACCGAACTGGCCGCGCTGCCGGGGTTCGGCCCCTGGACCGTCGAGGTCATCGCGATGCGCGCCCTCGGCGACCCGGACGCCTTCCTCCCGACCGACCTCGGCATCCGCAGGTCCGCCCAGCACCTCGGCCTGCCGTCCACGCCGGCCGCGCTCACCGCCCGCGCGGCCGGCTGGCGCCCCTGGCGGGCGTACGCCGTCCAGTACCTCTGGACCGTCGACGACCACCCCATCAACCACCTCCCGGACACGGAAGGAAGTGCCCCGTGACCCGGCAGCACACCGTCACCGACAGCCCCTACGGCCCGCTGACCCTCGTCGCCACCGACGGTGTCCTCGCCGGCCTCTACATGACCGCCCAGCGCCACCGGCCCCCCGAGGAGACCTTCGGGGAGCCCGATCCGCGCCCCTTCACCGAGGCGGTCCGCCAGCTCGACGCCTACTTCGCCGGCGAACTGCGCGACTTCGACCTGCCGTTGCACCTGGCCGGCACCCCGTTCCAGCGCAGCGTCTGGGAGCAGCTGCGGCTCATCCCGTACGGCGAGACCCGCTCGTACGGCGAACTCGCCGGGATCCTGGGCAGGCCCGGGGCCTCCCGGGCGGTGGGCCTGGCCAACGGCAAGAACCCGGTCGGCATCATCGTGCCCTGCCACCGGGTGATCGGGGCCTCGGGCGGCCTCACGGGTTACGGGGGCGGGCTCGACCGCAAACAGCGCCTGCTGGCGTTCGAGAACGGCACGGAGGAGACCACCCCGGCGCTGTTCTGAAGCGAGTACGGCGAAGGGCCCCGCACACGCGCGTGTGCGGGGCCCTTCGCCGTACAGCGATTCCGCGGGTCAGCCGGTGAAGATCTCGGTCACCGTCCAGATCGCCAGGCCCAGCATGCACAGGCCGCCGATGCGCTGCACGGTCTTGAGCGGTACGCGCTTCGCGATGAACCGGCCCGCAAGCAGCGCCAGCGCGGACACGGACATCAGGGCGGCGGCGGAACCGATCGCGGTGGACCAGGTGCCGTTGCTCGCGGCCAGGTTGGCGGTCGTGATCTGCGTGAGGTCGCCCCACTCGCTGATGAACACCGCCATGAACGCCGTCGAGTACACCGGCCAGAACCCGGTCACCGTCTTCGGGCCCGACTCGTCGTCCTCGTCGTCCCCGCCCCCGCGCAGCAGCATGAACGCGCCGAAGGCGAAGAGGGAGGCCGAGACCAGCTTGACGATCCAGTCGGGCAGCAGACCGAGCAGCCCGCCCGCGCCCACCGCGATGGCGACATGCACGATGAACGCGGACGAGGTGCCGAACCAGACGTAGAGCGGGCGCATGCGCGTGCCCATGGCGAGCGACGCGAACATGGTCTTGTCCGGGAGCTCGGCGAGGAAGATCAGCCCGAAAGCGGTGATGATCGCCAGGGGGTCGAGATGCATTCCGGGTGGCTTTCTGTACGAGCCGGGCCCAGGATCTCCGCGAAGTGCCGGTCGGCGTTTCGGAGGACCGCTCGGCCCGGCATGACGGCACCGCCCACAGGGCGTGGGCGTGTCATACCTGACCGAAGGTCTCGCCCACCCGTGATGATCCACGAGCCCGGCCACCGGGAACCGCGAGGTTCCAGTGTGTCGACGACCGGTTTGCGGGGCTACTCCCCTTCGCAGCCGTCCACACTACCTCACCCGCCCGGCCGCCGGGCGAGCAGGAACGCCTGCGGGGTGCGCTCCTCCGGGTCCGCCGCCCGCACCAGCCGGGCCCGCACCTCCAACCCGGCGGCTTCGAGCAGCGCGGCCACCCGGTCCGGGTCGAAGCGGTACACGTCGAGGTCCACGGGATGCCCGTACGCGTGATCGAGCCGTACGCCCTCGTCGTCGCCCGCCTTGAAGGCGATGAGCAGGTGGCCGCCGGGGGCCAGGACCCGGCGGAACTCGGCCACGTACGCCCCCAGGTCCCGCGGCGGCGTATGGACGAGCGAGTACCAGGCGACGGCCCCTCCCAGTGAGCCGTCGGGCAGGTCCAGCGCGGTCATCGTCCCCACCTCGAACCGCAGGCCCGGGTAGCGCCGCCGGGCCTCGGCGACCATGCCGGGCGAGAGGTCGACCCCGGAGGCGCCGAGACCCAGGTCCCGCAGGTACGCGGTGACCCGCCCCGGCCCGCAGCCGAGATCGGCGACCGGCCCGCCGCCGTCCCCGCGCACGTACGCGGCGAAGACGCCGAGCATCGCCCGGTCCAGAGGCTTCGCGGCCAGCTCGTCCGCGAGGAGCGAGGCGTAGTCGGCTGCGACGGTGTCGTACGAGGCCCGGGTGGCGTGGAGGGTCATGCCCGGGACCGTACCGGGGCGGCGGTGCTACCGTCGCGCCATGGCGAAGGTAGCGGTCGGCATCGACGCGGAACTCGTGGTCGAGGTGATGGTGCTCGCGGGGGTCGGTAACCCGCAGGACGCGGTCGAACTGGTCGTACGCGACTACATCGCGCGCGGCCACCGCACCGAGGCCCGCGTCGCGGCCCGTGAGGAGACCGTGCGCGACAACGGGACCAGGCCGCCGGAAACCCAGGGCTGACCGGGCGGCCCGCCTCAGCCGACGGGCCGGCCGTCCTCCAGCTCCACGGCACCCGTACCGGACTCCAGAGCCTTCAGCGCCGCGTGCATCCGCCAGGCGCGCGCACCTTTCAGGTACTGGTCGATCTCCGTCGGCTCGACCAGTCTCCACGACAGCAGCTCCGACTCCTGGAGCCGGATCGCCTTCAGCTGCTCCTCGTCCAGGACCCCACCGTCGTACAGGTACGCCACGATCGGCGGCCGGTCGCTGCCACGCGCCCAGTCCACGACGAGGAGCCGCCCCGGCTCGATGTCGAGCCCGATCTCCTCCAGCGACTCGCGGCGCGCACCTTGCCGCGGGCCCTCCCCGTCGGCCGACTCGACCGTCCCGCCCGGGAGCGTCCACCCCTCCCGGTAGTTCGGCTCGACCAGCAGCACCCGGCCGCCCGCATCGCGGAAGACGCAGGCGGCACCGACGAGGACCTTGGGAAGACCGGCGATATACGTGGCGTAGTCAGTAGTGGTCACACGGTCAGCCTAGGGGCACTTTGATCGATCAGACCATGGGCAGGGAGGGGGTGCGGCGGATAAAGTCGTGGCGGCGCGACTGCCTGTTCGAATGCAAAGGGAATCATGGTGACGGACGGAGCAGTGATGGAGACCGCACGCGTGCTCGTCGCGGCGGACAAGTTCAAGGGCTCGCTCACGGCCGTGCAGGTCGCGGAGCGGGTGACGGCCGGGCTGCGGCGCGTCGTTCCCGGTCTACGGGTGGAGACCCTGCCGGTCGCCGACGGCGGCGACGGCACGGTGGCGGCGGCGGTGGCCGCCGGCTTCGAGCGCCGCGAGGCGCGGGTGACCGGGCCCCTGGGCGACCCCGTCACCGCCGCGTACGCGGTGCGCGGGACCACCGCGGTGGTCGAGATGGCCGAGGCGTCCGGCCTCCAGCACCTGCCCGACGGTGTCTTCGCGCCCCTCACGGCCACCACGTACGGCTCCGGGGAGCTGCTGCTCGCGGCGGTCGACGCGGGAGCCCGGACCATCGTGTTCGGCGTCGGCGGCAGCGCGACCACGGACGGCGGGGCGGGCATGCTCGCCGCGCTCGGCGCGCGGTTCCTCGACGCGGACGGAAAGCCGGTCGGTCCGGGCGGCGGCGGTCTGGCGGACCTCGCCGAGGCGGACCTGTCGGGGCTCGACCCCCGGTTCGCCGGCATCGACCTGATCCTCGCCAGCGACGTCGACAACCCGTTGACCGGCCCGAAGGGCGCGCCGGAGGTCTACGGCCGCCAGAAGGGCGCGACGGAGGAGGACATCGCGACGCTCGACGCGGCGCTCGCCCACTACGCGTCGCTCCTCGGCCCCGCGCAGGCGGAACTTCCCGGCGCCGGGGCGGCCGGCGGCATCGGCTACGGGGCGCTCGTCGCCCTCGGCGCGCGGTTCCGGCCCGGGATCGAGGTCATGCTCGACGTCCTCGGCTTCGCCCCCGCGCTGGACCGGGCGACGTTCGTCATCACGGGCGAGGGTTCCCTCGACGCCCAGACCCTGCACGGCAAGGCCCCGGCGGGCGTCGCGGCGGCGGCGCATGCGGCGGGGGTCGAGGTGGTGGCGGTGTGCGGCCGCCTCGCGCTCGAGCGCGAGGCGCTGGAAGGGGCGGGGATCCGGCGGGCGTACGCGCTGCTGGATCTGGAGCCGGATCCGGCGGTGTGCATGGCCCAGGCGGGGCCGTTGCTGGAGCGGGTCGCGGAGTCGATCGCGCGCGACTTCCTGGCCTGAACCGGGCCCCCGCTCCTCAAACGCCGGAGGGGCTGAAAACCAGCCTCGCCGGCGTTTGAGGCGCGGGGTCCGGGGCAGAGCCCCGGTTTCGGGAAGGGGCGGGTAGGGGACAAGGCCCGCCCCGGGCGCACCCCGCCTCAGGCGCACCCCGCCCTGTGCGCCCGCACAACCCCGCCCCGCCCACCCGTGGCACCCGCAACGCGTCCCCCCACCCCCCATGGACGCCCCCCTCCTCCCCCTGCTGACCTGTGGCAACACAGGAACCGCGGAAGGAGGAGGACCCCCATGCCCACGCTCGAGATCCGCGCACTCTCCGCCGCCTACGGCCCCGTACGCTCACTGCGCGGCATCGACCTCGACGTCCCGGCCGGCACGATCACCGCCGTACTCGGCGGAAACGGCGCCGGCAAGACCACCCTGCTGCGGGCCGTCTCACGGACCCTCGGCTTCCACGGCGGGACCGGCGCCGGCACCATCCGGTTCGACGGCCGCCCCCTGGACGGGCTGCGGCCCGACCGGGTGGTGGCCGCCGGGATCGTCCAAGTGCCCGAGGGCCGACAGGTGTTCGCCCGGATGACCGTGGCCGACAACCTGCGCGCCGGAGCCCTCGGCGCCGACGGAGGCCGCAAGGCGGCGGCGCAGGCCCTGGACCGCGTCCACGAGCTGTTCCCCGTGCTCGCCCGCCGTGCCCACCAGAGCGCCGGGCTGCTGTCCGGCGGCGAGCAGCAGATGCTGGCCATGGGCCGCGCCCTGATGGCACGGCCCCGGCTGCTCCTGCTGGACGAGCCCTCGCTCGGCCTCGCGCCCCTGATGGCGCAGCGCATCGCCGACACGGTGCGTGAGATCAACGCCTCCGGCACGTCCGTCCTGCTCGTGGAGCAGAACGCGTCGATCGCCCTGCGCCTCGCCACCACGGCGTACGTCCTGGAGGTCGGTGAGGTCACCCTGCACGGGCCCGCTGACGAACTGGCCGCCTCCGACGAGGTGCGCCGCCGCTATCTGGGCGTCGTGGACGAGGCGGCCGCCGCCGACGCGGACCGGGCGGCGGGCACCGCCGTACGCACCCTGAGCAGGTGGTCCGCGTGACCGCCCCCGCCCCGCTCACGGTCCAGGACGTCACCGTCCGCTTCGCCGGGCTCACCGCCCTCGACGGCGTCTCGTTCACCGTCGAGCCGGGCAGTGTCCACGCAGTCATCGGACCCAACGGAGCCGGCAAGTCGACCACCTTCAACGTGCTGTCCGGGGTCTACCGGGCGGCCTCCGGCAGCGTCCGGCTCGGGGAGACCGAGCTGACCGGGCTCGCCCCGCACCGGATCGCCGCGCTCGGTGTGGCCCGCACCTTCCAGAACCTCGCGCTGCCCCCGTACGCCACCGTCGCCGACACCCTCATGCTCGGCCGGCACCGGCTGACCCGGGCCGGTTTCCTGGCCGCGGGGCTGCGGCTGCCGGCCGCCGCCCGGGAAGCCCGCGCGCACCGGGACCGGGTCCGCGAGATCGCCGAATTCATCGGCCTGGAAGCGGAGTTGGACCGGCCGGCGAGCGCACTCCCGTACGGGCAGCAGAAGCTGGTCGAGCTGGGCCGCGCGCTGTGCATGGAGCCGCAGGTGCTCCTGCTGGACGAACCCGTGGCCGGCATGACCGCCGACGAACGCCGGCGCACCGCGGCGGTCGTGGCCGGGGTCCGCGACGGCCTCGGCATCTCGATCGTGCTGGTCGAGCACGACATGGGGGTGGTGATGCGGCTCGCGGACGCCGTGACCGTACTCGACTTCGGACGCAGGATCGCCGGCGGCACCCCCTCCGAGGTCCAGAACGACCCGGCCGTCGTCCAAGCCTATCTGGGGGCCCCGCAATGACCACCTTCATCGAACTCCTCCTCGGCGGCCTGTCCATCGGCTCGGTCTACGCCCTGATCGCGCTCGGCTTCGTCGTCATCTTCAAGGCCACCGAGGTCGTCAACTTCGCCCACGCCTCCCTGCTGCTGGCGGGCGGTTACGTCACCGCCGTGCTCCACGACGACATCGGCTTCTGGCCCGCCCTGGCGACCGGGATCGCGGGCGCGGCCGTCGTCGGCTCCGCCGTCGAGTTCCTGGTGATGCGCCGCTACCGGGGGAGCGACCACAGCGTCCTCGCCATCGTCACCATCGGCGTCGACATCCTGCTGACCACCGAACTCACCCGGCGCATGGGCACGGAGGTGCTCGCGCTCGGCGACCCCTGGGGCAACCGGGTCCTCACCGTCGGCGGGGTCACGCTCGCCCAGACCCGCGTCGCCGCGTTCGTCGCCGCCGCCCTCCTCATCACCGTCTTCCTGCTCGCCTTCCGCTTCACCTCCTGGGGCGTCTCGATGCGCGCCGCCGCCGAGAACCCGCGGACGGCCGCGCTGATGGGGATCAGGCTCGGCCGGGTCTCGCTCGCCGCCTGGGCGGTCGCCGGGGCGCTCGCCGCCGTCGCCGCGCTGTTCCTCACCGTCTTCCCCACGCCCGGCCTGGAACGGGCGACCTCGCTCGCCGCGCTCAAGGCGTTCCCCGCCGCCATCCTCGGCGGCCTCGACTCCACGACCGGCGCCCTGGCCGGCGGGCTGATCGTCGGCGTCACCGAATCGCTCGCCACCGGCTACCAGAGCGATCTGTCGTTCCTCGGCCGGGGCATCGGCGACCTGGCCCCCTACCTGGTGATGGTGATCGTGCTGCTCATACGCCCCGCGGGACTCCTCGGCACGAAGGAGCCGGCCCGTGTCTGAGACCGCCACCCCGTTCGCGTACGCCGTCACCGCGCGGCTGCGCCGTCCCCGTACCTGGGCCTGGGCGGCGGGATCCGTGCTGCTGCTCGCCCTCCCCTTCTACCTGGACCGCTTCTGGCTCCAGGCCGGTCTCTTCGCGATGGCCGCCGCGATCGGCGCGATCGGGCTCAACCTGCTGACCGGGGCCACCGGGCAGCTGTCCATGGGCCACGCCTTCTTCCTCGCCGTGGGCGCGTACGGCTACTGCGTGCTGGCGGGGGAGAGCGGCACGGAGAACGGGCACACCCTGTCCGGGCTCGGCCTGCCCAGCTGGCTCGCCGCCGTGCTCGCCGTGCTCCTCGCCGGTGCCGCCGGCGGGCTGTTCAGCCCGATCGCGGGACGGCTGCGGGGTGCCTACCTCGGCATCGCGACCCTGGCGCTGATCTTCATCGGCCAGCACGTGCTGTTCAATGCCTCGTCTCTCACCGGCGGGTACAACGGCCGCCCGGTGCCACCGCTGTCGCTCTTCGGCCTCACCTTCGACGACACCGAGGTGCTGGTGGCCGCGGTGCCGTTCCAGTCGTCCGAGAAGCTCTGGTACGCGGCACTGCTCGTCCTGCTCCTCAGCGGCCTGTTCGCGCGCGGGGTGCTGCGAGGGCGGCCGGGCCGGGCGCTGAACGCCATCCGCGACCACCGCATCGCGGCCGGTGTCATGGGCGTCCCGGTGGCCCGCTACCGGGCCGGGGTCTTCGTCCTGTCCTCGATGTACGCGGGGCTGGCGGGTGTCCTCCTGGCCCTGGTCTTCCAGCGGACGGTGCCCGAGTACTTCGGCATGGTCCTGTCCCTCGAATACCTCGCGATGATCGTGATCGGCGGGCTCGGCACCGTGGCGGGGGCGGTCGTCGGGGCCGCCTTCGTCTCGCTGCTGCCCCAGCTCCTCACCCATTACAGCGATTCCCTGCCCCTGGTCGCGGCCCCCGGCACGGGCGGCCTGACCCCGGGCGAGGCATCGCGCTACCTGTACGGCGCCGCGGTCGTCGCTGCGGTCCTGTTCCTGCCCGGCGGCCTGACACGCCCGATGAAGAATTCAGGGGAGAAGAAATGAAACTGCGTGTGCTCGGGGCCGTGTGCGCGGCCCTCGCCCTCACCCTCACGGGGTGCAGCGAGAAGGCCAAGTCCTCCGACGGGGGAGAGGGGGCCAAGGGCGGGGTGAAGACCGGCGAGGGCGTCACCGACTCCACGATCGCGCTCGGCGCGCTCACCGACATGACCGGCGTCTACGCCTCCCTCGGCAAGAGCGTCACCCAGGCCCAGCAGCTCTGGGTGAAGCAGACCAACGCGGCCGGCGGCATCTGCGACCGCAAGATCGAGCTGACCGTGCGCGACCACGGTTACGACCCGCAGAAGGCCGTCGCCGGCTACACCGAGCTGGAGCCCAAGGTGCTGGGCTTCGTCCAGTTCATCGGCTCCCCGTTCGTCGCGGCGGTGGAGCAGCGCATCGACGGCCAGGACAAGGGCCTCGTCCTGCCGCAGGCGTGGTCCGCGAACCTGCTCGGCAGCAAGTACGTCCGCGTCATCGGCGCCACGTACGACGTCGAGACGGTCAACGCGATCGACTACCTGCTCGCGGAGAAGCGCATCGCCAAGGGCGACAAGATAGGCCATGTGTACTTCGAGGGCGACTACGGCGAGAACGCGCTCGCCGGCTCCAAGTACGCGGCGAAGCAGGCGGGCCTCACCGTCGTCGAGCAGAAGATCAAGCCCACCGACAACGACATGACCGCCCAGGTCGCCGCCCTGAAGCAGGCGGGCGTCAAGGCCGTCGTCGTCAGCGCGGGCCCCCGCCAGGCCGCCTCGCTCGTCGGGGTCGCCGCCGCCACCGGCCTCAAGGTCCCGGTCATCGGCAACAACTCCGCGTACGCGCCGCAGTTGCTGAAGACGCAGGCCGGCCCGGCCCTGATGCGGGACTACTACGTCGCCGCGTCCACCCTGCCCATCGGCGACCCGGGCACCGGTCCGGCGAAGCTGGCGAAGGAGTACGCCGCCGCCTACCCCAAGGACGGCCTCGACAACGGCGTCATCGCCGGGTACACGGCCGCCGACCTGTACGGCGAGGCCCTGAAGAAGGCGTGTGCCGCGAAGGACCTCACCCGCGAAGGTGTCGACAAGGCGCTGTTGACGATCACCGGATTCGGCACCGACTTCGGGGTCTCCCACGACTTCACCGATCCGGCGGCGCCGTCCACCCGGGAGAGCGTGATCATGAAGCCGGACGACAAGGTCCCCGGCGGCCTGAAGGTGGTCAGGCCGGCCGAGGCCGCCGCGGCCGCCAAGAGCTACACCCTCAAGTAACTCTCCCCCGCAGGGAAAATGCCGGACGGGCGGCACGCGTCGCGCGTGCCGCCCGTCCGTGTATCCACAGCCCGGTCAGCTGGTGTATGCCTCCAGTTCCGAGAGCTGCGCGGCCGGCCAGCCGGTGTTGGCGGTGAACGTCAGCCGCAGATAGCGGGCCGACGTACCCGGCAGGGTGACCGTAGCCTGGTTTCCGTTCGACGGGTTGAAGGTGTAACCCGCCGAGCCCTTCAGGGAGTTGTACGTGTTGTTGTCCGTGCTGCCCGACACGCTCAGCGTCTGGGTGCGGGTCGCCCAGGCGGAGGAGGGCGGCAGCTTCAGGACGAGCCGCTTGACGGACTTGGCCGCCCCGAGGTCCACGGTGATGGTCTGCGGGAAGGCATGGTTGGTGCTCTCCCAGTACGTGTTCGCATTGCCGTCGACCGCGTTGGACGCGCCGTACACGTCGGCGTGGCCGGACTCGGTGACACTGCGGCCCTGGGCGAGGTTACCGGTCTCCTCCGGCGGGTCGGTCGGGTCGGTCGGCGGGTCCGTGGGGTCGGTCGGCGGGTCGGTCGGGTCGGTGCCGCCACCCGGGACGCCGCCGTTCGTCCACACCGGGGCGGGCCAGACGCCGGTGCAGGCCGGCGGGTCGGCGTACCAGCCGGAGTTCCCGGAGCCCCGGGTGATCTGGAAGCCGCTGCCGACGCAGTTGTGGATCGGGTTCGACTGCGCGATGTGCGTCGCCGTGACGTTGTCGAAGGTGGCCGTGCCGGGTGCCTGGATCTGGAGCGCGTAGGTGCCGGCGCCGTCGATCCTGATGTTCTTGAAGTGCAGCCCGTTGGACGCCCCCTCGATGAGGTGGATCGCGGCGTAGGAGCTGTCCAGGACTTCGCTGTCGGTGATGTTGATGTTGCCGTTGATCGGTTCGTTGAGCCCGCTGAACCAGATCGCGCCGACCCCGAAGTTCCAGTTGTAGTCGCTGTTCCCGGTGCGGATCAGGGTGTTGCGGGCAGCCGTGGTGGTGCCCGAGACGGCCGTTCCCTGCCCGGAGTTGACGCCCGGGTAGCGGTTGGCGATGTGCAGGCCGCCGCCGTTGGTGATGGTGTCCGCCATGACGTTGTCGGACAGGGTGATGTCCTTGCCGCCGTAGGTGACGATGTTGTTGGCGAGGATCGGCAGGATCACCGTGTTGAACGTGAACTTGTTCTTCACGTTCGGGACGTTCTCCGCCCACATCGCGAGCCCGTCGTCACCGGTGTTGCGGACGAAGGTGTTGGTGACCGTGGAGTTGGTGACGCCGTAGTGGAAGTTCACCCCGTCGGCGGTCTGGTCCAGGATGCGGCTGTTCTTGATGGTGAAGTTGTCCATCGGGCCGTCCATCCAGGCACCGCACTTGGTGTGCTGCATCCAGACGTTGTCCACGGTCGAGTTGGACAGGGCCCCGCCGATGGCGTTCACCTGGTCGTTGTCCACCCGCTCCCGGATGTCGCCGATGATGGCGAAGTCCTTGAGCGTGACGTTGCTGCTGCCGCCGTCCCCCGCGTACTTGCCGTAGACGCCGACGGCCTTGCTCCGGTTGGACGGATCACGCCCGGTCAGCACGGAGTACCAGGGCCCGGCGCCGCGCAGGGTCACCTTGTCCACGATGATGTGGTCGCGGACCTGGAACGTGCCCTGCGGGATGTACACCTCCTTGCCCTGCGCCCTGCCCGCGTCCACCGCCGCCTGGATCTTGGCAGTGGAGTCCGCGGCCCCCGTCGGGTCGGCCCCGAAGTCGGAGACGACGTCCAGCGCGCCGGAGGGCTTGGCGATGGGCGCGCCCACCTGCTCGAAGTCCGCCAGGTCGATGGTGAACGACGGTGAGCCGGCGGTGGACGACACCTGGAGCCGGACCTTCGTCCCGGCCGGCAGCGTCGACCCGAACATGGTCCGGGCCTCGTCGTAGAAGTGGTGCGGGTTGGTGTCGCCCGGGTTGTTGTTGAACGGGTAACCGCCGTAGTACCAGCCGTACTTGGAGGTCACCGGGACCGCCTTGGGCGAGGCCCCGTTCACGCGTACGTCGATCGAGGCGTCCCGGCCCGTCCCGGCGGCGTTGTCCGGCAGCGAGTACCGGAAGGACATCGCGTTGGCGGGAGCGGTGAGCGTGAACTCCACGTACTCACCGACCGCGTCCAGGGTCACCGCCTGCCGGCCCGACGCCTCGGACGGGAGCGTGCCGTAGAGGCGGTTCGGGCCGATCAGGGTGCCGTTGGTGGCCGCGTACTCGGCCTCCTGTTCCTTGAACGGGACGGTCGCGCCGCGGCCGGGAACGGCGAGCGGTGAGGGGGCGGGGACACCGGCCGCCTGGGCGGCCGGTGCGCCGGTCAGCACCACGGCGGCGGCGGTGCCGAACGCGGCGAGTGCCAGCGAGAGGGAGGCGGATATGGACCGCTTGAGCAGCGGGCGTCGGGGTGGGGAAGTCACGTCGAAGTCGTCCTTGCGGCTCGTGGGGGCTCTTCGGGCGTCCCACAGGCTAGGAGCATCGCCGCAAGGAAGTCTATGACCGCGCGCAATATTTCGATGACTCGACTAAAATTTCTGACGTAAACCCATGAAAAAGCGGCCGTGTGGGGCGCGGGTCTACTTGTCGGTGATGCTCCACGTGCCGTCACCGTTCTCGGCGGAGCCGGCGAGAGCAGCCCACTCGGTGCCGTCGAGGCCCAGGGCCGCGTGGAGGTAGGCGGAGATCGCTTCGGCGAGGAGGGCTACGCGGGCGGGATCCTCGTCGGTGGTCTCGGCGACCCGGTCGCCCGCGATGCCGCCCATGGTGTGCTCGGCGCCGGCGAGGGTGAGCAGACTCTTGGGCGCCGGGCTGAGGTGGTAGGCGTCGGTGAACCACTCCGGCCCCCGGGTGGAGAGCTGCGACTCGTCCTTTCCGCCCGCGACGATCAGGGCCGGGGTGGTCATGGTGACGAAGTCCGGCCGCATGAACGGGAGGTTCTCGGCGGCGAACGGGGTGAGGGTGTCGCCGCTGCCGGTCGCGGCGATCAGGGCGCCGGCCGAGACCGCGGGGTGGGAGAAGTCCTCGCCGGGGATGCCGTCGGCGTCGAGTACGCGGGCGCCGAGGACGGCGCCCGCGGTCTGGGCGCCCCAGGAGTGGCCCACCACGGCGATGCGCTCACGGTCGACGCGGGTCTCCAGCTGGGCCTGGGCCAGGAGGTCGCCGAGGTTGTCGAGGATCGCGTGGAGGTCGGCTATCCGGACGCGCCAGATGGTGGGGAAGTGCGGGTCGTCCCAGCCGATGGCGTTGCGGTGGGAGTCCAGGTGGGTGGGCTGCACCACGATGAATCCGGCGGCGGCCCACCGGTCGACGAGGGGCCCGTACCCGTCCATGGACCACGCGTTGCCGTGGGAGAAGACGATCACGGGCAGGTCCCGGCCCGACTGGGGGGCGGTGACCTTCACCTGGAGGCCGATGGCGCGGCCGGGTGCGGGAACGGGGATGGGTTTGACCGAGACGATCTGGTGGTCATGGAGGCGGGAGGGCATGGGGGGACCTGTGCTTTCTCTCCGGAGCGGCTCTGCCATACTTTGGCGGAGCGACGTTCCGCCAACTTAGCGGAACATTGTTCCGCGAGCAAAGGGAGGCATGCGTGCCGGAGTCGGCCGGGGTACGCCAAGCACAGGCGCAGCGCACCCGCAGCGGCGTACTGGAGGCTGCCGCGGCGGTCTTCGTCGAGCAGGGCGTCCAGGCGCCCGTCCGTGACATCGCCGAACGCGCCGGCGTCGGTGTCGGCACGGTCTACCGGAACTTCCCGACCCGGGCGGACCTCGTCACCGCCGTCTATCGGCACCAGATCGACGCCTGCGCCGCACTCGCGCCCCGGCTCCTCGGGGAGTCCCCCTCGCCGTTCACCGCGCTGACCCGGTGGGTGGACGCGTTCGTGGACTTCCTGGTGACCAAGCACGGTCTCGGGGCGGCGCTGGGGTCCGGCGACCCGGGACTGGAGAACCTCCACGCCCTCATGCTCGACACCCTGGTCCCGGCCTGTGCGACGCTGCTGGACGCCTGCGCCGCCGTCGGCGTGATCCGCCCCGATGTCACCGCCTACCGGCTCATGCGCGCCATCGGCAACCTCTGCATCACCGGCCCCGACTACGACCAGGCGGACGCCAAGCGCATGGTCGCCCTGCTCCTCATCGGGTGCCGCAACCCGGAATGACAGGCGCCCGGGGCGCGCCGGCGCCCCGTACACGCACGAGGGCCCGGATGCCTTGCCGGCATCCGGGCCCTCGTGTCGTTCGTACAGTCCGCTACGGCAGCTGCGCCGCACGCGCCTCGCGGCGGTTGTCGCGGAAGGTGTTCACCCGGCGGGCGGTCGCGAAGAGCGGGATGACCGCACCCAGGACCACCTGGAGCGCGCAGCCGGTCTGGAGGAGCAGCTGACCGCCGGGAGCGTCCAGCGCCCAGGCCGCCAGGAGCCCCATCGCGGCCACGATCCAGCCGAGCATCGCCACCGCGAGGACGCCCCGCGGCTTCGGGTACTCGACCCGGCTGACCATCAGCCACGCCACCCCGATGATCGCGAGCAGCGTCGGGACGAAGGGCAGCTCCAGGAGCACGATCGAGATGACCGTGAGCGCTCCGAAGGGGCTCGGCATGCCCTGGAACATGCCGTCCTTCAGCGTCACGCACGAGAACCGCGCGAGTCTGAGCACCACCGCGAGGAGCACCACGATCGCCGCGAGCGCCGAGACCCGCTGGTGTGCGTCGTCCGCGACCATGCCGTACACGAGGACGAAGTACGCCGGGGCGAGCCCGAAGCTGATCAGGTCCGAGAGGTTGTCCAGCTCGGCGCCCATCGGCGAGGAACGCAGCTTGCGGGCCACGAGGCCGTCGAACAGGTCGAAGATCGCTGCCATGAGCATGAGGATCACGGCGGTGGCGGCGGAGTGCCGCGCCATCCCGCTCTCGTCGCTGCCCGTCAGGTGCGGGATCAGGATGCCCGTGGTGGTGAAGTACACCGCCATGAACCCGCATGTGGCGTTACCGAGGGTGAGGGTGTCCGCTATCGACAGCCGCAGCGAGAGCGGCATGTCGTCGGCGTCGTCCTCCGCCTCGGCCTCCGGGACCCAGCCGGCCTGGGTGTCGGGATCAATCACGGTCAATGCGAGTCACCCCCGCGGTGGTGGTCTGGCCGACCTCGACCGCGACGTCCACACCTTCCGGGAGGTAGATGTCGACGCGGGAGCCGAAGCGGATCAGCCCGATGCGCTCACCCTGCTCCACCTTCGTGCCCTGCGGGATGTAGGGGACGATGCGCCGGGCGACCGCGCCGGCGATCTGCACCATCTCGATGTCACCCAGTTCGGTGTCGAAGTGCCAGACAACGCGCTCGTTGTTCTCGCTCTCCTTGTTGAACGCGGGGACGAAGCCACCGGGCACGTGCTCCACCGAGGTCACCGTGCCGGCCAGCGGGGCGCGGTTCACGTGGACGTTCAGCGGGCTCATGAAGATCGCGACACGGGTCCGCCCGTCCTTCCACGGCATGATGCTCTGCACCACGCCGTCGGCCGGTGAGATGACGCGCCCCCGGCTGATCTCGCGCTCCGGGTCCCGGAAGAACCAGAGCATGCCCGCCGCGAGCGCGGTGGTGGGCACGGCCACGGCCGCCCAGCGCCCGGACCGGCGGGCGCGGGTCAGGCTGAGGGCGGCGGTGGCGACGGTCGGCAGGAGCCACGGCGAAGCTCCGCGTGCGATGCGGACCCGGCCGCGTGAGGCAGAGGTATGGCTGTCGGGCATGGATGACCTTCGTAGCGGATTGAGCCGCGCTGGCAACGGGGGACGGCGGCTTTTCCGGCGATGTTATCGGTTGCTGGCCGCAACTGGGCAAGCCAGCAGCCGAGTCGGACGTCTGGAAGGCACCGGTTGAGGATGACAGGGTGTGATCTTCTTCGCGGTCAAATCACCACGAAAGGGACGATCAACCCTGGAAACGGTACTCCTCGAGGAGCCGGCGCCCGATGATCATTTTCTGGATCTCGGCGGTACCTTCACCGATCAGCAGCATCGGGGCCTCGCGGTAGAGGCGCTCGATCTCGTACTCCTTGGAGAAGCCGTAGCCGCCGTGGATACGGAAGGCGTCCTCGACGACTTCCTTGCAGTACTCGGAGGCGAGGTACTTCGCCATCCCTGCCTCCAGGTCGTTTCGCTCCCCGGAGTCCTTTTTGCGTGCCGCGTTTACCATCATCGCATGGGCGGCCTCGACCTTGGTGGCCATTTCGGCCAGCTTGAACTGGATCGCCTGGTGCTGCGCGATGGGCTTTCCGAAGGTCTGGCGCTGCTGTGCGTAGGAAACGCCCAGTTCGAAAGCACGCTGTGCGACACCGCAGCCACGGGCGGCCACATTGACCCGGCCGACCTCGACTCCGTCCATCATTTGGTAAAACCCTCGGCCGGTGACACCCCCCAGCACGCGATTGGCCGGAATTCGCAGTCCGTCCATGATGAGCTCGGTGGTATCGACCCCCTTGTAACCCATCTTGTCGATCTTTCCGGGGATCGTGAGCCCGGGCCGGACCTCGCCGAAGCCCGGCTCCTTCTCCACCAGGAACGTCGTCATCGACTTGTGCGGCGCGGTGCCCTCGGGGTGGCCTTCGTCACTCCGGCACAGGACGGCGACGAGCGACGACGTACCGCCGTTCGTCAGCCACATCTTCTGGCCGTTCAGGACGTACTCCTCGCCGTCCCTGACGCCCTTCGAGCTGATCGCCGAGACGTCCGAGCCGAGCGCCGGCTCCGACATCGAGAACGCGCCCCGCACCTCGCCCAGCGCCATGCGCGGCAGGAAGGTGTCCTTCTGCTCCTGCGTGCCGTGCTGCTTGAGCATGTACGCCACGATGAAGTGCGTGTTGATGATGCCCGACACACTCATCCAGCCCCGGGCGATCTCCTCCACGCACAGCGCGTACGTGAGCAGTGACTCACCCAGACCGCCGTACTCCTCGGGGATCATCAGGCCGAACAGGCCGAGTTCCTTCAGCCCTTCGACGATCTCGGCGGGGTACTCGTCGCGGTGCTCCAGCCGGGTCGCGACCGGAATGATCTCTTTGTCGACAAAGTCCCTGACCGTCGAAAGGATCTCCTGCTGGACCTCGGTGAGCCCGGCCGTCTGGGCGAGTCGCGTCATGGCTACTTCTCCACGTTCTTCTGCGAAGGCTGGCTGAGCTCCGGGCGGCCGGGCTGCTCCCCGCCCCGCTCCTTGATGTACGTCTCGGTGGGGACCATGACCTTGCGGCGGAACACGCAGACGAGCGTGCCGTCCTGCTTGTAGCCCTTGGTCTCGACGTGGACGATCCCGCGGTCGTTCTTGGACCTCGACGGCGTCTTGTCCAGGACCGTCGTCTCGCCGTAGATCGTGTCGCCGTGGAAGGTCGGCGCCACGTGCTTCAGCGACTCGATCTCCAGGTTGGCGATGGCCTTTCCGGAGACGTCCGGCACCGACATGCCGAGCAGCAGCGAGTAGATGTAGTTGCCGACGACGACGTTCCTGCCGAAATCGGTCGTGCTCTCCGCATAGTTGCTGTCCATGTGCAGCGGGTGATGATTCATGGTCAGCAGGCAGAAGAGGTGGTCGTCGTATTCGGTGACGGTCTTTCCCGGCCAGTGCTTGTAGACCGCACCGACCTCGAATTCCTCGTAAGTGCGCCCGAACTGCATATCAGGCCTCCGGGGCTTCGAACTTGGAGGTGCGCTGCATGCCGGCCGCCCGGCCCTTGCCCGCGATGACCAGGGCCATCTTGCGGCTGGCCTCGTCGATCATCTCGTCGCCGAGCATCGCCGAGCCCTTCTTGCCGCCCTCCTCGGAGGTGCACCAGTCGTAGGCGTCGAGGATCAGCTCGGCGTGGTCGTAGTCCTCCTGCGAGGGCGAGAACACCTCGTTGGCCGCGTCGACCTGGCCGGGGTGCAGCACCCACTTGCCGTCGAAGCCGAGCGCCGCCGCGCGGCCCGCGACCTCGCGGTAGGCGTCCACGTCGCGGATCTGCAGGAAGGGGCCGTCGATCGCCTGGAGGTCGTGTGTACGGGCCGCCATCAGGATGCGCATCAGGATGTAGTGGTACGCGTCCGCCGGGTAGCCGGGCGGCTGCTGGCCGACGACCAGGGTCTTCATGTTGATCGACGCCATGAAGTCGGCCGGGCCGAAGATCAGGGTCTCCAGGCGGGGCGAGGCGGCGCCGATCTCGTCGATGTTGACGAGGCCCTTGGCGTTCTCGATCTGCGCCTCGATGCCGATGCGGCCGACCTCGAAGCCCATCGTCTTCTCGATCTGGGTCAGCAGCAGGTCCAGCGCGACGACCTGCTGGGCGTCCTGGACCTTCGGCAGCATGATGCAGTCCAGGTTCGGCCCGGCGCCCTCGACCACCGTGATGACGTCGCGGTACGTCCAGTGCGTCGTCCAGTCGTTCACCCGGACCACCCGGGTCTTGCCCGTCCAGTCGCCGTTGTTCAGGGCGTCCACGATGTGGTGGCGGGCGCCCTCCTTGGCGAGCGGCGCGCACGCGTCCTCCAGATCCAGGAACACCTGGTCGGCGGGGAGGCCCTGGGCCTTCTCCAGGAACCGGGGGTTGCTTCCCGGTACCGCGAGACAGGAGCGGCGCGGGCGCAGTCGGTTGACGGCAGTCATGCGGGGACCTCCAGAGGGTCGAGCTTGTTCGCTTTCCGGATCTCGTCGACGATACGGCCGATGATCTCCGTGATACCGAAGTCCTTCGGGGTGAACACGGCGGCGACACCCGCCCTGATCAGGGCCTCGGCGTCGGCCGGGGGAATGATGCCGCCGGCGATGACCGGGATGTCGCCGGCCCCGGTGCGGCGCAGCCGGGCCAGCACGTCCGGTACCAGCTCGGCGTGCGAGCCGGACAGGATGGACAGGCCGACGCAGTGCACGTCCTCGGCGACGGCCGCCGAGACGATCTGTTCGGGCGTCAGGCGGATGCCCTGGTAGACGACCTCGAAGCCGGCGTCCCTGGCCCGCACCGCGATCTGCTCGGCGCCGTTGGAGTGCCCGTCCAGGCCCGGCTTGCCGACCAGCAGCCGCAGCCGCCCGACGCCCAGGTCCTCGGCGGTCCGCGCGGTCTTCTCGCGTACGAGGGCGAGCGGCGAGCCCTCCTCGGCGGTGACCGCGACCGGGGCCGACGACACCCCGGTCGGCGCCCGGAACTCACCGAACACATCGCGCAGCGCCCAGGACCACTCGCCGGTGGTCACCCCGGCACGGGCGCACTCGACGGTCGCCTCCATCAGGTTCTCCGTGCCGGCGGCGGCCTTCTTCAGCGCGGCCAGCGCCTCGGTGGCCCGGGGCTCGTCCCGGTTGTCCCGCCACTCGTGGAGCGCGGCGACGACCCTCGCCTCGTTGGCCGGGTCGACCGTCATGATCGCGCCGTCCAGGTCGGCGGTGAGCGGGTTGGGCTCGGTCGTCTCGTAGACGTTGACGCCGACGATCTTCTCGTCGCCGGCCTCGATGCGGGCCCGCCGCTCCGCGTGCGAGGAGACCAGCTCGGACTTGAGGTACCCGGACTCGACGGCGGCCATGGCGCCGCCCATCTGCTCGATCCGGTCCATCTCGGCCAGTGATGCGGCGACCAGCTCGTCCACCTTGGCCTCGATGACATGCGAACCGGCGAAGATGTCCTCGTACTCCAGCAGGTCGCTCTCGTGCGCCAGGACCTGCTGGATGCGCAGCGACCACTGCTGGTCCCAGGGCCGGGGGAGTCCCAGCGCCTCGTTCCAGGCGGGCAGCTGGACGGCGCGGGCGCGGGCGTCCTTGGAGAGGGTCACGGCCAGCATCTCCAGGACGATGCGCTGGACGTTGTTCTCCGGCTGCGCCTCGGTCAAACCGAGCGAGTTGACCTGGACGCCGTAGCGGAAGCGGCGCTGCTTGGCGTCGGTGATGCCGTAGCGCTCCCGGGTGACCCGGTCCCAGATGCGGCCGAAGGCGCGCATCTTGCACATCTCCTCGATGAAGCGGACGCCCGCGTTCACGAAGAACGAGATCCGCGCGACGACGGCCCCGAACTTCTCCTCGGGCACCTGCCCGGAGGCGCGTACGGCGTCGAGGACGGCGATGGCCGTCGACATCGCGTACGCGATCTCCTGGACCGGGGTGGCCCCGGCCTCCTGGAGGTGGTAGCTGCAGATGTTGATCGGGTTCCACTTGGGGATGCGGTTCACCGTGTACGTGATCATGTCGGTGGTCAGCCGCAGCGAGGGCCCGGGCGGGAAGACGTGCGTCCCGCGCGACAGGTACTCCTTGACGATGTCGTTCTGCGTGGTGCCCTGGAGCTTGCCGGGGTCGGCCCCCTGCTCCTCCGCGACGACCTGGTAGAGCGCCAGCAGCCACATGGCGGTGGCGTTGATCGTCATGGAGGTGTTCATCTGCTCCAGGGGGATGTCCTGGAACAGCCGGCGCATGTCGCCGAGGTGGGACACGGGCACACCGACCCGGCCGACCTCGCCGCGGGCCAGCACGTGGTCGGGGTCGTAACCGGTCTGGGTCGGCAGGTCGAAGGCGACCGACAGACCCGTCTGGCCCTTGGCGAGGTTGCGCCGGTAGAGCTCGTTGGACGCCTCGGCCGTGGAGTGGCCCGCGTACGTCCGCATGAGCCAGGGGCGGTCCTTCTGACGTTCGCTCATCTCTGAACCTCAGACGTTCCGGAAGCGGTTGATGGCGTCCAGGTGCTTCTCTCGCATTTCGTGGTCGCGCACGCCCATGCCCTCGCGCGGGGCCAGTGCCAGGACGCCGACCTTGCCCTGGTGGGCGTTGCGGTGCACGTCGTGGGCGGCCTGGCCGGTCTCCTCGAGCGAGTAGACCTTGGAGAGCGTCGGGTGGATCTTGCCCTTGGCGATCAGGCGGTTGGCCTCCCACGCCTCGCGGTAGTTGGCGAAGTGGGAGCCGATGATGCGCTTGAGCGACATCCACAGGTAGCGGTTGTCGTACTCGTGGTTGTAGCCCGAGGTCGAGGCGCAGGTGACGATGGTGCCGCCCTTGCGGGTCACGTAGACGCTCGCGCCGAACGTCTCGCGGCCCGGGTGCTCGAAGACGATGTCCACGTCCTCGCCGCCGGTCAGCTCGCGGATGCGCTTGCCGAACCGCTTCCACTCGCGCGGGTCCTGGTTCTGCTCGTCCTTCCAGAAGGCGTAGCCCTCGGCGTTGCGGTCGATGATCGCCTCGGCGCCCATCTTCCGGCAGATCTCCGCCTTCTGCTCGCTGGAGACGACACAGATCGGGTTGGCGCCACCGGCCAGCGCGAACTGCGTGGCGTACGAGCCGAGTCCGCCGCTCGCGCCCCAGATCAGCACGTTGTCGCCCTGCTTCATGCCGGCGCCGTTGCGCGAGACGAGCTGGCGGTACGCGGTGGAGTTGACGAGCCCGGGGGCCGCGGCCTCCTCCCAGCTGAGGTGACCGGGCTTCGGCATCAGCTGGTTCGACTTGACGAGCGCGATCTCCGCCAGGCCGCCGAAGTTGGTCTCGAAGCCCCAGATCCGCTGCTCCGGGTCGAGCATCGTGTCGTTGTGGCCGTCCGAGGACTCCAGTTCGACGGAGAGGCAGTGCGCGACGACCTCGTCACCGGGCTTCCAGGCGTTGACGCCGGGGCCGGTGCGCAGGACGACGCCCGCCAGGTCGGAACCGATGACGTGGTACGGCAGGTCGTGGCGCTTGGTGAGCTCGCTGACCCTGCCGTACCGCTCCAGGAAGCCGAAGGTGGAGACCGGTTCGAAGATCGAGGTCCAGACGGAGTTGTAGTTCACCGAGCTGGCCATGACCGCGACCAGGGCCTCGCCGGGACCGAGTTCCGGCACCGGCACGTCCTCCACGTGGAGCGACTTGCGCGGATCCTTGTCGCGGCTGTCGACCCCGGCGAACATCTCGGCCTCGTCCTTGTGGACGGTGACCGCGCGGTACGACTCGGGGACGGGCAGCGCCGCGAAGTCGGCGGCGGTGGGCGCGGCGGAGCCGCCCTTCGCTTCGGTCTGCGACTGGATCGCGTCCAGGATTTCCTTCACGGGTGCCTCCGGCGGATGGGGTCTCCCCCGCTCACGCGAAGCCGAGAGCTTGGGGAGGGCGTTGAGGGAACGCTGAGGGGCCCTGCGAACAGGGGGGACGGGTCTGGAGGTGTGCCGTCGGTTCGGCGGGGTGGTGCTCGACTGCTTGCTCGGTGGAGCAGAAGGGTTGCCTGGTGACGCAGGCGCCCGGGCGCGCAGGCACGTGGCTTGCGGGGACAGCCGGCGTACGTGAGGTGCCAGCACGCCGGCCGCCCGGATGCCTTCAACGTATGGCACTGCGTGACAGCTGACAAGGCACTCGGTGCCAATAATTTCCCTCAATTGTCAGCCGCCACCCACACGTGAGCAACCCGGGCGGCGGTATGCGCCGGTTCGCCCCGGTACAGACGGTCAGGTGTGCGTGGGGCGGTAGACGTACGGAGTCGTGGTGGTCAGTGCCATGAAGCCGAGCCGCTCCAGGATCGGGCGGCTGTCCTCGGTGGCGTCGACCTGGAGGTAGTCGTAACCCCGCTCCGCCGCCACGCCCGCCCGGAAGGCCACCAGCGCCCGGTAGACGCCCCGCCCGCGCCACGCGGGGTCCGTGCCGCCGCCCCAGAGCCCCGCGAACCGCGTGCCCGGGTACAGCTCCATGCGCGCGGAGCTGACCGGTTCGTCGCCCGCCATGGCCACCAGTGCCACGAAATGCTCCGGGTCCTCGCGCAGCCGGGCCACGACCTGCCGGAGCAGCCATGACCCGTCCTTGCCGAACGCCCGCTCATGGGCGCGCGCCATCAGCTCCGCGCCCGCCTCGTCCCGGACCTCTTCCAGCCGGACGCCCTCCGGCAGCCGCACCTCCGCGGCCAGCCCCGCCACCCGCGCCACGAGCAGCGTCTCCGGCTCCCCGGCCTCGAAACCGGCCGCCAGCAGTCGCGCGCCCAGGTCGGCCGGCCGGTCGTGCCCGTACAGCTTCCACTCGAACTCGTCGCAGCCCGCCCGCTCGCAGAGCGCCACCTGCTCCGCGACCGCCGCGTCCGCCCGGGCGGCATCCAGGTCCGGCGCGGACCACACCACCCCGTTCCAGTCGTGCGCGGCGCCCACCTGCCGTACCACGTCGCCCGCGCGCTCCACGCGCACGCCGGGGCCGTCGGGGCGGGCCTGTTCGCGCATCACGCGGTCGAAGAGGGCGAGGAGGCGGACGCGCTCGGATGTCACATGATCGTTCATGCGCACACCTCAGCACCGGACTCCCGCCCCGGCAACGGGGTTTCCCCGGGCTCAGCGCTCCTTGAGGGCCTGCTGGATCGTGCGCATCACTTCGTCCAGCGGCGCGTCCGTTCGCGCCACCGCGACCAGCACCTCGCCCTGGGTCTCCACCGACGCGGCCGGCGGCTTCGCGGGCTCGGCGCCCGCCGTGCGGCCCGCGCCGATGCCCGTGCCGAAGGTGTCGCGCACGATGGCGAACGCCTGGTCGAGCTGCGCCTCCACATCGCCCTGCCCGTCCGCCCGCAGCCAGCGGCGCAGCACATGGTTGTGCGCGGTGACGACGGCGGACGCGGCGACCTCGGCCAGCAACGGGTCGTCGTTGCCGGGATGGTGGTCGCGCTCGTCGAAGTGGCCCAGCAGATAACGCGTGAACAGCCGCTCGTAGCGGGCCACCGAGGCGATCTCCGCCTGGCGCAGGGTCGGCACCTCGCGGGTCAGCTTGTAACGGGCCACGGAGACCGCGGGCTTGGCCGCGTACATCCGCATGACCTCCTTGATGCCCCGGCACACCGTGTCGAGCGGGTGCTCGTGCGCCGGGGCCGCGTTGAGGACGGCCTCGGCCCGCACCAGGGTGTCGTCGTGGTCCGGGAAGATCGCCTCTTCCTTGGAGCGGAAGTGGCGGAAGAAGGTCCGCCGCGCCACGCCCGCCGCACCGGCGATCTCGTCGACCGTGGTGGCCTCGTATCCCTTCGTCGCGAAGAGTTCCATCGCCGCGGCGGCCAGCTCACGGCGCATTTTGAGCCGCTGGGCGGCGGCACGGGTGCCTGCGGCACTCTCCGGGACGTCGGGCGCGGCGGACACACGGGTGGACCTGGCGGGCTGGGACATGGTGTGAACGTACTGCATGGGGGCGGGAGAGCGCGCCTGCGGGGGCGGGCCGCCCGGAGGCCCGAGCAGCCCGCCCCAGCCGGCTCCCGGGTCAGCGCCGGGCATATTCGCGGAAACCGCGCCCCGTCTTGCGGCCGAGGCAGCCCGCGGCCACCAGGTGCTCCAGGAGCGGGGCGGGCGCCAGGCCCGGGTCGCGGAACTCGTTGTGGAGCACCTTCTCGATGGCCAGCGAGACATCGAGCCCGACCACGTCCAGCAGCTCGAACGGGCCCATCGGGTAGCCGCCGCCCAGCTTCATCGCGGCGTCGATGTCGTCGAGGGATGCATAGTGCTCCTCGACCATCTTGATCGCGTTGTTGAGGTACGGGAACAGCAGCGCGTTCACGATGAAGCCGGCCCGGTCACCGCAGTCCACCGGGTGCTTGCGGACCGTGCGGCACACCTCGTGGACCGTGGCGTGCACGTCGTCGGCGGTGAGCACCGTACGCACGACCTCGACCAGCTTCATCGCGGGCGCCGGGTTGAAGAAGTGCATCCCGACGACATCCTCGGGCCGCCCGGTGGCCCGGGCGATCGCGACGACCGGCAGCGAGGAGGTCGTCGTGGCCAGCACCGCGCCCGGCCGGCACACCTTGTCCAGCGTGGCGAACAGCTCCTGCTTGACCAGCAGGTCCTCGGCGACCGCCTCCACGGCGAGGTCCACCTCGGCGAACGCGTCCAGCGAAGCGGCCGGGGTGATCCGGGCCAGCGTCTCGTCCCGCGCCTCCTCCGTCAGCCGCCCCTTGGTGACCGACCGGTGCAGCGACGTGGCGATCCGGGCCTTGGCGAGGTCCGCCTTCTCCTGGCCGCGCGCGGCGAGCACCACGTCGTACCCCGCCTTGGCGAAGACCTCCGCGATCCCCGAGGCCATCGTCCCCGAGCCCGCGACGCCCACCGACCGCACGGTGCGCCCGGCGGTGCCCTCGCCGCGCGGGGCGGGCGTCAGCGCGTCCGGCACCACGGTCCGGCTGCCCGGCTCGGCGTAGGTGTAGAAGCCGCGCCCCGCCTTGCGGCCGGTCAGCCCGGCGGCGGCGAGCTGGCCGAGCACGGGCGCGGGGGCGTGCAGACGGTCGTGCGAGGCGGAGTACATCGCCTCCAGGACCGTGCGGGCCGTGTCGATGCCGATCAGGTCCAGCAGGGCCAGCGGCCCCATGGGCAGGCCGCAGCCCAGCTTCATCGCGGCGTCGATGTCCTCGCGGGTGGCGTAGTTCGCCTCGTACATCGCGGCGGCCTGGTTGAGGTAGCCGAACAGCAGGCCGTCCGCGACGAACCCGGGCCGGTCGCCGATGGCCACCGGCTCCTTGCCCAGCAGGCGCGCCAGCTCCGTGACGGCCGCGACGGCCGGCGGGGCCGTCAGCACCGACGAGACCACCTCGACCAGCTTCATCGCCGGCGCCGGGTTGAAGAAGTGCAGGCCGAGGACCCGCTCGGGGTGCTGCGACTCGGCCGCCAGCCGGGTCACGGACAGGGCGTTGGTGCCGGTGGCGAGGATCGCGGTGGGGGAGACGATCGCGTCGAGCTCCCGGAAGACCTGCTGCTTGATCTCGTACGACTCCGGCACGACCTCGATGACCAGCTCCGCGTCGGCGGCCGCCTGGAGGTCGGAGAACGTACGGAAGCGAGCGAGGGCGTCGCGCCGCTCTTCCTCGGTGATCCGCCCGCGCTCCACGGCGCGGGCGGTGGACGCCTCCAGCGAGGCGACGGCCCGGCGGGCGGCGGCCTCGTCGGTGTCGATGCCGACGACCTCGCGGCCCGAGCGGGCCAGGACCTCGGCGATTCCGGTGCCCATCGTGCCGAGACCGACGACGGCAATGGTGGAGAGAGGGGTGTCCATCACGGGACTCCAGGGGTGAGTGACGACTGGGAGAACGCACGGCGCGCACGGCGCGCGGGAGGTGCCTGTCGTGGTGTTCGACCACCGGGCGTGATCCACGCACGGGACCGGAAAGGAGCGACGGGCCCTGTCCCGGGGCCACGTCTCGTACAGCTGCCGAACCGACGACACTCCGGATGGCTGCGTCACCAGGCCATCGGAGCGACGGGAGCATGTCCCGCTCAACTGAGCTTAACCAGCGAGTAACGAGCGCGCCAGCCCTGACCAGTTGTGGCCCGCACCACATTCCCGGGGCCCGCCGATACGCACCGTGTCCGCCGTTACGCTGACGGTCATGGACGACGAGGAGTTCCGGTCACTGGCGCACCGGCTGGCCGACGAGGCGGGGGAGTCGGCGGCCTACCGCGCCCTGCTCGCCACCGAGGACGACGAGGAACTGGCCCAGGTACTGGTCGAGCACGAATGCCCGCTGTGGGCGCGGGAGATCGCCGCGTTCCGGCTGGGCTGCGCCGGTGACCGCCGCGCCTTCGAGCCCCTGGTACTCCTGCTCAACCACCGCGACCCCGACCGCTGCGTCAGCGCCGCCCACGCCCTGGCCCGCCTCGGCGACCCCCGCACCCCGCGCGCCGCCGCCGCACTCGCCACCAACACCCTGCGCACCGCCTACGCCCTCCACCCGGTCCGCCTGCTCGCCACGCTGAGCGCCCCCGAATCCGTACCCGCCCTGATCGAGACCCTGTCCGGCCTGCTGGCCCCGGACGAACCGCACTGGCGCGTCGCCCTCGCGTGCGTGGAGGGCCTCGGGTCCCTCGGGGACGCCCGCGCCCGCCCGGTCCTGGAGGCGGCGCTGCCCCGGCCCCGGCTGGCGGACGCGGCCCGGGAGGCGCTGGGCCGGCTACCGGCGGGATGAGCGGAGGGGCGCACGCGGTCGTTCCGTGTGCGACCCCTCGGTGCCGTGGCTCAGCCCCGGAACCCCAGCAGCCCGTGCAGGGTGCTGCCCGGGTCCGGGCGTGCCGCCGGGCGTGCGGACTTGGCGGTCTCCGGTTCCGGGTCGGGCGTCTTCGCGCAGACCGCGTCCACGTCGCCCCGGCCGGCCCGGGGCACCGTGCCCTTCGCCAGGTAGTCCGTCAGGTAGCGGTCCAGGCAGGCGTTGCCGCTCAGGGTGATCCCGTGGTTGCCGCCGCCCTGTTCGACGACGAGGCGGGAGCCGCGCAGTTTGCGGTGCAGGGTGACTCCGCCCTCGTACGGGGTGGCCGCGTCGTCCGTCGCCTGGAACAGGAGCGCAGGGGGCAGCGCGTGGTTGGACACCCGCACCGGGTTCAGCGGCTCCACCGGCCAGTCGGCGCACGGCGCGTTGTACCAGGTGTTGCCCCAGGCCATGAACGGCGCCTTCGCGTGCACCCGCCAGGTGTCGTTGCGCCAGGTGTTCCAGTCGCGCGGCCAGGAGGCGTCCCGGCACTGCACGGCCGTGTAGACCGAGTAGCCGTTGTCGCCCTCCGCGTCCACCGCGCCGAACCGTTCGAACGCCGCGACGAGCGGCTTCTCGTCCTTGTCGTTGACGTACGCGGCGAACGCCTCGGCCAGCACCGGCCAGTAGCCGTTGTAGTAGCCGCCCGGCAGGAAGGTGTCGTCCAGCTCGCCGGCGCCGACCTTCTTGCCCGCCGGGCGCTTCTTCACCGCGTCCCGCATCCGGTACCAGGCGGCCTCGACCTTCGCCGGGTCACCGCCCAGGTGATAGGTGGAGTCGTACTTCGCGACCCAGGCGGCGAACGCCTTGTGCCGGGTGTCGAACGCGTAGTCCTGGGTGAGGTTGTCCTCGTACCAGACGCCCTCGGGGTCCACGTTCGAATCGAGGACCAGCCGCCGGACGCGGTCCGGGAAGAGCTTCGCGTACACCGCGCCGAGGTAGGTGCCGTAGGAGTAGCCGAAGTAGTTGAGCTGCCGCGCCCCGGTCGCGCGCCGGATCACGTCCAGGTCCTTGGCCGCGCTCACCGTGTCCATGTACGGGAGCAGGTCCGGGTACTTCTCGCCGCAGGCCGCCGCGAAGTCACGGGCCCGGTTGCGGTTGACGCGCTCGCCGCCGAGGGACTGCGGTACGGGGTCGGGCCTGACCGGGTCGAAGTACCCGGGCAGGCAGTCCAGGGCCGGGCGGCTCTTCCCGACGCCGCGCGGGTCGAAGCCGATCACGTCGTACTGCGAGGCGACCGCCTTCGGCAGCGAGGCGGCGATGAAGCCGGCCATCGACAGGCCGCTGCCGCCGGGGCCGCCCGGGTTCACCAGCAGCGGGCCCTGGAAGGTCTTCGAGGTGTGCGGCACGCGTGTCAGGGCCAGGGTGACCTGGCGGCCCGCCGGGTCGTCGTGGTCCAGCGGTGAGCGCACCGTCGCGCACTGGAGCGTCGGCGAGGACTTCGTACCGCAGTCCTTCCAGGCGAGCGGTGCGGCACGCGGGGTCGCGGTGTCCGCCGCGGCCGGCGCGGCGGTCACCAGACCGGCGACCGTCGCCCCGACGGCGCACAGCAGTACTGAACGGTTCGTCATATGGCCTCCCGGGATGGGGGAACACGGCTGCGCGGGACGCAGCCCCCGCCGCATGTTCCCCGCAATCAGCGCCGGAAGGACCCGTTGTGGTGAGAGATGACCCGTTTGCGCGCCCGCTCAGAGCAGGGTCAGCTGGGTGGGCTCGGAACCGTCGAGCGGCGGACGCGGTTCGCGGCGGGGGAGCTTGCGGGCCGCACCCCGGTGCGAGGGCCCGATCCCGTACTCGGCCGCCAGTTCGTGCACGTAACGGGTGATGCGCCGCTGGTACCAGGTCGGTGCGTAGGCGCCGTCCGCGTACAGCCGCTCGTAACGCCGTACGAGGTGCGGGTGGTGGTGGCCCAGCCACTCCATGAACCACTCCCGGGCGCCGGGGCGCAGATGCAGGACGAGCGGGGTCACCGACGTCGCACCGGCGGCGGCGATCGCGCGCACGGTGGCCCGCAGCTGCTCGGGGCTGTCACCGAGGTGCGGGATGACCGGCGCCATCAGCACCCCGCAGCCGATGCCCACCTCGCTCAGTCTCCGTACGACATCGAGCCGGCGCTCCGGTGAGGGCGTGCCGGGCTCCACGGTCCGCCACAGCTCGGGGTCGGTGAACCCGACCGAGACCGAGACACCGACCTCGGTGACCTCGGCCGCCTGCCGCAGCAGCTCCAGGTCGCGCAGGATCAGCGTGCCCTTCGTCAGGATCGAGAACGGGTTCGCGTGGTCGCGCAGGGCGCCCAGGATGCCGGGCATCAGCCGGTAGCGGCCCTCCGCCCGCTGGTAGCAGTCGACGTTGGTGCCCATCGCGATGTGCGCGCCGTGCCAGCGCGGCGAGGCGATCTCGCGGCGGACCAGCTCCGGGGCGTTGACCTTGACGACGATCTGCGAGTCGAAGCCGAGTCCGGTGTCGAGGTCGAGATAGCTGTGGGTCTTGCGGGCGAAGCAGTAGACGCAGGCGTGCGTGCAGCCCCGGTACGGGTTCACGGTCCATTCGAACGGCATCCGGGAGGCGCCGGGCGCCCGGTTCACGATCGAGCGGGCCCGGATCTCGTGGAAGGTGATCCCCCGGAATTCCGGGGTGTCGAAGGTGCGGGTGGTCACCGCGTCGGCGGCGAAGAGCGCACCCGTGCCGCTCGTGGGGTGGTTGGCGTTGTCTTCAGCCAGATTGTCCCAGCGCATGGACGCCTCCTCGGTAGTTCTGGAACGAGAATAGAACACTTGTTCCCATGATCGTTTTTTCCCGTTCGTCCCGGCCCGGATTTTGAGCCGGACACCCGAGGTGATTGGCTCAGCACACCCCGAAGAACCGAGTGCTGGAGGAGCAGGCATGGCGCAGGTCGAGGCCACGACGGAGCGGATCATCGCGGCGGACGCGGAGGCGGTGTTCGACGCGCTGGCCGACTACAAGGACGTCCGGGGCAAGGTGCTCCCCGCCCACTACAGCGAGTACGAGGTGCGCGAGGGCGGTGACGGCGAGGGCACCCTCGTCCACTGGAAGCTCCAGGCCACCAGCAAGCGGGTGCGCGACTGCCTCGTCGAGGTCGCCGAGCCGACCGACGGGCAGCTCGTGGAGAAGGACCGCAACTCCTCGATGGTCACCACCTGGACCGTCACCCCGGCCGGCGAGGGCAGGTCCAAGGCCGTCGTCACGACCGTGTGGAACGGCGCCGGCGGCATCGGCGGTTTCTTCGAGAAGACCTTCGCGCCCAAGGGCCTCGCCCGCATCTACGACGAGCTGCTGGCGAACCTCGCCGCCGAGGTCGAGAACTGACGCCGCGTCGTCACCGCCCGCCTCACCGGTTCGGGTGGTCTTTGCGGCGGGGCGGTTGTGCGCCGTAGTGCCTCCGACCGGGGGTTACGCCCCCTGAGTGCGCCGCCGGCGCCCCCCGTCGCGTTTGCCCTCACTTATCGCCTGATGCGAGAAATGTGCGGCAGCGCGACGAGGGGAGCGGCACGTGGTGGGTGGCATCACACTGTTGGACGACGAGCCGGGCGGCCCGGGGGACGCCGAGGCGGCGCCCGTGCCCGCCCCGCCCCCACCGCCCCCGGTCGCGACGGAGACCGCCGCCGGTGACACGTCCGACGGCATCGCCGCGGACCCCCGCCGGATCCGGCTGGTCTTTGTCGGGCTGATGCTCACCCTCCTGCTCGCGGCGCTCGACCAGATGATCGTCGCCACCGCGCTCCCGAAGATCGTCGGCGAGCTGCACGGCCTGGAGAAGATGTCCTGGGCGGTCACCGCCTATCTGCTCGCCTCCACGATCGGCCTGCCGGTCTACGGGAAGCTGGGTGACCTCTTCGGCCGCAAGGGCGTCTTCCAGTTCGCCATCGTCGTCTTCGTCGTCGGCTCCGCGCTGGCCGGCTGGTCCCGCACCATGGACCAGCTCATCGCCTTCCGGGCGCTCCAGGGCATCGGCGGCGGCGGGCTGATGATCGGCGTGCAGGCGATCATCGCGGACGTGGTCCCGCCCCGCGAGCGCGGCAGGTTCATGGGCCTCATCGGCGCCGCCTTCGGCCTGGCCTCGGTGGCCGGACCGCTGCTGGGCGGCTTCTTCACGGACCACGCCTCCTGGCGCTGGTGCTTCTACATCAACGTGCCGTTCGGCCTGATCACCCTCGCCGTGATCACCGTCGTCCTCAAGCTCCCCCGGCCCACCGTCCGCCCCCGGCTCGACATCCTCGGCGCCGCGCTCCTCGCCGCCGCCTCCACCTGCCTGGTACTGCTGACCAGCTGGGGCGGCACGGAGTACGCCTGGGGGTCGGGCACCATCCTGGGCCTGGGTGCCGGAGCTGCCGTAACGACTCTGCTGTTCCTCCTCGTGGAGAGCCGTGCCGCCGAACCCATCATTCCGCTGCGGCTGTTCCGCGACTCGATCTTCAACGTGACCGCCCTGGTCGGCGCGGTCGTCGGCGTGGCGCTGTTCGGCGCGGCCAGCTATCTGCCGACCTTCCTCCAGATGGTCGACGGGGCCACCGCCACCGAGTCCGGGCTGCTGATGCTCCCCATGATGGGCGGCATCGTCGGCGCCTCCGTGGTCTCGGGCCAGCTCATCTCCCGCACCGGGCGCTACCGCGTCTACCCGATCGCGGGCAGCGCGGTCTCGGCGGTGGGCATGTGGCTGCTGTCCCGTCTGGAGACCGACACCCCGCGCCTCGAATACAGCATCGCGCAGGCGGTCCTCGGCCTCGGGATCGGGCTGATCATGCCGGTCCTGGTCCTCGCCGTGCAGAACTCGGTGCGCCCCGCCGACCTGGGCACCGCCACCAGCGCCAACAACTACTTCCGGCAGATCGGCGGCAGCGTGGGCGCCGCCGTCTTCGGCACCCTGTTCGCCGGACGGCTCGCCGACGCGCTCGCTGTCCGGCTGCCCTCCGGGGCGGACCTCCCCGACCCGGAGTCGATCAGCCCCCAGCTGGTCCACGCGATGGAGCCCGCGCTGCGGGACGCCTACATCCAGGCGTACGCCGACGCGATGCCCCGGATCTTCCTCTACCTCGTGCCGGTCCTCGTGCTCGGCCTGTTCTTCGCCTTCTTCCTCAAGGAGAAACCGCTGGTGTCCCACAGCCCCGAAACCACCGCAGGACCCGAAGCCACCACCGAGTGCACCCCGATCCCCTCCGCCCGCACCGACCCGGCCGCCCCGTCCGCGGGCTACCTCTCCGGCGTCCCCGTCTCCGGCACCGTCCAGCACTCCGACGGTACGAAGGTGCCGCGCGCCGCCCTCACCCTCATCGACGTCCAGGGCCAGCAGGTCGGCCGGGGCGCCAGCGGTGACGAGGGGCGGTACGCGCTCAGCGTGCCGGGCGCCGGTTCGTACGTCCTGATCGCCGCCGCCGGGGGCCACCAGCCGCAGGCCGTCAGCGTCACCGTCGGCGAACGCCCCGTCGAGCTGGACGTGGTGCTCGGCGGCGCCGGCCGGCTCGCGGGCACCGTCGTCACGGCGGACGGGGTCCCCGTGCGGGACGCGGCCGTCACGCTGACCGACGTACGCGGCGAGGTCGTCGCCTCCACGCGCAGCGGGCGCGAGGGCGGCTACGTGATCGGCGAGCTGGTCGCCGGCGAGTACACCCTCGCCGCGTCCGCCCCGGCCTTCCGGCCCGCCGCGCTCCCGGTCAGCGTGCAGGCGGCCCGGGAGACCCGGCAGGACATCGAACTGGCCGGCGGCGCCGTGCTGCGCGGGATCGTCCGGGCCACCGCCGGGCGGCCCGTCGAGGACGCCCGGGTCACGCTCCTGGACGCGGCGGGCAACGTCGTGGACACCGTGACCACGGGGCCGGACGGGGCGTTCCGCTTCGTGGACCTGTCCACCGGCGAGTACACCGTGATCGCGGCCGGCTACCCGCCCGTCGCCACGGTCCTCCAGGTCGCGGGCGGCGGTCGCACCGAGCGCGACCTCCAACTGGGGCACGAGGACTGAACTCCCCGCGCCCGGGTAGCCGTTGCGCCCCGGAGTGCGCGGGGCGCACCACCCCCGAGGGTGATTCCGCCGATGCCCCGCGCACTCCGGTCGCGGCCCCGTACCGTGGAGTCACGCGCCGCGGAATGCCGCGGTGAGGAAGGAGCCTTCCCCTCATGGACCTCGGTGTGCCGCCGCAGAGGACACCACAGCCGGGTGACGGCACGGCGGGCCGCGTGCCGCTCGCCGTGGCCGTGGTCGACGCGGAGGGGCTCGTCTCGCACTGGTCGACCGGGGCGAGAAGGCTCTTCGGCGTCCCCCGTGAGGACGCGGTCGGCTGCCCCGCCGGTGAACTCCTGCCCGTGTCCGGGGTGCTGGGCGCGGACGGCGTACCCGCGGAGTACGACGAGGGCCCCGCGCTCGACAGCTCGCTCAGCGGGGACTTCCCCTACCCGGCTTCGGGCCGGGCCCGCCTCGACGAGCCCGGGCGCGGCCGGATCGACGTGCTGTGGTGGGCCTACCCGCTCGCCGGCCCCGGCCCGGCCCGGCTCCTGGTGCTCGCCGCCGACTGCGCGCACCTGTGCGGCGCGGAGGGCGGCGAGGACCTCCCCGCCCGTACGGTCGCCCCCGGCTTCGCCCTGCACACCGACTTCCCCGGCCACCCCGAGCTGTCCGCCCGGCTGCCCGAGATCCTGCCGAACATGAGCGTCCAGGAGGCGACCGGGATCGTCACCCAGGTGCTCGAACTGGGCTACCCGGTCCTGGAGTTCAGCCACCACGAACGCGTCCCCGTCACCCCGGACTGGGGCGTGCCCAAGCGCGCCGGAGGGCCGTCGGTGCGGGAGGAGCGGTACGGCGAGGCGGCGACGGTGGTCCCGCCGCGCACCGTGCCCCGCCCCGAGCTGGACCTCGAATACGCGGCGGTCCGCGAACGGCTGGAATTCCTCAACGAGGTGAGCGGCCGCATCGGCACCTCCCTCGATCTGGAACGCACCATCCGCGAGGTCACCAGCGCCGCCGTCCCCCGCTTCACCGACTTCGCCGGTACGCATCTGCGCGCCGCCGTCCTCGCCGGTGAGGGGTTCCCCGACGGGCCGCCCGACGTCACCACCGTCTGGCACCGCGTCTGGGTCGAGCACAACGACGAACCGGGCCGCTGGGACGACACCGTGCCCGTCGGCGAGGCCATCGCCTTCCCCGAACACACCCCGTTCTTCCAGTGCATGGTCACCGGCGAGCCCGTCATCGTGCCGTACGTGAGCGAGGAGCTGAGCAACCGGATCTCCGGCGAGTTCGAGAAGCGGGACCTGCGCCCCCTGATCACGCACCGTTCGCTGCTCATCGTGCCGCTCAAGGCCCGTGACGTGGTCCTCGGCTTCATGGTCCTGATGCGCCGCCCCGGCCGCGAGCCCTTCGACGACATGGACCGCACCACCGGCGCCGAACTCGCCGCGCGGGCCGGGCTCGTCCTGGACAACGCCCGCATGTACACGTACCAGGAGAACGTCGCCGAGACGCTCCAGGACAGCATGCTGCCCAAGGTCGAACCCCGCATGGCCGGCTGCGACATCGCGACCCGCTATCTGCCGGGCACCCGGCTCGGGCGGATCGGCGGCGACTGGTTCGACTCGGTGAAGCTGCCCGGGTCGCGCACCGCGCTGGTCGTCGGTGACGTCATGGGCCACGGGCTCAACTCGGCGGCGATGATGGGTCAGTTGCGGACCGCAGTGCTGACCATGGCCACCATGGAGATGCAGCCCGCCCAGCTCCTGCGCAACCTGGACGACCTGGCCCAGCGCCTCGGCGAGCAGTACCTCGCGACCTGCCTGTACGCGGTCTACGACCCGATCGCGGGCGAGCTCCAGATCGCCAACGCCGGCCACATCCCGCCCGTGCTGGTCCGCGCCGAGGACGGCCGGGCCGAACTGCTCGACCTGCCGACCGGGGCGCCCATCGGCGTCGGCGGGGTCGCCTTCGAGACCGCCACCGTGCGGGTCCGCCCCGGCGACCGGCTCGTCCTGTGCACGGACGGGCTGGTCGAGGTGCGCGGCCAGGACATCGGGGCCGGGCTCGCCGCGCTCTGCGCCTCCGCCGCCCACCCCGCCGCTTCGATGAACGACGCCTGCGACACCATCATCCGCGCCCTGAACACCGGCGACGGCCGCAAGGACGACGTCGCCCTGCTGATGGCCCGGCTCAACGGCATCGCGGACGAGGACGTCGCCGAGTGGCAGCTCGCCCTGGACCCCCGCGAGGTGTCCCGGGCCCGCCGCCTGGTGCGCGGCCAACTGCTGGACTGGGAGCTGCCCGACGCGGCGGAAGCGGCCGAGCTGATGGTCAGTGAGCTGGTCACCAACGCCTTCAAGCACGGCCGCACCCACCACATCGGGCTCCGGCTGGTCCGCACCGACGCGCTGCTGTGCGAGGTCAGCGACGACGAGCCGGCCCCCGCCTCGCTCCTCGGTGTCACCGACCACGACGAGTTCGGCCGGGGCCTCATGGTGGTGAGCGCGCTCGCCAAGGAGTGGGGCACCAGCGGCACGGCGCGCGGCAAGACCGTCTGGTTCGAGCTTGCCCTGTCCCGGGTGCCCAGAGCACGCACCAACGTCCGTCTTTCGTAAGGAGGTTGTGTCCACACCCTTGCCCCGGGTCACCCCTGGGCAGTAGTCCCTGGCTGAGCAGAGCAAGCCTGTACGACGGGACCTTGGAGTACGCATGGGTGTGTCACGGCAATACCGCGAGGCATGGGAAGGCTACTGGGCGGCCACCTCCCACGAGCCCGGCGAGGCGATCTGGGACTCCGGCCCGGATCTGAGCGCCGTACCGCACAGCCGGCTGCTCCTGCGACACGCGGACGCCACCCTGCCCGTCGTGGACCTCGGCTGCGGGAACGGCACGCAGACCCGCTACCTCGCCACCCTCTTCCCCCGCGCCCTCGGTGTGGACCTCTCCGAAGCGGCGATCGAGCACGCCCGGAAGGCGGACCCGGGGGAGACCGCCGCGTACGACCGCCTCGACCTCACCGACGCCGAGGCCGTGCGCGCCCTGCACGAGCGCACCGGCGAGGTGAACGTCTACATGCGGGCGGTGATCCACCAGAGCGACCCCGAGGCCCGCCCGGCCGTCGCCGCCGCCGTCGCCACGCTCATCGGCGCACGCGGCCGGGCCTTCGTCGCCGAGTTGACCCCCGCCTCCAAGGACGTCCTGCAACGCGCCGCGCAGAGCCCCGGCGGACCGGGCCCGAAGTTGCGCCGGGTCTTCGAACACGGGCTGAAACCGGCGAGCGCCACCGACGAGGAGATCCCGGAGCTGCTGAGCGCCGCCGGGCTGACCGTCCTGGACAGCGGCGACACGGTCCTGCCGCAGACCGAGAACCTCCCCGACGGCACCCGGATCGACCTGCCGGCGCGGTGGTTCGTGCTGGCCACGGCCTGACCCCGGGCCGGGGGCTCGTACGCCCCCGGCCTCAGCTCCCCGTCTCGTCCCGGAGCAGTGCCATGAGGGCCCGCGCCCCCGGGCTCAGCGCCCGCGCCTCGGGGAGCACCACGGCACTCTCGTAGTACGCCTCGCCGGCGCCCTCGGGCCGCACCGCGACGAGGCCGCGCGCCTCGGGCTTGCGGGAGAAGTGGTGCGGCACGAGGGCGATGCCCAGCTGCTCGTGCACCAGCTCCAGCAGGCTGTGGACGTCGGTCACCTCCAGGGCCACCGTGCGCCGCACCCCGGCCGCCGTGAACGCCGCGTCGGCCGCGCGGCGCGGACCGAAGTCCGGATGGAAGTCGATGAACGGCTCACCGGCCAGCTCCGCCCAGCCCGCCCGGTCCGCCGCCGCCAGCCGGTGGCCCGGCGCGCACAGCAGCACCATGGGCTCCCGGGCCAGCGGGACCAGCTCCCCGCGCCAGCCCGCAGGATCCACCGTCGCGGCGAAGGCGATGTCGAGCCGCCCGCCCGCCACCCCGTCCACCAGCCGCGCCGTGCCCTCCTGACGCAGCCGGATCTCCATGTGTGGGTGGGCGTGGTGGAAGGCGGCGAGCAGCCGGGGCAGCCGCAGCCCGGCCACGCACTGCTCCACGCCCACCGACAGGGTCCCGCGCAGCAGCCCCCGTACCGCGTCGACGGCCTCCTTCGCGGCCCGCACCCCGGCCAGGGTGCGCTCCGCCTCGACCAGCAGGGCGCGCCCCGCCTCGGTCAGCCGTACGCTGCGCGTGGTCCGGCTGAACAGCGGCGTCCGCAGCTCCTGCTCCAGCGCCCGCACGGAGGCGGACAGGCCCGACTGCGAGACGGCGACCCGCTCCGCCGCGCGGGTGAAATGCCGTTCCTCGGCGACGGCCACGAAATGTTCCAGCTGGCGCAACTCCATGATTGAGAACTCTAGGCCCTGAATCCAAGCGGAATCTCCTGTTGGACTACTGGATCGAAGTGAGCGAGCCTTGACCGGAGCCCGGACCCCCGTCCGGGCCAAGCCGAACGTCTCTCCTGTGGAGTCCCGTATGTACATCCCGTCCGCCGACCGCTACGCGAACATGCCCTACCGGCGTACCGGGCGCAGCGGCCTGAAGCTGCCCGCCCTCTCGCTCGGCCTGTGGCACAACTTCGGCGGGGACCGGACACCGCAGACCCAGGGCGAGATCCTGCGCCGGGCCTTCGACCTCGGCATCACCCACTTCGACCTGGCCAACAACTACGGCCCGCCGCCCGGCTCCGCCGAGACCGCGATGGGCAAGGCGCTCGCCACGGACTTCGCCGCCCACCGGGACGAGATCATCGTCTCCACCAAGGCCGGCTACCTGATGTGGGACGGCCCGTACGGGGAGTGGGGTTCGCGCAAGAACCTGCTGGCCTCGCTGGACCAGAGCCTCACCCGGCTCGGCCTGGACTACGTCGACATCTTCTACTCGCACCGGCCGGACCCCGAGACCCCGCTCGAAGAGACGATGGGCGCACTCGACGCGGCGGTCCGCCAGGGCAAGGCGCTCTACGTCGGCGTCTCCAACTACTCACCCGAGCAGACCCGCGAGGCCGCCCGCATCCTGAAGGACCTGGGCACCCCGCTCCTCATCCACCAGCCGCGCTACTCGATGCTCGACCGCCGGCCCGAGGACGGACTGCTCACCGCCCTGGACGAGCTGGGCGTCGGCTCCATCGCGTACTCGCCGCTGGAACAGGGCATCCTCTCCGACCGCTATCTGAACGGCATCCCGGAGGGCTCCCGAGCCGCCGGCAGCAGTCCCTTCCTGTCGGCCGAGGCGGTCACCCCGGACCTGGTGTCCCGGCTGCGCGAACTGAACGAACTCGCCGCCGCGCGCGGCCAGTCGCTCGCCCAGCTGGCCCTGGCCTGGGTGCTGCGCGGCGGGCGCGTCACCTCCGCCGTGGTCGGCGCGAGCAGCGTCGCCCAGCTGGAGAACAACGTCGAGACGGTCCGCAACCTGGACTTCACCGACAAGGAACTCGCCCGGATCGAGAAGCTGCTGAAGGGCGCCAAGCGCGGCTGACGACCCCGCACCCCGGCGGCCCGCACCGGCCGCCGGGGGCGTCATTGGATTGGACCTGTGGCGTACTCGGCACCCCTGGCCTGGGCGTTCATCGACGCGTACCGTGTGGCCGCATGAAGATCCTCGTCAGCGCCGACATGGAAGGCGCCACCGGCGTGACCTGGCCGGCCGACGTGCTGCCCGGCACGCCGCAGTGGGAGCGGTGCCGCTCCCTGTTCACCTCCGACGTCAACGCCGCCGCCCTCGGCTTCTACGACGGGGGAGCGGACGAGGTGCTGATCAACGAGGCCCACTGGTCCATGCGCAACCTGCTCCTGGAGAGACTGGACGACCGCGTCCAGATGCTCACCGGCAAGCACAAGTCGCTCAGCATGGTCGAGGGCATCCAGCACGGCGACGTCGACGCGGTCGCCTTCGTCGGCTACCACACGGGGGCCGGTACGGAGGGCGTCCTCGCCCACACCTACCTCGCCAACTCCATCACCGGGGTCTGGCTGAACGGCGCAAGGGCCAGCGAGGGCCTGCTCAACGCGCATGTAGCCGCCGAATACGGAGTCCCCGTGGTCCTCGTCACCGGCGACGACCTGACGTGTGTGGACGCCGAGGGGTACGCCCCCGACGCGGCGAAGGTGGCCGTCAAGGACTATGTGTCGCGGTACGCCGCGGTCTGCCGCACCCCCGCCCGCACCGCCGCCGACATCCGGGCGGCCGCCGCGCAGGCCGTCTCCCTGGCCGGGCGGTACACACCGGTGGAGGGCGGCCCGTTCACCGTGGAGCTGGAATTCGACGCCGAGCACCTGGCCGCGGCGGCCACCGTCGTGCCCGGGGTCGCGGCCGGCGGCGAGAGGCGGGTCTCCTACACCAGCGCGACGATGTACGAAGGTATCCGCACGTTCAAGGCGGTGACGACCATCGTCTCGTCCGCCGTGGAGGAGCAGTATGGCTGAGACGACCGCCCCCCAGGACTCCGTCGACCCCGTCGCGCTCGACGAATCGGTGACGTTCACCTCCGAACTGATCCGCATCGACACCACCAACCGGGGCGGCGGCGACTGCCGCGAACGCCCCGCCGCCGAGTACGTCGCCGAACGGCTCGCCGCCACCGGCCTCGAACCCGCCCTCCTGGAACGCACCCCCGGCCGTACCAACGTGGTCGCGCGGATTCCCGGCACCGACCCGTCCGCCCCCGCGCTCCTGGTCCACGGCCACCTCGACGTGGTGCCGGCCGAGGCCGCCGACTGGACCGTGCACCCCTTCTCCGGCGAGGTCCGCGACGGGAACGTGTGGGGGCGCGGCGCCATCGACATGAAGAACATGGACGCGATGGTCCTGGCCGTGATCCGGTTCTGGGCCCGGGCCGGCATCCGCCCCCGCCGCGACATCGTCATCGCGTACACCGCCGACGAGGAGGCCAGCGCCGATGACGGCTCCGGCTTCCTCGCCGACCGGCACGCCGCCCTCTTCGAAGGATGTACGGAGGGCATCAGCGAGTCCGGCGCGTTCACGTTCCACGCCGGGCCGAACATGCCGCTGTACCCCATCGCGGCCGGCGAACGCGGCACCGGCTGGCTGAAGCTCACCGCTCGCGGCAAGGCCGGCCACGGCTCCAAGGTCAACCGCGCCAACGCCGTCAGCGAGCTCGCCGCCGCCGTCGCCCGCATCGGCGAGCACGAGTGGGCCGTCCGGCTCACCCCCACGGTCCGCGCCGCCCTCACCGAGATCGCCGCGCTCCACGGCATCCACCCCGACCTCGACGCCCCCGGTTTCGACGTCGACGAACTCCTCGGCAAGCTCGGACCGGCCGCCGCGCTCGTCGCCCCGACCGTCCGCAACAGCTCCAATCCGACGATGCTGGAGGCCGGTTACAAGGTCAACGTCATCCCGGGCCACGCCACCGCCTACATCGACGGCCGGACCGTCCCCGGTGGCGAGGAGGAGTTCCACGCCACGATGGACCGGCTCACGGGCCCCTCCGTCGACTGGGAGTTCCACCACCGCGAGGTCGCCCTCCAGGCGCCGGTCGACTCACCCACGTACGGCAGACTCCGGGCCGCCATCGAGCGGTTCGACCCGGACGGGCACGTCGTGCCCTACTGCATGTCCGGTGGCACCGACGCCAAGCAGTTCTCCCGGCTCGGCATCACCGGTTACGGCTTCTCGCCGCTGAAGCTGCCCGTCGGCTTCGACTACCAGGCCCTCTTCCACGGCGTGGACGAACGCGTCCCCGTCGACGCGCTGCACTTCGGCGTCCGGGTCCTGGACCACTACCTGCGCACCGCCTGACCCACTCGGGGGAGACCGACACCCATGCCCACCGCACAGCCCCACGGCAGCTGGCCCTCACCGATCGACGCCGCACTGGCCGCCTCCCACGACGGTCGGCCCGAGTTCACCGGCGCGGTCGGCGACGAGCTGTGGTGGACCGAACCGCGCCCCGCCGAAGCCGGCCGGCGCGCCCTGGTCCGCCGCACCGCCGACGGCACCACCACCGAACTGCCCGCCCCCTGGGACGTCCGCAGCCGTGTCATCGAGTACGGCGGACAGCCCTGGACCGGCACCGAGCGGGCGGAGGGCGGCCCCCTGGTCGTCTTCGTCCACTTCGCCGACCAGCGGCTGTACGCCTACGAGCCCGACGGCGACCGCGAGCCGTGGCCGCTCACCCCGCTCTCCTCCGTCGGCGGCGGCCTCCGCTGGGTGGACCCGCGCCTCCACCCCGGCCGGGGCGCCGCCGGCGAGGTGTGGTGCGTCCTGGAGGAGTTCACCGGCGACGCGCCCACCCAGCTGCGCCGGGTCCTCGCCGCCGTGCCCCTGGACGGATCGGCGGCCGGCGACCGGTCCGCCGTACGCGAACTCGAGCACGGGCGGCACCGGTTCGTCACCGGCCCCGAGGTGTCGCCCGACGGGCGGCGCGCCGCCTGGATCGGCTGGGACCACCCGCGCATGCCCTGGGACGGCACCGAAGTGCTGGTCGCGGACATCGGCGACGACGGCACCTTCCAAGGCGTCCGGGCCGTCGCCGGTGGCCCCGAGGAATCCGTGCCCCAGGTCCAGTGGACTGCCGACGGGCGGCTGCTCCTGGCGAGCGACCGCACCGGCTGGTGGAACCTGTGCCTGCTCGACCCGGACACCGGTGACACCCGCGAACTGTGCCCCCGCGAGGAGGAGTTCGCCGGACCGCTGTGGAAGATCGGGCTCGTCTGGTTCCGCCCCCTGGACAACGGGCTGATCGCCGTCCTCCACGGCAAGGGCACCACCACCCTCGGCATACTCGACCCGGAGACCTGCGACCTGGTCGACATCGCCGGCCCCTGGACCGAATGGGTGCCGACGCTCACCGTGCGCGGCTCCCGTGTCACCGGCGTCGCCGCGAGCCCGCACAGCGGCTACGAGATCGTGGAGCTGGACACCGCGACCGGCCACACCCGGACCATCGGCACCCCGCACGAGGACGCCGTCGACCCGGCGTACTACCCGGAACCCGTCCTGCGCACCTTCACCGGACCCGGCGGACGCGAGATCCACGCCCAGATCTACCCGCCGCGCAACCCCGAACACGGCGGGCCGGAAGGCGAGTTGCCGCCCTACGTCGTGTGGGCCCACGGCGGCCCCACCGGGCACGCCTCGCTGGTTCTCGATCTGGAGATCGCCTTCTTCACCTCGCGCGGCATCGGCGTCGCCGAGGTCAACTACGGGGGCTCCGCCGGATATGGCCGCGCGTACCGCAACCGGCTGCGCGAGCAGTGGGGCGTCGTGGACGTGGAGGACTGCGCCGCCGTCGCCGGGACGCTGGCCGCCGAGGGCACCGCCGACCCGGACCGGCTCGCCATCCGGGGCGGCAGCGCCGGCGGCTGGACCAGTGCCGCCTCGCTCACCGGCACCGACGTCTACGCCTGCGGCACCATCATCTACCCGATCCTCGACCTCACCGGCTGGGGCACCGACGAGACCCACGACTTCGAGTCCCAGTACCTGGAATCGCTGATCGGCCCCCTCGCCGAGGTCCCCGAGCGCTACCGCGAACGCTCCCCGGTCGCCCGCACCGACCGGCTCACCGTGCCGTTCCTGCTGCTCCAGGGCGAGGACGACCCCATCTGCCCGCCCGTGCAGTGCGAGCGCTTCCTCGCCGCGGTCGAGGGGCGAGGCATCCCGCACGCCTACCGCACGTACCCGGGCGAGGGTCACGGCTTCCGCCGGGCCGGCACGATGATCGACGCGCTGGAGTCCGAACTCTCCCTGTACGCGCAGGTGTTCGGCTTCGACCGGCCCGACGTGCCCGTCCTGGAGCTGAAGCGGTGACCCTCACCCCGCTGGCCCGCCCCGCCCGGCTGCGCCCCGGGGCCAGGGTCGCCGTCGTATCGCCGAGCGGGCCCGTCCCCGCCGACCGGCTGGAATCCGGCCTGGACATCCTGCGCGGCTGGGGCCTCGACCCCGTGCCGATGCCCCATGTGCTGGACGTCCACCGGGACGTGGACTACCTCGCCGGGGCGGACGAGGACCGGGCCCGGGACCTCCAGGACGCGTGGTGCGACCCGGCGGTGGACGCGGTGATCTGCGCGCGCGGCGGGTACGGGGCGCACCGCATGGTCGACCTGGTGGACTGGGCGGCGGTGCGCGCGGCCGGGCCCAAGGTGTTCGTCGGCTACAGCGATGTCACCGTGCTCCACGAGGCGTTCGCGCTGCGGGCCGGGTTCGCCACCCTGCACGGGCCGATGGCGGGCACCGAGACCTTCCTCAAGGACCCCCGCACCCAGGAGTCCCTCCGGGCCACGCTCTTCGAGCCCGGGAGCCGGCTGACCCTGGGCCTGGAGGAGGCGCGGGCGCTGGTGCCGGGCCGGGCGCGCGGCATCACGTACGGCGGCTGCGTGAGCCTGCTCGCCGCGGACCTCGGCACCCCGCACGGCCGTCGCTCCGCCCGGGGCGGGCTGCTCGTCATCGAGGACACCACCGAGGACCCGTACAGCCTGGACCGCATCCTCACCCAGCTGCTGCGGGCCGGGGCGCTCGACGGTGTCGCCGGGGTGGCCTGCGGGTCCTGGGCGGGGTGCGGACCGTACGAGAAGGTGCGGGCGGTGCTCGCGGACCGGCTGGGTGCGCTGGGCGTCCCGGTCGTGGAGGAGCTGGGCTTCGGGCACGGGCCCACCGGGATCACCGTCCCGCTCGGTGTGCCGGCCGTGCTCGACGCCCCGGCGGACGGCGGCCCGGCCACCCTCACGGTCGAGGTGCCGGCACTGCTCTGACCTGCCGATGCCCCTGCCCCCGTCACCCGAATGGCCGAACAACTCCACCTGCGGGGACGGGGTCGGAGCCATCCTGGAGCCCCGGGCGACGGCCGTACCAGGGCCGGGAAAGGGGCTGCTCATGAGCCCGAAGGACGTGTCGAGCAGCGGGAAGAGCGGCAGCGGGGCCTTCACCCCGGCCCGCATCCTGGTCCTCGTGATCGCGGTCCTGTCGATCGTGTTCATCGCCGAGAACACCAAGGACGTCGAGGTCCGCCTCATCGTCCCGCTGGTGACGGCGCCGCTCTACGTATGGCTGGTCGTGATGTTCCTGGCAGGCATGGCGTGCGGCGCCTATGTCTTCCGCAGGCGGCCCAAGTAGAAGCACGGCGACGGCCGTGCGGGCAGGGTGCACAGGCCCTGCCCGCACGGCCGTTCTAGGCTGGGACGATGTCCGACACCCGCTATCTCGCCGAGGGGCCGCGCACGGCGATCCGCCCCTTCACTCCGGGAGACGCCGGCGAGTTCACCGCCCGGGCCCGGGAGAGCACCGGCCTGCACCGGCCCTGGCTGTTCCCGCCCACCACGCCCGAGACCTACGCCGCCTACGCGGGCGCGCTCATCGAGGACCCGACGCGGGCCGGGTTCCTCGTGTGCGAACGGGACGCGGCCGGGGCGATCGCCGGATTCATCAACATCAACAACATCGTCGCCGGAGCCTTCCGCTGCGGTGCCCTCGGCTACGGCGCCTTCGGACACGCGGCCGGGCGCGGCCTCATGGGCGAGGCACTGGGCCTCGTTCTGGACCACGCCTTCGGGCCGCTCGCCCTGCACCGCCTGGAGGCCAACGTCCAGCCGGACAACGCGGGGTCGATCGCGCTCGTGCGCCGGGCGGGCTTCCGGCTCGAAGGCTATTCGCCGGACTTCCTGTACATCGACGGCGCCTGGCGCGACCACGAACGCTGGGCGGTCACCGCGGAGATGCGCTGACGCCGACTACTTGACCAGGCGGCGGGCCGCGTCCGCGATGTGGTCGCGGGAGATTCCCGCCGCGTCGAGCAGCTCCGCCGTGGTGCCGGACCCCGGCAGGTCGCTGCCCGCGAGGTGGGCGAACGCGGGGTGGCTGCCGGACGCCGCCAGCGCCGAGAGCACCGCCTCGCCGATACCGCCCTCCGGGTGGTGGTCCTCCACCACGACCAGGGCCCCGGTCTCGCGGGCCGCGCGGTCCAGGGCCTCGGCGTCGATCGGCTTGACGGAGTAGAGGTCGATGACCCGGGCCCGTACGCCGTCCTCCGCCAGCCGGTCGGCCGCGGCCAGGCACTCGTGCAGCGTGACCCCGGCGCTGACCAGGGTGACCTGGTCGTCGTCGCCGTGGCGCAGTGTCTTGGAGCCGCCCACCGGGAACGTCTCCTCGCTCCCGTACAGCACGGGGTAGGCGCCGCGCGTGGTGCGCAGGTACGAGATCCCGTCGATGTCCGCCATGGCCACGGTCAGGGCCGCCGCCGAGGTCGCGTCGCTCGGGTACAGCACGGTGGAGCCGCGCACCGCGCGCATCATCGCCAGGTCCTCGACGCCCATCTGCGAGGGCCCGTCCGCGCCGATCTCCACCCCGCTGTGCGTTCCGCAGAGCGCCATCGTGATGTCCGAGACCGCCGCCATGCGGATGAAGTCGTGCGCCCGGGTGAGGAACGCCGCGAATGTCGTCGCGTACGGGCGGAAGCCGCGCACGGCCATGCCGACGGCCTCGGCGACCATCTGCTGTTCCGCGATGTACGTCTGGAAGAAGCGGTCCGGGTACGCCTTCTTGAAGTCCTCCGAGTGCGTGGAGTTGCCGACCTCGGCGTCCAGGGCGACGACATCGGGCCGTACCCCGAGTGCCACCAGTGCCTTGCCGAAGGCGACCCGGGTGGCGACCTCGTCGCCCTTCTCGAAGCGCGGCAGCTCCACGGCTCCGCCGGTCCGCTTCGCGGCGGGGGCGGCCTTCGGTGGCCGGGGCCCCTCGACCCGCAGATCGCGGACGCCGCCCAGCTCCTCGATCGCGCGCTCGGCCAGGTCCTCGGGGAGCGGCTTGCCGTGCCAGCCCTCCTTGTCGGCGACCTCGCCGACCCCGCGCCCCTTGACGGTCTTCGCGACGATCACGGTGGGGGCGCTGCCGTCCGCCGCCGTCTGCAGGGCCCGGTCGACCTCGGCCAGGTCGTGGCCGTCGACCACGAGGGCCCGGCAGCCGAACGCCTCGACGCGGCGCGCGTAGGTGCCGGTGTCCCACCCCAGCTCGGTGGGGCCGGACTGGCCGAGGCGGTTGACGTCGATGATCGCGGTGAAGTTGCCCAGCTGGTGCTGGCCGGCCTTGTCCAGGGCCTCCCAGACGGACCCCTCGGCCATCTCGCTGTCCCCGCACAGCACCCACACCCGGTACGGCTGCTGCTCCAGGTCCCGCCCGGCGAGCGCGATGCCCACGCCGTAGGCGATGCCCTGGCCCAGCGAGCCGGTCGCCACGTCCACCCAGGGCAGCTCGGGCGTGGGGTGGCCCTGGAGCCGGTGGCCGAAGCGGCGGTACGTCGTCATCAGCTCCTCGTCGGTGACGGCACCGGCCGCCTTGAACATGGCGTAGAGGAGGGGCGAGGCGTGGCCCTTGGAGAAGACCAGGTGGTCACCGGCCGGGTTCTCGGGCGCGGCCCAGTCGTACCGCAGATGCCGGGTCATGAGGACCGCCATCAGATCGGCCGCCGACAGGCTGGACGTGGGGTGGCCGGACCCCGCCGAGGTGCTGGCGCGCACCGAGTCCACCCGCAGCTGCTGGGCGAGCTCGAAGACCTCGGTGAGATCGCTGTCGGGGCCGAGCGTGCTGGTCTGTTCGCTGGTCATGGGCCGGACCTTTCGCGTGAGGGCGGGACGACGGAACGGGTTCCCGAATCCGCGCGGTCCATCACCTTCCGGGGGCAGGTTGCCCTCTTTTGCGCCGCGGGGCCCGCCGGCCGACGCCTCCGCGCCGGCCGGCGGGCCCCTGCCCGTCAGGCGTCGGCCCGGCTGCCCCGTACGACGCAGGAGCGGCTGTTCTCCCAGCCCCAGCCGTCTCCGTCGGGGTCGGAGGAGGCGGCGGCGCAGTACGGGTATCCGTTCGGAGCCGTACCCGTGCCGGCACCCGTGTCCGGCGCGCTGCCCCGTACGACGCAGGAGCGGTTGTTCTCCCAGCCCCAGCCGTCTCCGTCGGGGTCGGAGGAGGCGGCGGCGCAGTAGGGGTATCCGTTCGGTGCCGTGCCCGTGCCGGTGCCCCCGTCACCGCCGCTCGAACCGCTGCCGTAGACCGTGGCGCGGACGGAGGTGGCGACGATGCCGTTGCTGCCGTTGAAGAGACGGTCGCCCCAGCCGGTCAGCGAGTTCGGATTGAATCCGTTGACGAGGTCGAGGTACTCGACCCCGCCGCCGTTGCCGCTCCACGACCAGCCGATGTAGCCGACCCGCAGCGCCTGGGCGGTGGCCATGATGGCGTCCTCGTCGGGGTTTCCGTCGCTGTGCGCGTTGCCGAACTCGCCCACGACGACGGGAAGCCCGTTGTCCACGAAGTGGTTCAGGTAGTCCCGCACTTCGGTGGCCGTGTCGTACACGCCGTACATGTGGATGGAGAAGACGGTGTTGCGGTCCGGGTCGGAGGCGAAGACCGAAGCGGCGTTGTCCCGCATGGTGCCGGACCAGTCCTGGCCCCAGTTCGGAGCGTCCACCATGAGGGCGTGCCGCAGCCCGGCGGCGCGCAGCTTGCCGATGGCGTTCTTGGTGGCCGAGGTCCACCCGGTGTAGCCGGTGTTGCCGAACGGCTCGTTGCCGATGTTGACGACGACGTAGTCCTCCTGGCCTTCCAGCGCGCTCTTGACGCCGATCCAGTAGTCGGCCGCCCTGTCCAGCGAGGTGGCGGCCGAGTCCTCGCCGTAGCCGGTGGTGTCGTGCGCCTCCAGCACGCAGATGACCTTCGCGGCCTTGCACTGCGCGATGAGCGAGGACACCTCCGATGTGGTGGTCTTCGTCCAGCGGTCGCCGCTGCCCAGGACCACGCGGACCGTGTTGGCTCCCTTGGCGGCGATGTCGGAGATGGCGGTGGTCCGCTCCGGATACCAGGCGTACGCGTGGTTGACGCCGCGCATCACGAACGCGTTGCCGTTGGCCTCGTACAGCCGTCCGTCGCTGACGTGGAGGCCGGTGCCGGCGGCCTGCGCGGCGCCGGCGGGACCGAGGACGGACAACAGGGCGCCGGCCACTCCGACGGCCAGGGCCGTGACGGTCGCGAGCAGGGAGCTTCCGGGTGGTTTCTTCATGGGCTCTCCTCAAGGGGGCATGGGTGGGACGTCCGCGGCCGCTCGACGTGGTCCGGCGCACCCACGTTGAGGACAACGTTGTCAGGAGGCGTGGGGAACTCGGTGACGGGCGGGTGCCGGGTGGTCGGGCGGGCGGCCGAGGGTGTGGCCGGGCGCAGGACTGACGGGTGGTCAACCTGGCTCTGCGCAAAGGGGATCAGGGGTCGCCGCGCAGTGTCTGGCGCCGGCCCGGCGGTGCACTCATATGAGGCACTTGATGTTCCATTCATGTCAATAGACGTGTCGCTCGTATTTCATCCGTGGCCGCCTTCTGGATAAGCGGTCGGACGATATCCAGGCTGCTGGAGGTGCATTCGGGGGTGCGCGTAAAGGCAGCCGGGGAGGCGTAATTTACTAAACCATTGCTCAACTAAACCGGCAGGCTAGACAACGTTGTCAGGTCCGGGGCAGAGTACGGCTGGGGCGATGTGCGTCCCGGCGCGGAAGGGCGGAACAGGTAATGGTGTACGGAGCATTTGACATAGGCGGGACCAAGATCGCCGGGGCCCTCGTCGACGGGAGCGGACGCCTGCTCGCGCGGGTGCAGCGGCCCACCCCCGCCCGGCGGCCCGCCGAGGAGCTGGCCGCCGCCGTCGCGGCCGTACAGGACGAACTCGCGGCCCATCCGGCGTGGGCCGGTGTCACATGCCTCGGGATCGCCAGCGCGGGGCCGGTCGACACGGCCCGTGGCACCGTCAGCCCGGTGAACATCCCGGCATGGCGGGAGTTCCCGCTGGTCGAGCTCGTCCGCGGCCATCCGGCGACCCCGGCGGGCGTCACGCCCGTCCTCGTCGGGGACGCCGTGGCCATGACCGCCGCGGAGCACTGGCTCGGCGCCGCACGCGGTGTCGCCAACGCCCTGTGCATGGTGGTCTCGACGGGCGTCGGAGGCGGTCTGGTCCTGGACGGCAGGGTCCACGGCGGCCGTACGGGCAACGCCGGGCACATCGGCCACATCACGGTCGATCTCGACGGCCCCCGCTGCCCCTGCGGAGCGCCGGGCTGTGTGGAGACCTTCGCCAGCGGGACGGCCATCGCGGCCCGTGCCCGTGCCCTCGGCTGGACCGCGCCGCCCGGCGTGGCGCCCACCGCGGCGGCGGTCGCCGAGGCCGCCCGGGGCGGCGACGACCGGGCGCGCTCGGCCTACGAGCGCGCCGCGCAGGCCCTGGCCGCCGCGATCGCCGCGACGGCTGCGCTCGTGGAGCTGGACCGTGTGGTCATCGGGGGCGGGGTGGCCCAGGCGGGCGAGGTCCTGTTCGCTCCGCTGCGGCGCCGCTTGGCCGACTACGCCGTACTCGACTTCGTACGGGACATCGCCGTGGTGCCCGCCGGTCTGGCGCTGGACGCCGGGCTCGTCGGCGCCGCGGCCGTCGCCGCGTCGGCGCCA
>NZ_JBEYCQ010000006.1:134115-302301 GCF_040632905.1 Streptomyces sp. NPDC016469
CGGCCACCGGGCCCGTACCGGCCACCGGGCCCGTACCGGCCACCGGGCCCGTACCGGCCACCGGGCCCGTACCGGCCACCGGGCCCGTACCGGCCACCGGGCCCGTACCGGCCATGCACCCCTGACCCCCGCGAATCCGGGCATGGCGACGCCTGCCGGACCCGTAAGGAAGTACACGTGGAACCACTCGTCAACACCGTGCGCCCCTACGCCTGGGGCTCCACCACGGCCCTGCCCGGCCTGCTGGGGGTCGCCCCGGACGGCCGGCCCCAGGCGGAGCTGTGGATGGGCGCGCACCCCGGCGCCCCCTCACTGGTCCGGCGCCCGGAGGGGGACCTGCCGCTCGACGCCGTGATCGAGGCCGCGCCGGCCGCCGAGCTGGGCGATGCGGTGCTCCGGCGCTTCGGCGCCCGGCTGCCGTTCCTCCTCAAGCTGCTCGCGGCGGACGCGCCCCTTTCGCTCCAGGTCCATCCCGACCTGGCCCAGGCCGCGGTCGGCTTCCGGATCGAGAACGCCGCCGCCGTCCCGCTCGACGCCCCGCACCGCAACTACCGCGACGACAACCACAAACCGGAGATGGTCGTCGCCCTGGGGGAGTTCGAGGGGCTGTGCGGCTTCCGGACGCCAGGGGAATGCGCCGGGCTGCTCTCCGCGCTCCGGGTCGCCGGACTGGACCCGCACTGCGTGGCCTTGCGTACGCACCCCGAGGAGGAGGAGGCGCTGCGGGCGGTGTTCTCCGCGTTTCTCGCGCCCTCCCCGGCCCTCGTCGCGGCGGTGGCCGAGGCGGTCGCGCGCGAGGCGCGGTCGGACGGGCCCCACCAGAAGGACTTCGCTCTCTACGACCGCGTGGCGCGGGCGCACCCGGGAGACGCCGGACTGCTCGCCGCGCTGATGCTGCGGACCGTCCGGCTGGCACCCGGCGAGGGGCTGTTCCTCGGGGCCGGTGTGCCCCACGCCTATGTGCGCGGGCTGGCGGTCGAGATCATGGCCGCTTCGGACAACGTGCTGCGCTGCGGTCTGACGGCCAAGCACGTGGACACCGCGGAACTCCTGCGCGTCGTGCGGTTCGACGCACCGCCCGTGCGCGTCGTGAGGCCGGCCCCGGACGGGCCGGAGGAGGTGTACCCGGCGCCGGTGGACGACTTCCGGCTCTCGCGCGTCCGGGTGGCGGAGGGCGGCCCGGCCGTGGTCCTGGACGCGACAGCTCCGCACATCCTCGTCTGCACGCGCGGGCGGGTGCGCCTGAGCGGTCCGCGGGGTGTCGTCCCACTTGGTGCGGGCGGCTCGGCGTACGCGCCGGCGGGGGAGCGGGTGGCGGTCGACGGGGACGGGGAGCTGTACCGGGCCACCGTCGACACGGGCGCTCCACGGGCCCGCGTCGATGCGTCGATTCACCCGTATTCGGAAGCCCCGTGACTTGACCGGTTTTGTGCAGAGGCGCCAAGGGTCTCCCTCTCCTTTCCCGCTTTACGCGTATCGGTGAGAAAGGGGACGGGCCGTCACATCGCATCGTGCTCGGCAGCGGGCGACAAGGACGATAAGCACTCGCCGGCTCAGCGGCCTTCCGCCGCTGAGCCGGCGAGTGCGTGAACCGGGTCAGGCGTGCGCCCTCGGACACCCGAACCTTCCGTCTCTGCGGGGCACGGCAGTGCACCGACCCTCTTCGGAGGTCGGTGCCGGCCGGGTTCGGGTGGGCGGGCCGCTACTTCGTCGCGCCCTGGGCGAAGCCGTTGTAGATGTAACGCTGGAGGAAGAGGAAGGCGATCAGCGTCGGGATGATGACGAGGACGGCCCCCGCGGAGATGTTCTCCCAGTGCGCTCCGAACGGACCCTTGAAGCGGAACAGTGCGGTGGAGACCGTGCCGAGCTCCGGTGAGGGCATGTAGAGGAAGGGGATGTAGAAGTCGTTGTAGACGGTGATCCCCTTGATGATCACCACGGTCGCGATCGCCGGCTTGAGCAGCGGGAAGATGATCTTCCGGTAGATCGTGAACGAGTTCGCCCCGTCCAGCCGCGCGGCCTCGTCCAGGGATACGGGGATGCCGCGGATGAACTGCAGGAAGATGTAGATCGAGACGATGTCCGTGCCCATGTACAGCAGAATCGGGGCCCAGCGGGTGTCGAACAGGCCGAAGCTGTTGACGACCTGGAAGGTCGCGACCTGCGTGGTGACCCCGGGCACGAGGGTGGCGATCAGGAAGAGCGCCATCACGAGCTTCTTCGCCCGGAAGTGGAACCGGTCGATGGCGTAGGCCGTCATCGAGCCGATCAGCACCGTGCCGGTGATGGAGAACAGCAGGATGAACGCGGTGTTGCCGAAAGCCGTCAGCATCTGGCCGTCGGAGAACGCGGTCGCGTAGTTGTCGAAGTTCAGCCAGTCGCCCGGGAGCGACAGGGCTCCGCCGTCGGTGGCCTCCGAGGAGGTCTTCAGCGAGGTGAGGAAGACGACGGCGAGCGGGAGGACGACCACCAGCGAGGCGATGACGAGCGACAGGTAGACGAGCGACTGGCCGATCCGGCCGCGCGTGCGGGCACGGGGGCGGCCGGGTGCGGTGCGGGCGTGGCCCGCGGTCTTCGGGGCAGCGGTCTGCGGGGCCGTGGTCATACGAGGTCCACCTTTTCGTCGGGCACGAGCCGGCGCTGGATCCAGGTGATCAGCAGAATGATCAGCAGCAGCACCACGGCGGCCGCCGATGCCAGCCCGGTCTTGTTGAACTGGAACGCGAGCTTCACGGTCTGGATGACGAACGTGGAGGTGCCGGTCGCGCCCCCGGTCATGATCCAGGGGATCTCGAACACCGCGAGTGATCCGGAGATCGCGAGAATGACGCTCAGGCTCAGCACGGGCCGGATGCTCGGAGCGATGATGTGCCGGAACTGCTCCCACCTGTTCGCCCCGTCGAGCTGGGCGGCCTCGTACAGCTCCCCGGGAATGGACTGGATCGCGCCGAGGAACAGGACGAAGTTGAGGCCCGTGAAACGCCACACCGCGACGCCGGCGAGTGACGTGTTGGCAGAGGCGGGGTCGCCCAGCCACGCGTGGTCGGGGCTCCGGCCGAACCAGGACAGCACCGTGTCCAGGGTGCCGCCGTCCTGGAAGAAGTACAGGAAGACGAACCCGATGGCGACGCCGTTGATGAGGTAGGGGAAGAAGAGCAGTCCCTTGAAAAGGTTGCGGAACCGCAGGTCGAAGCTGAGCACCGTGGCGAAGTACAGCGCGATCACGATCTGGACCGCGGACGCCGCGAGGTAGTAGAAGCTCACGAAGAAGACCCGGAAGAGCTCGGGCCGGGTGAAGATCTGGACGTAGTTGTCCATGCCCGTGAAGTTCCGGTCGGGGCTGATCCCGTCCCAGTCCGTGAAGCTGTAGTAGAGCATGTTGCCCACCGGCACGTAGGTGAACGTGATCAGCAGGGCCAGCGGCGCCACCAGGAACAGCCACGGCGTCGCGCGGCGGAGCGACCGGCCCCGGGGCCTGCGCCGGCGGGGGCTGCTGCCCGTGGGGGAGGTGCCGCGCCGCTGGGGCGTCGCGCGGGGCGTTTTCACGCTCACCGCCTCGGTCGTCTCGGTCATGTCGGGCCTTTCGTCGTCCGCGTCGGTCATGCGGTGTGCGCGGGAAGGGTCCCAGCCGCTCCTCTGCGGCCGGGACCCGCGCCGGGTCAGGAACCGGCGGTCTTCGCGGCGTCGTCCCATTTCTTGTTCAGCTCGCCGAAGTAGCTTTCGGTGCTGCCCTTCTGCGCCCCCCGGGCGATGTCGATCAGCTTCTGCCGGTAGTCGGGCTTGTTGAGGCCGATCTCGGCGGCGTTGTCGATGTCGTTCACCGTGCCCGTCTTGCGCTCCGAGCGTTCGACGAACATGACATCGTTGTCAACGAATTCCTTGAGGGTGTCGGGCATGGGGGCCGACTTCAGGGTGGGGACGGCTCCCTCCTTGGCGGAGTAGCCGGACTTCTCCGTGAACCAGTCGATCCAGGCCCGGGCCGCTTCCTTGTGGTCCGAGTGGATGTTGACGGCCTGCTGGTAGTCCGAGACGAGCGTCGCGCACTGCTGCCCTTCGTCCTGCTGGACGGGGACGGGCATGTAGCCGATGTCGTCGGGGCTCTTGCCGGCCTTCTCGGCGGCGTCGCGCATCTGTGTGATCGCCCAGGAACCGACCATCATGGAGCCGATCTCACCCTTGGCGAGCTTGCTCTTGGACGCTTCCCAGTTGGTGGTGCTGGGGTCCTTCTCCGAGAGCCCGTCCTTGACGATGTCGAAGAGCAGGTTGTCGATCACTCCGAGTTCGCTGCCCGCCTTCCAGGGCGAGACGGCGCCCGCCAGCTTGTTGTTGGCCTCCTTGTCGCAGCTGACGGAGCCGATGTTGGCGGACCACTGGACCAGCGGCCAGCCGTCCTTGAAGTTGGTGTAATAGGGAGTCGACCCGGTCTTCGCCTTGACCGCCTTGAGGTCCGCGATGAACTCCTGCGGAGAGTTCGGCCAGGCGGTGATGCCGGCCTTCTTCCAGAGGGCCTTGTTGTAGACGAAGCCGTTGGCCGTACCGAACTGGGCGATGCCGTAGGTCTTGCCGTTGACCTCCGACTTGTCGCTGAAGCGGTACTTGTCCGCCATCTCGATGGACGACCCCAGCGGCGCGAAGAACTTGGGGTAGTCGTTCTTGGCGACCGCTGCCGGAATCATCAGCACGTCACCGTATTTGTCCGTGTTCATACGGATCTTGACTTCGCCCTCGTAATCGGTGAGGCCCTCGAACTTCACCTTGATCTTGGGGTAGACCTTGTTGAACTCCGCCGCGTAAGCCTTCATGGCCCCGCTCTTGATCAGGTCCGTCCGCTGCGTCAGGACCGTGATGGTGCCACTCGCCTTGCTCGCGTCCGCCGGGGCGGAGGCCGTCTCGGTCGACGGCGTACCGCTGCCACTGCAACCCGTGGCGGTCAGTGTCGCGATGGCCAGAAACGCACCTGTGAGTGTCCTGGTCTTCCCCATGTGCCCAACTCCTTCGGACGGCGGCTCGGGTCTGCGCCGGATGTCGGCACTATGGCAGGGCGGGGGTGAACCGGTAAAGCGTTTGTTTCCCCTGCGATGCGGAATCGTTACCGCGCCTTGCGTTGTTGCAGGTGAGCGGCGTGTGCCGAGGCGGGCGTGTTGCCGTCCCGTGACTAGACCGGTTTATGGACAGTGATCCATCGGCGGGTTAGGTTGTGCGGCGTCGAACATCTGTCAGCGCGCGCACTGGGCCGATTGGAGCCGCACCATGAAGGACATCACCCCGCTTGCCGAAGGCTGGAAGCTGCGCCATGACGAGGCGCTGCTGCCCGCCCGGGTCCCCGGCTGTGTCCACACGGACCTGCTTGCCGCAGGCCTCATCCCGGACCCCTTCCTCGAACGGAACGAGGCCGAGGTCGCCTGGGTCGGCCGACGGGACTGGGCGTACGTCACCGACGTCTCCCACGACAGTGCCCACGAGCGCACCGACCTGGTCTTCGAAGGCCTCGACACCGCCGCGCGGATCACCTTCGCCGGCCGGGAGCTCGGAGCCACCCGGAACATGCACCGCACGTACCGGTTCGACGCCACAGGCCTGAAGGGGCAGTTGGAGGTGCGCTTCGCCTCCGCGTACGAGGAGGCCGAATCCGTACGGGCGATCACCGGCGACCGGCCCAACGTGTATCCCGAGCCGTTCCAGTACATACGCAAGATGGCCTGCAGCTTCGGCTGGGACTGGGGGCCGACGCTCGTCACGGCCGGCATCTGGCGGCCCGTACGCCTGGAGCACTGGTCGACCGCCCGTCTCGCCACCGTTCGCCCCCTCGTCACCGTCGACGGGGACCGGGGGGCCGTGGAGGTGAGGCTTCAGGTGGAACGCACGGCGTCCGGGGCCGCCACCGGGCTGCGGGCGCGGGCCGCGGTGGCAGGCGAGGAGGCGGAGGTCCGCTTCGAGGGGGACGAGGCGGTGGTGCGGCTGACGGTCGACCGTCCTCGGCTCTGGTGGCCGCGCGGTTACGGGGAGCAGCCTCTCTACGAGCTGGAGGTCACCCTGTACGACGAGGGGGGTGCGCTGGACACCTGGCAGCGGCGCATCGGCTTCCGCACCGTCGGGCTGGACCGCACCCCGGACGAGCACGGCACCGGCTTCACCCTCGTCGTCAACGGCGAGCGCGTCTTCGCCCGGGGCGTCAACTGGATCCCGGACGACGTGTTCCCCTCGCGCATCACCCCCGAGCGCTACCGGACCCGGCTGCGGCAGGCGGCCGACGCCAACGTCGACCTGGTGCGCATCTGGGGCGGCGGCATCTACGAGGACGAGGCGTTCTACGACGCCTGCGACGAGCTGGGGCTGATGGTCTGGCAGGACTTCCTCTTCGCCTGCGCCGCGTATCCCGAGGAGCAGCCCTTGCGGGGTGAGGTCGAGGCCGAGGCGCGTGACAACGTTGTCCGGCTCATGCCGCACGCCAGTCTGGTCCTGTGGAACGGGAACAACGAGAACCTCTGGGGCTTCCGCGACTGGGACTGGGAGCCCGGACTCGCCGGTGACTCCTGGGGTGAGGGCTACTACCTCGGCCTGCTGCCCCGCGTAGTGGCCGAGCTCGACCCCACCCGTGCCTACAGTGCGGGCAGCCCCTGGTCGGGATCGTGGGACCACCACCCCAACGACCCGGCCCACGGGACGTACCACTCCTGGGAGGTGTGGAACCGCCAGGACTACGCCGAGTACCGGGCGAACGTCCCCCGGTTCGTCTCGGAGTTCGGCTGGCAGGCCCCGCCCGCGCTGGCCACGCTCCGGCGCGCCCTCCCCGGCGAGGACCTGGCGCCCGACTCACCCGGCATGCTCCACCACCAGAAGGCCGAGGACGGCAACGGCAAGCTGGACCGCGGGGTCGCCCGCCACTTCGCCCTGCCCGAGGGCGACTTCGACCGCTGGCACTACCTGACCCAGGTCGTGCAGGCCCGTGCCGTCGCCGCCGGCATCGAGCACTGGCGCTCCCACTGGCCGGTCTGCGCCGGCACCGTCGTCTGGCAGCTCAACGACTGCTGGCCGGTCAGCTCCTGGGCCGCCGTCGACGGGGACGGCCGCCTCAAGCCGCTCCACCACGAGCTCCGCCGGGTCTACGCGGACCGCCTGCTGACCCTGCAACCCGGTGACCGGGGGCCGGTGCTCACCGTGGTCAACCAGTCCCCGACACCCTGGCGCACCGAAGTGACCCTGCGCCGCATCGAGGCCGACGGGTCGACCACGGGCCGGGGCGCCCAGGAGGTGACGGTCGCCGCCCGCTCCGTGGTCCGGCTCCCCGTCCCCCCGGGGCTGGCGCCCGCCGAGCTCAGCACCAAGGAGTTCCTGGTCGCCGACGCCGACGGACTGCGGGCCACCTTCTTCCCCGTCCCCGACAAGGAGTTCGCCTACGAGCGGCCGGCCTTCGACATCGTTGTGGAGCCCGGTCCGGACGGCAGTGGTAACGTCCACGTGGTGGTCATAGCACACACACTCATCAGGGATCTTCTCCTGCAGGCGGACCGGCTCGCCCCCGGCGCCACGGCCGACCGGGGCCTCACCACACTGCTGGCCGGGGAGCAGGTCCGTATCCGGGTCGACGGGTGCGGCGACGTCACCGCCGACGACGTCCGGGGGGCCTTGTTCTGCGTGGGCGAGCGGTGAGCGCTCCGGTCCGCGTGACCATCAAGGATGTCGCAGCCCGGGCGGGCGTCTCCAAGGGTGCGGTCTCCCTGGCGTTCAACCAGAAGCCCGGGGTGTCGGACGCGACCCGGGAGCGCATTTTCGCCGCGGCCCGGGAGCTGGGCTGGGCGCCCAACCAGACGGCGCGCACCCTCTCCGGCCGGCGTGCCGACATCATCGGCCTCGTGCTGTGCCGCCCGGCCCGCCTGCTCGGCCTGGAGCCCTTCTACATGGACTTCATCTCGGGCATCGAGGCCGTGCTCGCCGAACGGTCCTGCTCCCTGCTCCTGCGCCTGGTGCGTGATGTCGATGAGGAGATCGAGCTGTACCGCACCTGGTGGCGCAGCCAGACCATCGCCGGCGCGGTCCTCGTCGACTTCCGGGCCGACGACCCACGCGTCCCGGCGCTGGAGGCCATCGGGCTGCCGGCGGTCGCCGTCGGCCATCCGTCGCTCACCGGCTCGTTCCCCGCGGTGTGGACCGACGACGCCACGGCGACGGCGGAGGCCGTCCGCTATCTGGCCGCCCTCGGACACCGGCGACTGGCACGGGTCGGCGGTCCCGCCGGATTCGGGCACAGCGCGATCCGGACGCGGGCGTTCGACGCCACGGTCAGGGAACTCGGGCTGGAACAGGGGACCCAGATCGCGACGGGCTTCGATGAGCGGGAAGGCGCCCGGGCGACGCGCTCCCTGCTGCTGGCGAGCAACCGGCCGACCGCGATCGTCTACGACAACGACATCATGGCGGTCGCGGGGGCCGGCGTCGCGGCGGAGATGGGGTTCGTCGTCCCGGACGACGTGTCACTGCTGGCGTGGGACGACTCCCAGCTGTGCCGGATCACCCATCCCACCCTGTCGGCGATGAGCCACGACGTCCATCACTTCGGCGCCGAGGTGGCCCGCACCCTGTTCGCCCTGACGGAGGGGAAGCACAGCGGTTCCCTCCAGGTGCCGACCCCGTCCCTGACGCCCCGGGGCTCCACGGCGCCGGCGCCCCAGTAGCAGCGGTGCGCCGCGCGCCCGGTCCTCCCGGCCGCGCGGCCCCGCGTCACCGCCGCTTGTAGTTGATCTTCATCGTGTCCATGTCCGTCACCGTGGACCGCAGCTCCCCGTGTCCGTACCCCGCCTCGCGCAGTGTCGTCAGCGCCCGGTCCTCGGCGATCGCGCCGGCCATCTCCTCGCCGTCCTCGGCGTCCGAGACGACCACATAGCGGAAGCTGAAGTGCTTGAGGACCCGGTCGTAGGTGAGCGACCCCTCCTCAGTGAACTGCATCGCGGCCAGCCCGTGCTCCTCGACCTCGGCCAGCAGCCGCTCGCGCGCCGCGTCCGTCAGGTCCTGCCACGTGCCGCGCACGATCACCCGGTACGTGTGCTGCGTACTCATCTGTTCCGCTGTTCCTCTCGGCTGCCGCGTACGTGTCCGCAGGGAGCGTACGGGGGCCGGGAGCGGGACGGAAACGGAATTCCGGGCGCCGCGGGGGTCGGCTCCGTCGGCAAGACACCCCTTGTCCGGGCGGCGACCGGCGTGTTCCATGGTCATCGGGGGGCGCCCGGACCTGTGGCGGCCCGCGCGAGGGAGCGAGGTTGCCTTGGCCACCACCGTACGGCGTGCCGTCCTGACCCTGCCCGCGGCGGCGACCGGGCCGGAGAACCCGCTGCCCGCGCTGCGGCCGCTGGACGAGACCCACGTCATCGACGACCGGGACCGGGCCGGGCTCCCGCGCGACATGGCCCGCCGGCTCGGCCACGCGCCCCTGACCACCGTCCTGCCCGTCCGCCTCCTCGACGGGTACGGGCGCGAGCGCACCCCCACGGACCTCGACGCGATCGTCATCGAGAACGAGCACCTGCGCGTCACCGTGCTGCCCGGACTCGGCGGCCGCATCCACTCCCTCGTCCACAAGCCGTCCGGCCGCGACCTCGTCTACGCCAACCCGGTCCTCCAGCCCGCCGACTTCGCGCTCAACGGCGCCTGGTTCTCCGGCGGCATCGAGTGGAACATCGGCGCCACCGGGCACACCACGCTCTCCTGCGCCCCGGTGCACGCGGCGCTCGTCCCGGCGCCCGACGGTGGCGAGATGGTCCGGCTCTGGGAGTGGGAGCGGCTGCGCGACCTGCCGTTCCAGGTGGACCTGTGGCTCCCCGCCGACTCCGCGTTCCTGCACGTCGGCGTACGGATACGCAACCCGCACGAGCAGCCCGCGCCCGTCTACTGGTGGTCCAGCACCGCCGTCCCCGAGGACGCGGGCACCCGGGTGATCGCCCCGGCCGACGAGGCGTGGCACTTCGGGTACGAGCGCGCCCTGACCCGGGTCCCGGTCCCCGGGAGCGGTGGCACCGACCGCACCTACCCGCTGCGCGGCGAGTACCCCGCCGACTACTTCTACGAGGTGCCCGACGGCGCCCGCCGCTGGATCGCCGCCCTGGACGAGCAGGGCCGCGGACTCGTCCAGACCTCCACCGATCTGCTGCGGGGCCGCAAGCTGTTCCTCTGGGGCAGCGGGCGCGGCGGGCGGCGCTGGCAGGAACGGCTCACCGAGCCCGGCACCGGCGGCTACGCGGAGATCCAGGCCGGACTGGCCCGCACCCAGCTGGAACACGTCCCGCTGGAACCGGGCGGCGAGTTCAGCTGGCTGGAGTCGTACGGGCCGCTCGCCGCCGACCCCTCCGTCGTGCACGGCGACGACTGGGCGGCGGCCCGCGCCGAGACCGAGCGGCGGCTCGCGGACGCCCTGCCGCGCGCCGATGTGGACGCCGCGTACACCGCCTGGCGCGCCCACGCCGACACCGAACCGGGCGAACGCCTCGCCACGGGGTCCGGCTGGGGCGCCCTGGAGGTGCGACGCGGCCGGTACAAGCTGCCCGGCACGCCGTTCGGCGAGGACACGCTGGGTGAGGAGCAGGCCCCCTGGCTCGAACTGCTGGACCAGGGCACGTTCCCCGGCCCCGAGGGGACGGTCCCCGGGCCCACCCTGGTCTCCCGGCACTGGCGCGACATGCTGGAGACGGCCCCCGCCGAACCGCACACCGAATACCACCTCGGCATCGCGCAGTGGCACGCCGACGACCGCGCCCAGGCGGTCCGCAGCTGGGAACGCGGTTTGGCCACGGCCGCCTCCCGCTGGCCGCCGCTGCGCTGCCTGGCCGTCGCCGCCCTGGTGAGCGGCCAGCGCGAACTGGCCGCCGAGTACTACGCGGAGGCGTTCGACGGGCTGAGCGCGGAGCGCCGTGACGGCGACGAGGCGTGGACGGCGGCGACCGCCGCGCTGGGCCGGGAGGCGATCGAGGCGCTGCTCACGGCGGGGCGAACCGAGGCCGCCCGCACGGTGTGGACAGGGCTGCCCCCAGAGGTCCGGACGCGCGGCCGGTTCCGGCTGCTGGAGGCGCAGTTGCTCGTCGCGGAGGGCCGGAAGGACGCCGCGAAGGCCGTGTTCGACGCGGGCTTCGAGGTGGCGGACCTGCGCGAGGGCGCGGAAATCCTCGAGGAGGTGTGGCACCGGCTCACGGACGAACCGCTGCCGGACGCGTACAACTACCGGATGCGCCCGCGCACCTGACAGGGAGAAGCACGACATGATCATCTGGATCAACGGGGCCTTCGGCAGCGGCAAGACCACCCTGGTCGCCGAGCTGCACCGCAGGCTGCCGGACGCACTCGTCTTCGACCCGGAGCACGTCGGCTTCCTGCTGCGCGAGATCGTGGAGGCGCCGGGCGGCGACTTCCAGAACCTTCCGCTGTGGCGCGGGCAGGTGGCCTCGCTGGCCCAGGGGCTGGTCGAGGAGTACGGCCGGCCGGTCCTGGCGCCGATGACCGTGGTCCGCAGACCGTACGCCGACGAGATCTTCGGGGCCCTGGAGAAGGCGGGCGTCCCGGTCCACCACTTCTTCCTCGACGTCTCCGCCGCCGTCCTCGAACAACGGCTGCACGACCGGGTGTTGATGCCGGACGATCCTGAGCGCGACGAGGCGGCACGGCGCTGGGGCAAGGCGCGGATCGCCGAGTGTGTGGCGGCGGTGGGCAGCCTGCGGGAGGACACGGTGGTGCTGGACGGCGAGCTGCCCACGGATGAGCTGGCGGCGCTGGTGCTGGAGCGGGCCGGACTCGGCTAGGCGCTGTCCATCGGATCACGCGGCGAGCCCGGCGTGATCCGAAAGACCCGTCCTAGACCGGCAGGTTGCGGTCGACGTACTCGAAGACCGAGCCGTCCGGGTGCACCGCGATCAGGTTGCGGCCGACCGGGGTCGGGACGGGCCCCGCGATGACGCGGGCGCCGACCCGGGTCAGGGACGCGTGGGCCTCGTCCACGTCCTTCACGGCGATGGTCGCGGTGACCTTGCGCAGGATCTCCAGCTCCGATTCGGGGCCGCTCATCAGCAGGAAGCAGCTGATCGCGGCGACGGACACCCCGCCGCGCTCGAAGCGGAGGGCCCGAGCGCCGGTCAGCTGCTCGTAGAAGGCCACGGCGGCCTCCAGGTCGTCGACGCAGATACGCAGCGTGGTTCCCAGGATCTCCATGGCGGCCAGGTTAGTTGGCCGCCCGCCGCCATGTGATCCCTTCGGCCCCGGTCGCGCTCAGACGCGGCAGAGCACCTCGCCGTGCGGCACCATGAACCAGCCGTCGTCCTGCGCGCCCCACTCGCGCCACGCCTCGGCGATCTCCGCCAGCTGCTCCGCCGTGGCGTGCCCGCCGTCCACCGCGAGCTTCGCGTACGCCGATCCGACGGTGCGGTCGGCCCACAGCCCGCTCCACCAGGCCCGGTTCTCCGGCGTGGCGTAACACCACGAGCCCGCCGTGGGCGTGATGTCGGTGAACCCGGCCCGCCGCGCCCAGGACAGCAGCCGGCGTCCGGCGTCCGGCTCGCCGCCGTTGGCGCGGGCCACCCGCCCGTACAGGCCCGCCCAGCGGTCCATGCCCGGCGACTCGGGGAACCAGGTCATCGCCGCGTAGTCGCTGTCGCGTGCCGCGACGACGCCCCCGGGGCGGCACACCCGGCGCATCTCGCGCAGCGCCTGGACCGGGTCGCCGACGTGCTGGAGGACCTGATGGGCGTGGACCACGTCGAACGAGTCGTCGGGGTATTCCAGCGCGTGGACGTCCGCGACGGCGAACTCCACGTTGTCCAGGCCGCGTTCGGCGGCGACCTCGGCCGCCTGGGCCAGGATGTCGTCGGTGGTGTCGACGGCGGTCACCCGGCCCGGGGCGACCAGCGCGGCCAGGTCCGCGGTGATGGTGCCCGGGCCGCAGCCGACGTCCAGCACGTCCAGGCCCGGGCGCAGTTCGCCGACGAGGTAGGCCGCGGAGTTGGCGGCGGTGCGCCACCGGTGCGAGCGCAGCACCGACTCGTGGTGGCCGTGGGTGTAGACGGCGGTCTCCTTCGGCATGGCCGTGCGTCCTCTCTCGAAACCCGAACCGCGAAAGCGCTGATCGGTAGGACCACCGTAGGGCCTGTCGCCGAATAATGAGATGGGTATCTTGCAATGTGGACAACGCTCCGGGCGTGCGAAGGGGCGGCCGGCTCCGCGTCGACCGCCCCTCGTCGGGCCCCGGGCCCGGTCGTGCTACACCGGCCGCGGGCAGTACACCGTCAGCGCCTCCGGCAGCTTGTCGATCATCAACTCCATCTCGCTGTGCGCCACTTCGCCGTCGTACGCGTACGGCGTCCCCGGCTTCAGGCCGGAGACCCGCACCCGCTGCTGGCGCACCGCCGCGTGCATGGGGGAGCGGGTCAGCGGGCCCGCGACCGCCGCGGCGAGCAGCCTCAGGCCGGGCGTGCGGCCGCCGTGCACCACGCGGACGTCCAGCAGTCCGTCGGCGAGGTTGTGCCGCCGGCCCGGCGCCGGGCCCACCCGCTGGAAGAGCCCGTTGCCGATGAACAGCAGCCACAACGGGCGGCACCGGCCCTGGAGTTCGGCCTCCAGGGGGCGCTCGCCGCGCAGCACGTGCAAGGCCGCGAGCACGCCCGCCGGCCAGCCGCCGATCCGGGACGACCACCGCTCCCGCATCCGCACCAGCTCCGGGTACACGCCCAGGCTGAAGGCGTTCAGGAAGTAGCCGTCGGCGCCGCCGGGCCCCGGCCGGAACCGGCCCACGTCCGCCCGGACCGCGCTGCCGACGACGAGCGCGGAGCAGGCGTCGGCGACGGTCTCGATGCCCAGGTCGTACGCGAAGTGGTTGAGGGTCCCGCCGGGGAACACCGCGAGCGGCACCTCGTGCTCCACCGCCACCGAGGCGGCCAGGTTGACCGTGCCGTCCCCGCCGCACACCCCGAGCGCCGTGCATCGGTCCGCCGCCTGCGCCAGTTCCGAGGCGAGCCGGCCGGGCGGGCACTCCACGATCTCCGCCTCCGGCAGCGCGCTCCGGATCAGCGAGGCCGTCGCGGTCGCCGTCCCCGACTCCTGGTTGGCGACCACCACCAGGCCCCTGCCCCCGGGCAGGGCGGGAGCGTCGGCCGGCGGTCTCCCCGGCGCGGGCAGCTGCCCCCTGGTCGGTATCACCCCCCGCAGGGCGAACGCCGCACCCACGCCCAGCGCCGCGCCCGCCAGCACATCGCTCGGGTAGTGCACCCCGGTGTACACCCGGGACGCCGCCACGGACAGGGCCACGGGCGCGACGACCGCCCCCCAGCCCCGCGACTCCAACGCGACCCCGGTGGCGAACGCGGCCGCCGACGCCGCGTGCCCGGACGGGAACGACGTGGTCACCGGCTGCCGCTTCAGCTGCCGTATCACCGGCACGGCGTCCAGGAGCGGCCGCTGCCTGCGGACCGCCCCCTTGCCCACCGTGTTGATCGCGGCCGACGCCACCGCGAGCGAGGCGATGCCCCGCAGCGCGGCCCGCCGGGCCCGGGCACTGCCCCCGAAGGCGGCCATGCCGGCCGCCGCCCCGACCCACAGGAGCCCATGATTGGCGCTGCGGCTCAGACGGGGCAGCACCGGGCCCGCGGCCGGCCAGTGCCGCTGGGCCAGATTCTGGAACACGGCGAGATCGCGCCGGTGGAACCGGTCGCGCAGCCCGGCGATCCGGGACGGGGCGGAAGCATTGCTCGCTGACGACATGCGACAGCGGATACCCCGCATCGCCGCCCCGAACCAGCAGCCACGCCGAAGGTAGCCTGTGATCGTCATAGCGGTCACCGGCCTGGACGCCGGACAGGAGAGGGGGGTGCACGGCCATGGGGCGACTCGTCCCCGCGGTGACCAGGGCGCTCGACGTGCTCGAACTCTTCCTCCAGGGCGACGGCACGCTGTCCGCCCCCGAGGTGACCCGCAAGCTCCAACTGCCCCGCACCACCGTCCACGAGCTGCTCACCACGCTCGCCGCCCGGTCGTACCTGGTCACGGAGCCGGAGCGGCCCGGACGCTACCGGCTGGGCGTGCGCACCTACCAGCTCGGCAGCCGGTACGCCGAACAGCTCGACCTCGCCGCCGAGGGCCGCCAGGTCGCCCGGCGCGTCGCCGAGCGGTGCGGCGAGTCCGTGCACGTGGCGATCCTGGACGGCACCGACGCCGTCTGCGTGGCCCAGGCGGACTCCACCCACGCCGTCCGCACGGTGTCGGCGGCCGGCCACCGGCTTCCCGCCCACTGCACGTCCGCCGGCAAGATGCTCCTCGCCTCACTGCCCGCCCCGGAGCTCGACGCCCGGCTCGACGGCCTCGAACCGGCCGCCCTGACCCCCCACACCCTCACCGGCGAGCGCGAGCTGCGGGCCGCGCTCGACGCCGTACGGGAACGGGGCGTCGCTACGGAGCACCAGGAGTCCGGCCCGGGGGTCTCCTGTGTCGCCGCGCCCGTGCGCGACCGGTCGGGGCGGGTCGTCGCCGCGCTCTCCGTCTCCGTCCCGATGATCCGCTGGACCGAGGAGCGCGAGCGGGAACTCGCCGCCCTCGCTCTCGAAGGCGCCGACGAGCTCTCCGGCCGCCTCGGTCACGACCGGGGCACGGTGTGAACCGCATCAGAGCAGGCGCCCCGCCCCGTTCCCTCGTATAAAGGTCCGGAGGGCGAACGGTGGGGCGGAGTGGCGGGCGGCGGCGAAGGAGGCCCGATGGGCCGGGAGCGGACCGGGCGGCACCAGCGCGCCACTGACACGGTCCGGGAGGACCGGGGCCCCGTACGGTACGGGCCGCCGGCTCCCTGGCCGGGCCTGCCCGTGCTGCCGGAACTGGCCGAGGTGCTGGCCCGCGCCGCCGGCCGCGCCGCCCCCGAACCCGCCGGCGGATCGGCCGCCCTGCGCGAGGCCGCCTGCGCCTACTGGGACCGGCGCGGACTGCGCGGCGGCCCCGAGCGCGTCGCGGCGGCCCCCGGCACCGCGCCCCTGCTCCTCGCCCTGATCGCCGCGCACGGGGGCGACGTGCTGCTGCCGCGCCCCTGCCCCGCGTCCTGGATCCCGCAGGCCAGGCTGCTCGGCCGGCCCGCCTACCAGGTGCCCACGCCCGCCGAGTGCGGGGGAGTGCCCGACCCGTACGCCCTCCTCGAAACCGTGCGGCGGGTGCGCGCCGAGGGCGGCCGGCCCAGGCTGCTGCTGCTCTCGGTGGCCGACGACCCCACCGCCACGGTCGCCCCGCCGGAACTCGTGCGCGAGGCCTGCGAGGCCGCCGTGGACGAGGGGCTGCACATCGTCAGCGACGAGACCTGGCGCGACACCCTGCACCGCCCGCACGACACGGTCCTGGTCAGCCCGGCCGAGATGTGCCCCGACGACGTCACGGTGGTCTCCGGCCTGTACGGCGCGCTGACCCCGGCCGCCTGGCCGGTCGCCGTCGCCCGGTTCCCGGACACCGCACGCGCCGCCGCCCGCCACGCCCGTACGCTCGACGTCCTCACCGCGCTCGGTGCCTCCGTCGCCGGGCCGGTCGCGGCGGCCGCCGCCCACGCGCTGCGCGAACCGGACGCCGTGACCGACCGCGCCCGGCGCTCCGCCGCCCTGCACGCCCGGCTCGCCACCGAGGCGCACCGCGCCGTCCTCGGCTGGGGCGCCCTCGCCCGGCCCCCGCAGGCCGGCCGCCACCTCTACGCGGACCTCGGCCCGCTCCGCTCCCGGCTCGCCGCCCGGGGCGTCACCGACTCGCTCGAACTGGAGGAGTTCCTGTCCGCCCGGCTCGGCGGCCCCGCCCCCGGCGGACACCGCTTCGGCGACGAACTGGGCGCGCTCCGGGTCCGTCTGGGCACCGGCTCGCTCCTCGGCACGGACCCGGAGCGGCAGACCGAGGCGCTCACCGCCCCGGACCCGCTCGAATTGCCGCACATCGCGGCAGCGCTGAGCATTTTCCGAGCAGCCCTCGACACACCGCGCTGACCCACCGCGCCGGCGCACTCCTGGACGGGAGCCCCGATGACGGACCAGACCCAGAGCCCGGTCGCACCCCCCGTGGTCCGCGGCGCGCTCGTTACCCCGCGCCCCCTCGGCGAGGTACGGACCTGGCCCCGGAGCTTCGCCGACCGGCTCACCGCCCCGCTCCCCGGCGTCCGGGGCATGTCCCGGCTGGCCCGCGAGCACGCCATCCGGCCCAACGCGGAGGGCCTGCGCCACATCCACCGCCTGCCGTACGCCCCCGAGCCCCTGCCGCCCGTGCCGGCGGGGGCCGCGTGCGTCACCTGGGCCGGGCACGCCAGCTGGATCATCCGCACCGGAGGCCTCACCGTCCTCACCGACCCCGTGTGGTCACGCCGCATCCTCGGCACCCCGGCCCGCATCACACCCGTCGGGGTCCGCTGGGCCGACCTGCCACCCGTCGACGCGGTCGTCATCAGCCACAACCACTACGACCACCTGGACGCCCCCACCCTGCGCCGGCTGCCGCGGGACACCCCGCTCCTCGTCCCGGCCGGACTCGGCCAGTGGTGCCGCCGCCGGGGCTTCGGCAACGTCACCGAGCTCGACTGGTGGGAGTCCGCCGAGCTGGGCGGCGTCCGCTTCGACTTCGTGCCCGCCCACCACTGGTCCCGGCGCACCCTCACCGACACCTGCCGCTCGCTGTGGGGCGGCTGGGTCATCCGGGACACCGCCGGGCCGGGGGACGGCGGCCGGATCTACTTCGCCGGCGACACCGGATACGGCCACCGGTTCGCCGAGATCGGCCGCCGCCACCCCGGCATCGACCTCGCCCTGCTGCCGATCGGCGCGTACGAGCCCCGCTGGTGGCTCGGCGACGTCCACATGGACCCGGAGGAGGCCGTGCAGGCGTACGAAGACCTCGGCGCCCACGCGATGGCCCCGATGCACTGGGGGACCTTCCTGCTGTCCGCCGAACCGGTCCTCGAACCGCTCACCCGGCTGCGCACCGCCTGGCAGCGCGCCGGGCACGCCCGCGACCGGCTCTGGGACCTGCCCATCGGCGGCTCCCGTCTGCTGCCGCCCCGGCCGTCCGGCGTCACCGCGCCCACCACGCCCGCGTCCGGCGCCACACCGCGGGCCCCCCGCTGATCAGCAGCGTCAGGCCCACCGCCGCGACCACCCCCTGCCACGGCTCCGGGAACAGCGAACCGCCCAGGATGCCGATCAGCTGGTACGTCGCCGCCCACGCCAGACACGCCGGCACATCGCCCCGGGCGAACCGCCGCAGCCCCATCCCGCCCAGCAGGCACGCCAGCATCACCGGGATCCGCCCGGCCGGCACCAGCCGGGACAGCACCAGGACCGCCGCCCCGTGCTCGTCCAGCTTCCGCTGCGCCTGTTCGAGCCGCTCCGGCGCCGCCCGGTCCCGGATCGTCCGCAGCCACCGCGACCCGTTCTTCGACCGCACCCCCCGCTGCCCCAGCCAGTACAGGGATATGTCCCCCAGGAACGCCGCCGCCGACGCCACCGCGAACACCACCAGCAGCGAGAACGGCGACGACTGGTGGAACGCCACCACGGCCGCCGAACTCACCAGGGCGCCCGTCGGCACCACCGGCACCAGCGCGCCCAGCGCCACCAGCAGGAAGAGCGACGGATAGCCGACCGCCTGCTGCGTCGACTCGGCGGGCAGCTGCGCCGTCTGGCGCAGGAACTCGATCACGCGCAGCCCTCCGGCCGCACCCGCTCGCCGTGTGCCAGCCGGTGCACCGCGACCTCCGGCGCCACCAGCGCCGCCTTGCGCACGAACTCCTCGCCCGGCGCGTGGAACTCGTGCGGCCGGACCCCGTCCATCCCGATCGGCCAGTACGTGCCGTAGTGCACCGGCACCGCCGCGCGCGGCCGCAGCCGGGTCAGCGCCTGCGCCGCCCGCCCCGCGTCCAGGTGGCCGTGGCCCAGGTAGGGCCCCCAGCCGCCGACCGGCAGCAGCGCCACGTCCACCGGGCCGACCGCTTGCGCCATGTCCTCGAAGAGCCCGGTGTCCCCGGCGAAGTACGTACGCGCCGCGCCCTCCACCACGTAACCGAGCGCGGGCGAGCGGTGCGGGCCCAGCGGCAGGCGCCGGCCGTCGTGCAGCGCCGGGACGGCCCGGACCCGCACTCCGCCCACCCGCACCTCGTCGCCCGCGACCACCTCGGTGATCCGCAGACCGCGCGCCCGGCGCAGCAGCCGCAGTCCCGGCACCGACCGCACCGAACCGCGCGGCACGACCACCAGCGCCCCCGGGGCGACCCGTGCCAGCGACGGCAGGTGCAGATGGTCGGAGTGCAGATGCGAGATGAGGACCACATCGGCGACGGCCGCGTCCGGACCGGGCAGCGCGCCCCGGCGCCGCCGCAGATGCGCGAAGCGCCGTACGAACAGCGGATCGGTGAGGAAGCGGACCCCGGAGTCCTCGATCGTGCACGTGGCATGACCCCACCAGGTGATCTCCACCGGCACGCGACGCCTCCTCCTGCTCAACGGACCCTTCGGACCCCTCCACACCTGCCCGGAGGAGCCTACGGCCAGTCATGCCCGGGCGGCCCGCGCACCCCGGCGCACCCGTGGATCACCGGTTCCGGCCCGTGCCCCCGTGCGCCCCCTCGCCGCCCCGGAACGCTCCCTCGGCCTTCGCGCACGGGCGCATAGGGTCGGGGAACGACGAGCACGGGGAGAAGACGGGCCATGGGGGACGTACGCGTGGCGGCCATCGCCAGCCTGACGCCGCTGGAGGAACTGGACGGCGATCCGTTCCTCGTGGACACCAGGGGCCAGCACGTCATGTGCGCCCGCTGGGCCGCCGACCAGGGCTATGTCGTCACCCGGCAGCTGCGCCTCTACGGGCTGCGCCCCGACCACCCGGCGCTCTGGTCCGACATCGAGAGCGGCGAGGTCGAGCTGTTCGTCGCCCCCTGCGACCGGGTCCTCGCCCGCGCCCTGGCCTCGGTGCCGGAGTTCACCGCCGAGTGCGAGCGGCGCGGCGTACGCCTGGAGATCGCCGGGCTCGCCGAGCCGTCCTACACGGCCGAAGGCAAGGCCGGCGTGCACCGCCGCCTCTCCATGCCGACCGCCGGATACGACGGCTGCTGACCGGCCGCAGGGCCCTCCGGCCCGCTGTGAAAGGCTGGGACAGGGCCCGGAACGGGAGGGCCCGGACGTGAGGTGACGACGGCGTGGGCGACAGACGATGGCGGCGGACCGGCGCCGCGCTGATGCGCGTGATCGCGGTCTGGGCCGTCTCGACGCTCACCATGCTCGCGCTCGCCGGTATCCTCCCCGACTTCCGGCTCCAGTCCCCCGACGGCGACAGCACCACCAAGACCGCCTTCACCGCGGCCTGGGGCGCGGGCGCCTTCGGACTGCTCTCCGCGCTGGTCTGGCCCGTGCTGGTACGGGCCCTGCTCATCGTCCCGGCCCTCGTCCTCGGCGCGCTCGTCTTCTTCCTCAATGGCTCGCTGCTGCTGATCGCACTGCGGCTCATCCCGGACGGCCGGGGCGCCGCGGCCCCGGAGACCGCGGTCGCCGTCGCGGCCGTGATGTCCGCCGTCGCCTCCGCGACCTCCACCGCCCTCGCCGTGCGCGACGACAACGCCTACCGCCGCCGCCTCTCCCGCCTGGCCGACCGGCGCCGCCGGCGCAGCGGCACGGACGGCGACGCGCGCGGAGGCCCGCCGGGCACCGTCTTCATCCAGCTCGACGGGGTCGGCCACGACGCCCTCCTCGCGGCGGCCGCCGCCGGGTTGATGCCGACCGTCGCCCATTGGCTGGCCGGGCCCGACGAGCACCGGCTCATGCCCTGGCGCACCGACTGGTCCAGCCAGACCGGCGCCAGCCAGCTCGGCATCCTGCACGGCAGCAACCACGACGTGCCCGCCTTCCGCTGGTACGAGAAGGAGACCGGCGATGTCATGGTCTCCAGCAGACCTGCGAGCGCCCTGGAGCTCCAGCGCCGCGCCGTCGCCCGCACCCGGGACGGCGGGCTGCTCACCCTCGACGGCGCCAGCCGGGGCAACCTCTTCAGCGGCGGCGCCGACCAGCTCGCGCTCGTCCTGTCGATGGCCGCGAGGCTCGGCAAGGGCCGCCGCTCGCGGGCCGGGTACTTCGCCTACTTCTCAGACCCGGCCAACGCCGTCCGCACCGCCGGCTCCTTCGTCGCGGAGGTCTGCCGGGAGATCGCCCAGTCGACCCGCTCCCGCCTCCGCAAGGAGACGCCCCGCATCAAGCGCGGCGGCCTGTACCCCTTCATCCGCGCCTTCGCGACCGTCGTCGAACGCGATGTGGTGGTCGCCGCCGTCATCGGCGACATGTTCGCCGGGCGGACCGCCGTCTACGCCGACCTCGTCGCGTACGACGAGGTGGCGCACCACTCCGGGCCGCGCAGCCGCGACGCGGAGAAGGTGCTCGCCCGCCTCGACCGGGCGCTCGCCCTGATCGCCAAGGTCGCCGAGCAGGCCCCGCGCACCTACCGGATCGTGCTCCTGTCCGACCACGGCCAGAGCCCGGGGGACACCTTCGCCGGGGTGTACGGGCTGACCCTCAAGGACCTGGTGCGTGCGGGCAGCGGACTGCCCGTGCCCCGGCGCGCGCAGCGCACCCGCAGCGCCTCCGAGGCGCGCGACGCGGTCCGCATCGCCCTGCACCGGCCGGTCGCCGAGGGCCAGGAGGAGCACGTCGCGAAACCCTCCGACCCGATAGTCCTCGCCTCCGGGAACCTCGGCCTGATCGCGTTTCCCGACATCGAGGGCCGCGCGTCCCTGGAGCAGCTGGAGCGCCGCCACCCCGCGCTGCTCTCCACGCTCGCCAACCACCCGGGCATCGGCTTCCTGCTCGTCCGCAGCGAGCGGTACGGCTCGGTGGTGCTGGCCCGGGGCGGGGTGCGGATACCCGTGGCGGAGCTGGCGGATGGGCAGGGCCCACTCGCCCCGTACGGTCCCGGGGCGGCGGACGCGATCCGGCGGACGGACACCTTCCCGCACGTCGCCGACGTGATGGTCAACTCCATGTACGACCCCGCCGCCGGCACGGTGCACGCCTTCGAGGAGCAGATCGGCTCGCACGGCGGCCTGGGCGGCGACCAGTCCCGGCCGTTCCTGCTGTGGCCGCGCTGGACGGACCCGCTGGACGCCGTCGCCGGCGAGGACGGGGAGCGCCCGGACGCACTCGTCGGCGCAGAGGCGGTGCACCGGGTCCTCAGGTGCTGGCTCCAGGAGGCGTCGGGGCCCCAGGTGCCGGTTCGGCCGGAGGAGCGGGCCCGCCGCCCGTGATCAGGCGGACTGCCGGCGCACGAGCGTCGGGTGGAAGATCACGGACGCCGGCGGGTCCACCGGCGCGCCGATCTGCTTGAGCAGCAGCCGCGCCATCTCCGCCGACATCTCCTCCACCGGCTGCCGGACCGTCGTCAGGGGCGGATCACAGGCCAGCGCCGCGCTGCTGTCGTCGAACCCGACGAGCGCGACGTCGTCCGGGACCTCCTTCCCGGCCCGCAGCAGCACCGGCACGGCCCCGAGCGCCATCAGGTCCGACGCGATGAACACCGCGTCCAGGTCCGGACGGTCCGCCAGCAGCCGCCGCATCGCCGCCGCGCCGCCGGCATGCGTGAAGTCGCCCTCGGCGGTTGCCACGTCCCGGATGCCGTGCGCCGCGAGCGCGTCCAGGAACCCGGTGAGGCGCGCCTGACCGGCCGGCATGTCCTGCGGGCCCGACACCGTGCCGACGCGGCGGCGGCCCAGCGCGGCGAGGTGGTCGGCCGCCAGCCGCGCCCCGGCCCGCTGGTCCGCCTCGACGTAGGTGAGCGGCGTCGGCCTGCGCGGCTGCCCGGCGAGCACGGCCGGCAGCCGGGTCCCGTGCAGCAGGCCCGGCAGCGGGTCGTCCGCGTGCGACGAGATCAGCACCACCCCGTCGACGTGCCCGTGGCGCAGGTACGAGAGCAACTGGTCCCGCGACTCCTGGTCGTCGGCCAGCATCAGGACCAGTTGGATGCCCACCGGGCGCAGCACCTCCAGGAGACCGGTGACCACGCGCCCGAAGTACGGATCGGAGAACATCCGGCCGACGAACGGCTCGGGCACGGTGCGCCGTTCCCGCTCCGAGACGACCAGCGCGATCGAATCGGTCCGCCGGGTCACCAGAGAACGGGCCGCGCGGTTGGGGACGTAACCGGTGGCGTCCACCGCCGCCTCCACGGTCCGCCGCAGCGCCGGGTCCACGGTGGTCGCCCCGTTGATCACCCGGGAGACCGTCGCCCGTGACACCCCGGCCACTCCGGCGACGTCCTCCAAGGTCACGGGACGGGCGGGCGGCGGCGCGTCGGCAGGCATGCAGTCTTTATACCGGGTGGTACGACCGGCGCGGTAACGGCCGTGCGGGGCTTGGGAGTACGTTGACCCGGAGGTCAGCCGGAGCCCTCGGGCAGGGCGGGCAGCCGGGCGATCTCGGCCGTGCGGGCCGCGACCAGGGAGGCGGCGAGCCGCTTGGCGTCCTGCCGGGTACCGGCCCCGGTCTCCGACCGTGAGACCTGTGCGGTCTGGCGCAGGTGGTCCCCGATCCGGTCCACCAGGAACCGGTCGAAGGCCGCGCCCTTCAGCGAGTGGGCCCTGCGGAGGTCGTCGGCCGTCACCATGCCCGGCATCCGGTGGCCCTCGTGCACATTGGTGTCCGGGAGCCCCATGCGGGTCAGCAGCGGTCGCAGCCGGCCCAGTTCACCGTTCTGGGAGGACCGCAGACGCACGGCCCAGCGCCGTACACCGGCGTCCCCGGAGCGGTCGGCGGCGAGGGAGAGGAGCGCCACCGCCTGCTCGTTCATGGGGGTCATCAGCTGTACCCAGGCGGCGTCCGTCGGGTCGGCGGGGGCGCCGGTGGCCGAGGGGGACGGTGGGGGAGTGCTCCGCGTGCCGGCCGCCGGGGAGCCGCAGCCGGCCAGGAGGAGGAGCAGGGTGAGCGCCGACACGCGGCGGGCCGCATTCATCGCGGGCTCCCTCGGGAGAGGGCCCGCCCGGGGCGCGCGGCTCCGGACGGGCGGGTGGAGACGGGGACGCGGAGGGGTCAGGGGGTGCCGTCGGCCCCGCACTTGATGATGGCGTTGATGCAGTCGCGGACGCGCTGCGCCAGTTCGTTCTCGGGCCACACGTTGAAGAAGTCGCCGTGCATCGTGTAGCCGGGCCCGGACGCCAGCCGGAACCGGGACGGGTCGCCGTTGACCGGGTACCGCAGCACCTGGCGGAGCTTGGGCACCGGCACGGGGTGCGTGGACGGGCACCCGCCGTTGACCGGGTACGACATGTGGCTCTTGTGGTCGGGTGAGTCGAGGTCCTTGCCGTTCCAGCACTGCGGGAAGTCGAGGTACGACTCCAGCATCGCGCCCGCCGGGCAGTTGACGAAGTCGTGCGACGGGTTGACCTCGCCGTGGTGCAGGCACGACCAGCGCGAGATGGTGTTGTCGTTCGGTCCGGTCGCCTTCGCGTTGCCCGCCACGATCCTCAGCCCCCGGGGAAAGGGCCTGATCTGCCGGATGACGTCGTCGCGGACGCCCTCGCCCAGGTAGTAGAACGTGGTGCCGGTGGGCTCCACCTCCTTGTTCCCGTCGTACAGGGTGGGCACCCAGTACGACGACAGGTCGATGTCGGGCGAGCAGGTGGTGCGGGCCTTCTCCAGCGAGGCGAGGTCGGAGCGGCCGTTCGTGGAGTCGTTGCCGAAGAAGCTGTGCATGTGCGAGGCGCCGGGCAGGCCCGGGAAGACGATCGGGTCGTCCGGGGCCCGGTGCGTGTAGGGGCACTCCGCCAGGAACTCGGCCACTCGTACGACGTCGGCGGCGGCCTTGGGGGCGGCGGCGGAGGGGCCGGCGGAGGCGCTGCCGGTGGTGGCCTGGAGGAAGGTCAGGGCGAGCGCGGCGGCGGCGAGCGCCGCCGTGCGGTACCGCCGGGGCGGTGAGGTTCTGCGGTGGCTGTCTGAGCCGCTGCGTCGCGGACGGAAGAAGAGCACGGCACTCCTGTTCGGGGAAGCGGTGGGGGGATGTGCCCTGATCATGGGCGGCTGATCAGGCGAGAGAGCGCTCTCTGTGAGGGAACGTAGAAGCGTGGCGAGGGCATGTCAACAGAGGGTGTGACCCTTCGATTACTTGCGTTTCGCCGCCGAATGGGTGGCGCCAAGGGCTGGAGAGCGCTCTCTCGCGATAATTTTGGCTGTTCCTGCCGCCCGACAGGTGGAGAGAGCGCTCTCCGGGGTTCCGTCGCGCGGCGAGGGCGTTGTCAGTGGCGAACGGCAGGATGGAGGACATGACGAACTCAGCAGTCGTGCTCGCCGATTACGCCTCCTACGCCGCCGCCGTCGAGGAGGCCGCGCAGGCCGCCGCCGCGTACTACGCCACGGGCGAGAGCACGCTCGACGACGACGCGTACGACCGCCTGGCGCGCGGCATCGCCGCGTACGAGCGGGAGCATCCGCGGGAGGTGCTGCCCGCCTCGCCGACCGGCAAGGTGGCGGGCGGCGCGGCCGTCGGGGACGTGCCGCACACCGTGCCGATGCTCTCCCTCGACAACGTCTTCTCCGCCGAGCAGTTCGCCACCTGGACCGCGTCGCTGGAGCGCCGGATCGGACGGCCCGTCACCGCGTGGAGCGTCGAGCCGAAGCTCGACGGGCTCGCGGTCGCCGCGCGGTATCACGGGGGCCGCCTGGAACGGCTGATCACCCGGGGCGACGGGACCGCCGGTGAGGACGTCTCCCACGCCATCGGGACCGTCGTCGGGCTGCCCGAGCAGCTCGCGGAGCCGGTCACGGTCGAGATACGCGGCGAGATCCTGATGACCACCGAGCAGTTCGAGCAGGCCAACGCGGTCCGCACCGAGCACGGCGGCGCCCCCTTCGCCAACGCGCGCAACGGCGCCGCGGGCACCCTGCGCGCCAAGGACCGCGCGTACACGGTGGAGATGACGTTCTTCGCGTACGGCGCCCTGCCGCTGCCCGACTCCGGCGAACCGGCCGCCGCGCTCGCCGAGCTGCCGCACAGCCAGGTGCTCGGCCGGGTCGCGGAGCTCGGCGTACACACCGCCGCGGACACGGAGGTCGCGCCGCGCACCGCCGCCACCGTCGAGGAGGTCCAGGCCCGGATCGAGGAAGTCGCCGCGCTGCGCGCCGCGTTGCCGTTCGGGATCGACGGCATCGTCATCAAGGCGGACCTGGCCGCCGACCGGCGCGACGCCGGTTCCGGCTCCCGGGCCCCGCGCTGGGCCATCGCCTACAAGCTGCCCGCGGTCGAGAAGGTCACCCGCCTCCTCGGCGTCGAGTGGAACGTGGGCCGCACCGGCATCATCGCGCCGCGCGCCGTGCTGGAGCCCGTCGAGATCGACGGCTCGACCGTCGGTTACGCCACCCTGCACAACCCGGCCGACATCACCCGCCGGGACCTGCGCGTCGGCGACCACGTGATGGTCTACAAGGCGGGCGACATCATCCCCCGCATCGAGGCGCCCGTCGCCCATCTGCGCACCGGTGACGAACAGCCCATCGTCTTCCCCGAGGCGTGCCCCCAGTGCGGTTCGGAGATCGACAGCAGCGAGCAGCGCTGGCGCTGCGTGCGCGGCCGTGACTGCCGTGTCGTCGCCTCCGTCTCGTACGCCGCCGGGCGCGACCAGCTCGACATCGAAGGGCTCGGCACGACCCGGGTCGTCCAGCTGGTCGACGCCGGGCTCGTCACCGACTTCGCCGACCTGTTCATGCTGGAACGCGAGCAGCTGCTCACGCTCGACCGGATGGGGGAGACCAGCACCGACAACCTGCTGGCCGCGATCGACGCGGCCCGCTCGCAGCCCCTCTCCCGGGTGTTCTGCGCCCTCGGCGTGCGCGGCACCGGGCGCTCCATGTCCCGCCGGATCGCCCGCCACTTCGCGGAGATGGACCGGATCAGGGCCGCCGGTGAGGAGGAGTTGCAGCAGGTGGACGGCATAGGCAAGGAGAAGGCGGCGGGCGTCGTCGCGGAGCTGGCCGAGCTCGCCCCGCTCATCGACAAGCTGGTCGCCGCCGGTCTCACGATGACCGAACCGGGCGCGACCCCGCCGCCCGCACCCGGGCAGGAGCCCGACGACGAGACGGCCGCCGGTGCCGACGGTGCCCCGCTGGCCGGGATGACCGTGGTGGTCACCGGTGCCATGACGGGCGTGCTGGAGAAGCTGTCGCGCAACCAGATGAACGAGCTGGTCGAGCGGGCCGGCGGGAAGTCCTCCTCCAGCGTCTCCAAGCGCACGACGCTCCTGGTGGCCGGCGAGAAGGCGGGCTCCAAGCGGGCCAAGGCGGAGGACCTGGGGGTGCGGATCGCGACGCCGGAGGAGTTCGCGGAGCTGATGGCGGATTTCCTGCCGGTCGACGCGTAAGCGTCACGCGCTTCGTGCTCGGGGCCGGGCCGTGTCCTTCGATTTTGCGTGGGAGTGGCTTTCTTTGCCTCCCTATTGCATAGTGAGGGCTCGGCCATGCCTCGCGATCAGCGGGTCACTGGGTGTGTGTACGGCCGCGGCTGCGTGCCGGGGGTGAGGGGCGATGCGTTCTTTGCGCGACGGACGGCACCACGACCGCTCCGTCCACCGGCACTACCGGGGCGCCACCCGGGGCCTCGCCCTCGACCTCGGCAGCTCCCGCACCAGGGCGTGGGTCCCCGGCCAGGGAGTCGTCGCGGACACCGTCCATGGGACCGGTGAGTACGGGCCCGGCCGTCCCGTCCGGCGCGGACGCATCGTGGACCCGGAGTCGTGCGGCCGGATGCTGGCCCGCATCGCGGACCGGGCCCTGGGCGAGCGCCGCGAGGACGCGGTCATCGTCCTCAGCCACCCCGTGCTCGCCGGCCCCGGACACCGGGACGCGGCCCGCGACCTGCTCCGCGCGCTCGGCCCCTCGGACGTCATCGTCCTGGACAGCGCCCGGGCCGCCGCCGCGTGCGCCGGGCCGGGGGACGGCGGCCCGCTCCTCGTCCTCGACATCGGCGCCGAGCTGACCGAGGCGACCCTGCTCGTGGACGGCCTGGTGCGCGACGCACGGCTCGCCGAGACCGGGCTCAGCGACCTGGAACCGGGCGAACCGCCCACCGCCGCCGTCCGCGCCGTCCTGGACATGGTCATGGCCATGTGGCGGCAGGATCCGCACGGCGCGCTGCTCGGCGCCCTGCGCAGGGGGCCGCTGCTCGCCGGAGGCGGTGCGCTGCGCCCGGACGTCACCAACCGGATAGCGGTCCGCCTCGGCGTCCCGGTCCGGCGCACGGACGACCCTGCCACCACGGTCGTGCGCGGGGCCGGACTGGTCCTCAGCTCCGTCCTCCGCCACGCCACGGCGCCCGCCCTGCCCGGCCGCCCCCGGTGACCCCGCTCCCGGGGCCGCCCCCGGGGAGCGCGCACCCGGGGCGCCCGTCCGCCGCGCGGCACTGCCTCGTCGCGCTGCTCCTCGCCGTGCTCGCCCTCGTCGGCGGCGCGCCCGCGGAGTCCGGGGCGGGCCTCCCCGTACGCGCGACGGCGGCCCATGCCGCGACGGCCGCCTCCGGCCTCCCCGTACGGGAGGCGACCGCCGAGCGCTCCACCGGGGCGGCCGAGGCGTCCGGGGCGCACCGGACCGCCCCGCCCACCGCACCCCGGACCGCCCCGCCCGCCGCGGCCGTCCCGCCGCCCGCCACCGTCGACCGGGGCCAGGACACCACCCCGTGGGCCGCCGCCGAGCACCCCCGTACCGCACACCAGTTGCCCCCGCCCGGCCCCGGCGGGCTCGTCCCGTGCCCCGCGCGGGCCCCGCTTCCGCGTCGCGCCCCCTGGTCCGTCCGTACCGCCCCCGCCTCCGCCGTCCAGCGCCCGCGCGTGGCGCTGCCCGGCGTGCGCGGGCCTCCGAGTGCCGGTGTCCACCGGCCCGGGGACCGCGTTCCGGTCCCGCGACCCATCAACGCCGTGCCGTTCCCGCCGTCCTGACCGGGGTGGGGGCGCGCCCGGCGCTCCCTCGGAGGAAACCCGCAATGACGCGCGCCACCACGGTGCGGGCGGTACTGGCTGCGGCCGTGCTGCTCGTCTCCGTGTTCATCACGCTGACCATGTCACCCAGACTCGGCCTCGATCTGCAGGGCGGCACCCGCATGGTGCTCCAGGCCGAGGACTCCGACACCGCGAAGGCCGACCGCGAGAGCACCGACCGCACCCTGGAGGTGCTGCGCCGGCGCATCGACTCGCTCGGGGTGACGGAGCCGACCCTCACCCGGTCCGGCGAGGACCGGATCATCGTGGAGCTCCCGGACGTCCAGGACCCGCGCAAGGCCGCCGACGTCATCGGCAAGACCGCCCAGCTGACCTTCCACGCCGTCCAGGGCCCCGGCGCGACCGCCGAGGACGGCAAGGGCCCGACCCTGCCCGACGAACAGGGCCGCGCACTGGCCCTCGGCCCCGCCGCGCTCTCCGGAGCCGGGGTCAAGGAGGCGTCCGCGTCCTTCGACGCCCAACAGGGCGCCGGCTGGACCGTGTCGCTCGACTTCCACAAGGACGCCGGCCGAAACTGGACCCGGCTGACCGGCGAGGCGGCCTGCCACCCGGTGCAGGACGAGCGGCGCCGGGTCGCCATCGTGCTCGACAAGCGGGTCATCTCCTCGCCGCAGGTCTCGCCGACGGTGTCCTGCGGCACGGGCCTGCCCTCCGGCTCCACCCGGATCACCGGCTCGTTCAGCGCGGACGAGGCCCGCGAACTCGCCCTGCTGATCGAGGGCGGCGCGCTGCCCGTGCCCGTCGAGATCGTGGAGCAGCGGACGGTCGGCCCGACGCTCGGCGCCGCCGCGATCGACGCCAGCGCGCGGGCCGCCCTGATCGGCGCGGCGGCCACCGCGCTGTTCATCATCGTCATCTACCGCCTCTTCGGCGCCCTCGCCGCCGTGGCGCTCGCGGCGTACGGAGTGATCTCGTACGCGGCCCTCGTCGCCCTCGGCGTCACGCTGACCCTGCCCGGGCTCGCCGGTTTCGTGCTGGCGATCGGCATGGCCGTCGACGCGAACGTGCTGGTCTTCGAGCGGGCCAGGGAGGAGTACGCCGGGCGGCCCGGCAGGAGCCTGCGCGCCTCGCTCGCCGCCGGGTTCAAGGGCGCCTGGACCGCCGTCGCCGACTCCAACGTGACGACGCTCATCGCGGCCGGACTGCTGTTCCTCCTCGGCTCCGGACCGGTCAAGGGGTTCGGTGTCACGCTCGCCATCGGCGTCCTGGCCTCGATGTTCTCCGCGCTGGTCGTCGCCCGCGCCCTCACCGAGATCGCCGCCCGTTCGCGCTTCGTCGCTGACTACCGGGGCGTCAACGGCATCGCGATCCCGGGCCGGGTGCGGACCTGGCTCACCCGGCGCGAGCCGCAGCTCATGCGCTTCCCGCGCCGCTGGCTGACGGTCTCCGCCGTCCTGATCGCGGTGGCCGTCGCGGGCATCGTGGTGCGCGGGGTGAACCTCGGCGTCGAGTTCACGGGCGGCCGGCTGGTCGAATACTCCACCAGCCGCCCCGTGGACGTGGAGACCGCGCGCACCGCCCTGGCGGGCGCCGGGTTCGGGGACGCGGAGGTCACCACGGCCGGCGCGGGCGACATCTCCGTGCGCACCGGGGAGCTCGACAACGACGGCGAACACGCGCTACGGGCCGCCCTGGCAGCGGAGGGCGGCGAGACCACCAAGGTCCGCGACGAGCTGATCGGCCCCAGCCTCGGCGACGAACTGCGGCGCAACGCCCTGATCGCCCTGGCCATCGCCGTACTCGTGCAGCTGGCCTATCTGGCGGTCCGGTTCCGCTGGACGTTCGCCGTCGCCTCGGTCGGGGCGCTCGTGCACGACGTGATCATTCTGATCGGGGCCTTCGCCTGGCTGGGCCGCACCGTCGACGGCATCTTCCTGGCGGCGCTCCTCACCGTCATCGGGTACTCCGTCAACGACTCGGTCGTGGTCTTCGACCGGGTGCGGGAACTGTGGGCGAAGGCCCGCCGCACACCACTGGCGGACGTGGCGAACCGAGCGGTCCTGCAGACCGTGCCCCGGACGGTGAACACCGGGATGGGCGCCCTGTTCATCCTCACCGCCCTCGCCGTTCTCGGCGGTGACTCGCTGGCGGACTTCGCGCTCGCCCTGCTGATCGGCATCGTCGTCGGTACGTACTCCTCGGTGCTGACCGCCGTACCGGCCGCGCTGCTGCTGGAACGCACCAGCAAGGTGCCGCCGCCCGCCCGCACCCGGGCCCCGCGCGCCCGGCAGGGCGCCGGACGCCGCGACCCGCACGACAACGGGGCGCGGGTGTAGCGCGGACGGGCCCGTGTCACCCCCACCGGCGGACACGGGCCCGGCCCCCCTCAGGGCACCAGCGAGCGCAGATACGCGGCGGTGTCCGCATCGGCCGGCAGCAGCGTCTCGATGGCCAGCTCCGCCACCGTCACGTCCATCGGCGTGTTGAACGTGGCGATCGAGGCGACGAAGGACAGCACGTGCCCGTCGTGCTCGATGACCAGAGGCAGGGCGAACGGCACCGACGACGAGGGCGGCTGCCAGTCCTCGTGCCCGTCCGGGCCCGCCGCCAGCGGGTACCCCGCGACCTCCTCGTACAGCTCGCGCAGCTCCGGCGAACGGACCAGCGCGATCTGGCGCTCCATCTGGGCCAGCAGATCCGCCCGCCACTCGCGCAGGTTCCGGATGCGCGGGGCCAGGCCCTCCGGGTGCAGGGTGAGCCGCATCGCGTTCAGCGGCGGGGCCAGGAGGTGTTCCGGTACGCCGTCGAGCAGCCGGGTCATCCCCTGATTGGCCGCCACCACGGTGTACGTCCCGTCCACGACGAACGCCGGATACGGGTCGTAGCCCCGCAGCAGCCGGTCGAGGCCGTCCCGGAGCGCCCCCATCGCCGGGTCGTCGAGCGCGGTCTCCGCGTAGTGCGGGGCGTAACCGGCCATCACCAGCAGGGCGTTGCGCTCCCGTACCGGCACGTCCAGGTGCTCGGCGAGCCGCAGCACCATCTCCTCGCTGGGGCGCGAGCGGCCCGTTTCGATGAACGAGATGTGCCGGGCCGAGGAGCCGGCCCGCAGCGCGAGCTCCAGCTGACTGATCCGGCGCCGCTCCCGCCAGCTGCGCAGCAGCGGTCCTACCCCCGTGTCGAGCGCGACAGTTGTCATACGGAGACCGTAACGTCACCGGCACCGCCGACCGGCATCGACCACCAGTGAGGGAGCCGCCCCATGCCCGCCGCACCGCTGCCGCGGAACGAGATCGAGGACCGGCTGCGCGAGCTGCCCGGCTGGTCGCTGGATGAGGACCGGATCGGCCGCACCTACCGGCTGCCCTCGCACTTCGCCGCCGCCGCCCTCGCGATGCACGTCGCCGCGATCCAGGACGAGCTGAACCACCACAGCGACCTGACGCTCGGCTACAACACCGTCGCCCTCTCCGTGAACTCGCACGACGCGGGCGGCAAGGTCACCGAGAAGGACCTCGGCCTCGCCACCAGGGTCGCGGCGGTGGCGCCGGGCCACGGGGCGGAGTAGCCCCTCACACCGCGGCGCCGAACCCGGGGTGCGCGGCGAGCCAGCGCGTGTAGCTCTCGCTGCGTTCCACCGCCTGGGCGTACGCCGCCCGGGTGTGCCCGCTCACCGCTCCGGCCGCCGCCGACGCGGCGGCCGAGCGGGGGTGCCACCCCAGCAGGTGGCGCCAGCTGAGCGGCGCCCCGGCGACCGGACGCGTCACGACCCCCGGCGTCGGCGGGAACGTCGCCCGGCACAGCCCCACCGCGCGCCCCACCTGGACGAGATGGACGACGGACGAGGTGTCCGTCTCGTACACCGACACCGGGCGGAAGCCCGCCCGCGCGCACGCCGCCACGAAGCAGTCGGCGAAGCAGCCGTCGCCCGGCACATCCGCCCAGCACTCGTCCGCCAGCTCGGACAGCCCCAACTCGTCCCGGCCGGCGAGCGGATGGGTCTCGGGCAGCATGACGAAGACGGGGTCGACCCCGATGACCTGCCACTCCAGCCGGTCCGTCTCCGGCGGGGCACTCTCGCCGCAGGTCCCGATGAGCGCGAAGTCGAGCCGCCCGTCCACCAGTTGGGAGGCGATCTCGGCCACGGACCAGGAGGTGTAGGTGGACACCGGCGCGGCCGGGTGCGCGGCCGCCAGCCGGTCCACGAGGCCGCCGAGGAGCGGGCCGTGCGTGCCGCCCAGCCGGAACCGCTCCATGGACCCCGTCGCGTTGGCGAACCGGACCGCCTCCTCCTGGAGTTCGCTGACGGCGGGCAGGACGACACGGGCGCGCTCCAGGACGAGTTCGCCCAGCGGTGTCGCCCGCGCGCCCGTGTGGTCACGGTCGAACAGCGGGCCGCCGAGCGCCTTCTCGATCCGCCGCAGCTGTGCGCTGAGCGCGGGCTGGGCGAGGCCCAGCGCGGTGGCGGCCTTGGTCAGGCTGCCCGTGTCGGCGATGGCACGTACGGTTCGCAGATGGCGCAACTCCAGCTCCATCACCGCACGTTATGGCCACCGTCGCCGCACGGCAATACGTTGGTGGTTCAGACCTCTGGTTCGCGCCCACGGACACCGATCATGGCTTGGAGCCCCTCCCGATGCTGGATTACAACCAGGAGGCCGCGGTCTACGACGACACGCGGGGCGGGCTGCCGCGCGCCGAGGCGGCGGCCGCCGCCGTGCTCGGCCTGGTGCCGGACACGGCGCGCTCCCTGCTGGACATCGGCTGCGGTACGGGCCTGGTCACCGGGCGGATCGCCGCCGGCCGGCCCGGGCTGCGGGTGACCGGCTCCGACGCCGCGCACGGCATGGCCGCCGTCGCCCGGCAGCGCGTCGGCGCCGTCGTGCTCGCCGACGCCCGCAGGCTGCCCCTGCCCGACGCGGCGGTGGACGCGGTCTCGGCCGTCTGGCTGCTGCACCTGCTGCGCGAACCGGGCGCGGTCCCGGCGGTGGTGGCCGAGGCCGCGCGGGTGCTGCGGCCGGGCGGGGTGTTCGTCACCACCGTCGACAAGGACGCCGCGCACGACGTGGGCAGCGACATCGACGAGGCGTTCGCCCCGTATCTGGCGCCGACCCCGGCCGACGGCACGGACCTGGTCGTCGCCCATGCGGGGGAGGGCGGCCTCGAAGTGGTGGGCGATGCGTTCTTCACCGGGCACGGGCAGGGCCGGTCGCCGGTCAGCGCGGCACGCGGGGTCCGGCGGGGTTACTACACCTCCCGCCTGGTCCTGCCGGGCGACTCCGCCGAACAGCTCGTCCGGGACCTGGCCGCCCTGCCGGACCAGGACCGCCGGCGCGGCGACCCGGAGTACCGGCTGCTGGCCTTCCGGCGCGGGTAGCCGGTCCACCGCCCTCGGCGACTTGCCGGAACGGCAAGGATGTTTGCCTCCGTGGCGGCGCGTGGTGACCCTGGTGCCATGAGCAACCACTCCGGCCACGGCCACCACCACGACGGCCGCCAGGGCCTGGACCACGAGCCCTCCGCGCACGGGCACCACCACGGCGGGTCCGAACCCGACTGGGACGTCATGGCCCCGCTCCTGGAGCGCAACGCCGAGCTCAGCAGCGCGCAGTACACCGAGGCGGCCCGCTGGATCGCCGCCCTGCCCACCGCCCCGAAGGTCCGCCGGGTCCTCGACGTCGGCGCCGGCCCCGGTGTCGTCGCCTGCCTGCTCGCCGAGGTGTTCCCGGACGCCGAGGTCGTCGCCGTCGACGGCACCCCCGCCCTCCTCGACCGCACCCGGGACCGGGCGCGGCGGCTCGGTCTCGACGGCCGCGTCACCACCCTCCACGCCACCCTCCCCGAGGAACTCTCCGCCCTGGGCGAGGCCGACCTGATCTGGGCCGGAAACACCCTGCACCACATGGGCGACCAGCGCGCCGTGCTCGCCGGCTTCGGCGGGCTGCTGCGCCCCGGCGGCACCGTCGCCCTGGTCGAGGGCGGGCTCCAGGCCCGGCAGCTCCCTCGCGACCTGGGCTTCGGCAGGCCCGGGATCGAGGCCCGGATGGAGGCCGCCGAGGCGGAGCTCTTCCAGGAGATGCGCGCGGAGCTGCCCGACGCCCGGCGCGAGGTCGAGAACTGGGCGGCCCTGTTCGGCGCGGCCGGCCTCACCCCGCAGGGCACCCGCAGCTTCCTGCTCGACCTGCCCGCGCCCCTCGGCGACGCGGCCCGCGAACAGGTCGTCGCGGACTTCACCCGCCGCCGCGACGGGCTGCGCGACCATCTGGACGCCGACGACAACGCCGTGCTCGACCGGCTTCTCGACCCCGAGGACCCGGCGTCCCTGCACCGCCGCCCGGACGTCTTCCTGCTCCTGGCCCGCACCCTCCACCTGGGCCGGCGCGACGCCTGAGCCCGCCCGCGTACGACGAAACCGCCGCCCCCGGCTCGCGTACGAGCGGGGGCGGCGGTCCCGTCAGGCTTCGGCGACCGGGCGATCAGGCGCCGGCGTTGAACTCGCCCGGGTTCGGGCCGAGCCGCTTGCCCTCGTCCAGCGCCGCGAACGCGGCCAGGTCGTCGGCGTCCAGCTCGAAGTCGAACACGTCGATGTTCTCCGCGATCCGCGACGGCGTCACGGACTTCGGGATCACCACGTTGCCCGTCTGGAGGTGCCAGCGGAGCACCGCCTGGGCGGGCGTGCGGTTGTGCTTGCGGGCGACCGCGACGACCGTCGGGACCTCCAGGAGGCCCTTGCCGGAACCGAGCGGCGACCACGCCTCGGTGAGGATGCCGTGCTTGGCGTGCAGGGCGCGCGACTCGGCCTGCTGGAGCTGCGGGTGCAGCTCGATCTGGTTGAGCACCGGCACCACGGAGGTCTCACCGAGCAGCCGCTCCAGGTGCTCCGGGAGGAAGTTCGACACACCGATGGCCTTCGCGCGGCCGTCGGCGTAGATCTTCTCGAACGCCCGGTAGGTGTCGACGTACGCGTCCTTGGCCGGCGTCGGCCAGTGGATCAGGTACAGGTCGACGTAGTCGAGGCCCAGCTTCTCCAGCGAGGCGTCGAAGGCGCGCAGCGTCGAGTCGTAACCCTGCTCGCTGTTCCACAGCTTGGTGGTCACGAACAGGTCGTCGCGGGCGACGCCGGAGGCGGCGATGGCCTTGCCCGTGCCCGCCTCGTTCTGGTAGATCGCGGCGGTGTCGATGCTGCGGTACCCGGACTCGATGGCGGTGGTGACCGCCTTCGTCGCCTCGTCGTCCGGCACCTGCCAGACTCCGAACCCGAGCTGGGGCATCTCGATGCCGTTGTTGAGGGTGAGGGAGGGGACCTGGCTCACGAGCTGAGGATCCTAACGTTGAAGGGGGTGGGACTCCCAGGGTCAACGATCAAGAACGCCCACGCATTCCCGGCCGCCGCGATCCGTCCCCCGCTCAGCGGTACAGCGCGTCCACCTCGGCCTCGTACGCCGTCTCGATCGCCTTGCGCTTCAGCTTCAGCGACGGGGTGAGCAGTCCGTGCTGCTCGCTGAACTGGTGCGCCAGGATGCGGAACGTACGGATGGACTCCGCCTGTGAGACCGCGGTGTTCGCCGCCACCACCGCCCGGCGCACCTCCATCTCCAGGTCCGGGTCGCGGACCAGCTCGCCCGGGGACAGCGACGTGCGCCCCTGCATCGTCAGCCAGTGCTCCACGGCCTCCTGGTCGACGGTGACCAGCGCCGCCACATAGGGCCGGTCGTTGCCGACGACGATGCACTGCGCCACCAGCGGATGCGCCCGCACCCGCTCCTCCAGCGCTGCCGGCGACACGCTCTTGCCGCCGGACGTCACCAGGATCTCCTTCTTCCGCCCGGTGATCGTCAGATAACCGTCCTCGTCCAGCGCCCCCAGGTCCCCGGTGGCCAGCCAGCCGTCGTTGAGCACCGCGTCGGTCGCCTTCGGGTCGCCGAGGTACCCGCCGAAGACGTGGGCCCCGTGCACCCACACCTCCCCGTCCGCCGCGATGTGCACCGTGCTGCCGGGGATCGGCTGCCCGACCGTGCCGTACCGGGTGCGCTCCGGCGGATTCGCGGTGGCCGCCGCCGTCGTCTCGGTCAGCCCGTATCCCTCGTACACCGTCACCCCGGCGCCCGCGAAGAAGAGCCCGAGGCTGCGCTCCATGCCCGAGCCGCCCGACATGGCGTGCCGGATGCGGCCGCCCATCGCCTCGCGGACCTTCTTGTACACGACCTTGTCGAAGAACTGGTGCTGCATCCGCAGCCCGGCCGAGGGGCCGGGGCCGGTGCCGAAGGCCCGGGCCTCCATCGCCTCCGCGTACTTCACCGCGATGTCGACGGCCTTGTCGAACGGCCCCGCCCTGCCTTCCGCCTCCGCCTTGCGCCGGGCCGCGTTGAAGACCTTCTCGAAGATGTACGGCACCGCCAGGATGAACGTCGGCCGGAACGAGACCAGGTCCGGCATCAGGGCCTTCGCGGACAGCTCCGGCTGGTGCCCGAGCTTGACCCGGCCCCGGATCGCGGTGATCTCCACCATCCGCCCGAAGACGTGGGCCAGCGGCAGGAAGAGCAGTGTGACCGCCTCGTCGCCCGGTCTGGAGTGGAAGACCGACTCCCACCGCGAGGCCATGGTGTCCGCCTCGAACATGAAGTTGGCGTGCGTGAGGACGCAGCCCTTGGGGCGGCCCGTGGTGCCCGAGGTGTAGATGACGGTCGCCACCGACTCCGGGGTCACCGCCCGCCGGTGCCGGTGCACCACCTCGTCCTCGACGTGCGCACCCGCCTCGACCAGCTCCGCCACCGCGCCGGCGTCCAGCTGCCACAGCCGCTTCAGCTGGGGCAGCCGGTCGATGACCGAGGCCACCGTCATCGCGTGGTCCTCGTGCTCCACCATCACCGCCGACACCTCGGCGTCGTGCAGCATCCACAGCACCTGCTCGGCGGAGGACGTCGGGTAGACCGGCACCGACTGGGCGCCCACCGCCCACAGCGCGAAGTCGAACAGGGTCCACTCGTAGCGCGTACGCGACATCAGGGCGACCCGGTCCCCGAACCGCACGCCGTGCGCGATCAGCCCCTTGGCCAGCGCCAGCACCTCGTCGCGGAACGCGGCCGACGTCACGTCCTGCCAGTTTCCGTCCGCGTCCTTTCGGCCGAGTGCGACCCGGTGCGGCTCCTCGTCGGCATGCTCGAACACCACATCGGCGAGCCCGCCCACGAGGGGCGCGGCCGCCATGGGGGGGACAGTGAACTCGCGCAATGACCTGCTCCTTGTGGTGCTCCGCACGGCGCCGCGACGCTACCCCAAGGGGCGTCCCCGCGGGAGTGTCCGGAACGGTGCGTACCGCATGGTATCTGCACTGGTCAGGGGCCGAAATTAGGCCAGATGGGCAAGGCTCGGGCGCGCTTGGGACCGCGGGGTAAGCGGCTCGCGCGGGAATCTCCACCGAATCTGTACGCCGCGATCACTGCTGGTGTGGGGGGCTGTGTCCCGGTATGGCCGGTCCGGGGCGATCGGCCCACCCGGCGCCGACGGTCGCGTCCCGGGCATTCTCCCCCTCGTGAGGGCCGGTCATGCCGGTGCACGCCCACGAACCCCGCGGATCAGCCGGTCGCCGCCCGCCAGGATCGCCGTCGCCAGCGCGTCCGCCGCCTGCTGCGCACCGCCCCGGCGCCTGCCGTGCAGCAGGACGAAGTCCACCCCGCCCAGCTCCGGCAGCCCCGCCCGGCCCGGCACCGGTTCCAGGCCGGGCGGCACCAGACCCCGGGTGTGCGCCATCACGCCGAGCCCCGCGTGGGCGGCCGCCACCAGGCCGCTGAGGCTGCCGCTCGTGCACGCGATCCGCCACGAGCGGCCCTGCTCCTCCAGCGCCTCCAGGGCCCGCGCCCGGGTGATGCCCGGCGGCGGGAAGACGACCAGCGGCACCGGACGGTCCGGGTCGAGCCTGATCCCCGGCGCGCCGATCCAGACCAGGGCGTCCTGCCAGACCAGCTGCCCGTGCGTGTCCCCGGCCCGCCGCTTGGCCAGCACCAGATCCAGACGGCCCGCCTCCAGCTGCCGGTGCAGGGTTCCCGACAGCTCCACGGTCAGCTCCAGCTCGACCTGCGGATGGTCGCGCCGGAACGCCTGGAGGATGTCGGGCAGCCGGGTCCGCACGAAGTCCTCCGAGGCGCCGAACCGCAGCCGCCCGCGCAGCCGCGTCCCGGTGAAGTACGCCGACGCCCGCTCGTGTGCCGCCATGATCGTCCGTGCGAAGCCGAGCATCGCCTCGCCGTCCGCCGTGAGATCGACGCGGTGGGTGTCCCGGGCGAACAGCTGCCGCCCGGTCGCCTCCTCCAGCCGGCGCACATGCTGGCTCACGGTGGACTGCCGCACCCCGAGCCGGCGGGCGGCGGCGGTGAAGGACAGGGTCTGGGCGACGGCCAGAAAGGTGCGCAGCTGCACGGGGTCGTACATGCCCGGCAGGCTATCGCCAAGCGTGATGACAGTCAGAGCGGTGTACGGGTTTCCCGATCGGAGGGCCTCCGAGCAGGATGGTTCCCGGGCACGCCCGACCCCATCGGGACAGACGTCGAGAGAAACGTGGAGCAGATGAGCCGCCGCCGCATCCCGCAGCCGCCGTCCTGGCTGCCGGTCGACCCGTACATAGCGGCGCTGATCGGCACGGTCGTCCTCGCGGCACTGCTGCCGGCCTCGGGCCCGGCCGCCGAGGTGGCCGGCGGGGCCTCCACGGGCGCGGTCGCGCTTCTCTTCTTCCTGTACGGGGCGCGCCTGTCCACGGCCGAGGCGCTGGACGGGCTGCGCCACTGGCGGCTCCACCTCACGGTCCTGGCCTGCACCTTCGTCGTCTTCCCGCTGCTGGGCCTGGCGAGCGCGGGCCTCGTACCGTACGTCCTGGCGCCGCAGCTGCAGAGCGGCTTCCTCTTCCTGTGCCTCGTGCCCTCGACCATCCAGTCCTCGATCGCCTTCACCTCGATCGCCCGGGGCAACGTGCCCGCCGCGATCTGCGCGGGGTCCTTCTCCTCGATCGCCGGGATCTTCCTCACCCCGCTCCTCGCCGCCGCGCTGCTCGGCGGCAGCGGGGGCGGGTTCTCCGGCGACGCCCTGCTGAAGATCGGCGTCCAGCTGCTGCTGCCGTTCGCCCTGGGCCAGCTGCTGCGGCGCCGCATCGGGGGCTTCGTCGCCCGGCACCGCAAGGTCCTCGGACTGGTCGACCGGGGCTCGATCCTGCTCGTCGTCTACACCGCGTTCAGCGAGGGCATGGTCGCCGGCATCTGGCACCAGGTGACCCCGGCCAGGCTCGGCGCGCTCCTCGCCGCCGAGGCGGTGCTGCTCGCGCTGATGCTCGCGGTGACCTGGTACGGCGCGAAGCGCCTCGGCTTCGGCCGGGCGGACCGCATCGCGATCCAGTTCGCCGGGTCCAAGAAGAGCCTGGCCTTCGGGCTGCCCATGGCCGGCGTCCTCTTCGGCGCACAGGCGAGCCTGGCGGTGCTGCCCCTGATGCTCTTCCACCAGATGCAGCTGATGGTCTGCGCGGTGATCGCCAGGCGGCGCGCCCGCGACGCCCAGGAGGCGCCGACGCCCGAGGCCGTACCGGTGGGTTAGCCCGCGTCCAGCGCGATGCGGTGCTCTCCGGCGTACACGTTCATCGAGGGCCCCCGCAGGAAGCCGACCAGGGTCAGGCCCGTCTCGGCGGCCAGGTCGACGGCGAGGGACGAGGGCGCCGAGACGGCCGCCAGTACCGGTATGCCGGCCATCACCGCCTTCTGCGCCAGCTCGAACGAGGCCCGCCCCGACACCAGCAGGATCGACCGGGACAGCGGCAGCCGCCCGTCCGTCAGCGCCCGGCCCACCAGCTTGTCGACGGCGTTGTGCCGACCGACGTCCTCCCGTACGTCCATCAGCTCGCCGGTCTCCGAGAACAGCGCCGCCGCGTGCAGGCCCCCGGTCCGGTCGAAGACCCGCTGGGCCGCCCGCAGCCGGTCAGGGAGCCCGGCCAGCAGCGCGGGCTCCACCAGCAGCGGGGGAAGGTCGGCGACGGGGTGCCGGGTCGTGGTGCGGACGGCGTCCAGACTGGCCTTGCCGCACAGCCCGCAGGAGGACGTGGTGTAGACGTTGCGCTCCAGCGTGATGTCGGGGACCTCGACGCCCGCTGCGAGCCCGACGTCCACCACGTTGTACGTGTTGGCCCCGTCGTCGGTCGCGCCCGCGCAGTACACGATCGACCGCACATCGCCCCGGTCGCCGATCACGCCCTCGCTGACCAGGAAGCCCGCCGCCAGCGCGAAGTCGTCGCCCGGGGTGCGCATGGTGATGGCCAGCGGCTTCCCGTTCAGCCGGATCTCCAGGGGCTCCTCGGCGACGAGGGTGTCGGGGCGGGTGGAGACGGCCCCGTCCCGGATGCGGATGGTGCGGCGGCGCTCGGTGACCCGTCCCATGACCGTTGGACCCGATTCTGTACGTGAGGGGCCTGACGGGCCCCGGGATGGTGGCTGCTCGCGGGCGCACGAGACGCGTCCCCGACGGTGACATTGTCGTGCACGCCGGACAGGGCGCCGCAACCGGATGTGCCGTCCGCGATCACCTGCGGCTGTCGAGCCCTCCAAGCCGGGACCGGTATTCCTGTGGGATCACCTGCCCCCGTACCGGGCGGTAGCGACCAAGACTGGTTGGTTCCTGACAGATGGAGCGAGGGGACCTTTGTTTATGACCGGCTCACGTGTCGTGGCGCTCGGCCACTACCAGCCCGCCAAGGTGCTCACCAACCACGACCTGGCGGCCATGGTCGACACCAGTGACGAGTGGATCACCAGCCGCGTCGGCATCAGGACCCGCCACATCGGCGGCCCCGACGAGCCGGTGGACGAGCTGGCCGCGCACGCGGCAGCCAAGGCCCTCGCCTCGGCCGGTCTCCAGCCGGCCGACATCGACCTGGTGCTGGTCGCCACCTCCACCGCCATCGACCGCTCGCCGAGCATGTCGGCCCGGGTCGCCGCCCGCCTCGGCATGGAGGCGCCCGCGGTCATGGACATCAACGTGGTGTGCTCCGGCTTCACCCACGCCCTCGCCACCGCCGACCACGCGCTGCGGGCCGGTGCCGCCACCCGCGCCCTGGTCATCGGCGCCGACAAGATGGGCGACATCGTCGACTGGACGGATCGTTCCAGCTGCGTGCTGATGGGGGACGGCGCCGGTGCGGCCGTCGTCGTCGCCGACCCGGCGGAGACCGGACGCCCCGGCATCGGACCGGTGCTGTGGGGGTCGGTCCCCGCCATGGGGGACGCGGTCCGCATCGAGGGGACGCCGCCGCGCTTCGCGCAGGAGGGACAGTCCGTCTACCGCTGGGCCACCACCCAGCTGCCCCCCATCGCCCGCAAGGTCTGCGAGAAGGCGGGCCTCACCCCGGAGGACCTGGCCGCGGTCGTCCTGCACCAGGCCAACCTGCGGATCATCGAGCCCGTTGCCCGGAAGATCGGCGCGGTCAACGCCGTCGTCGCGCGCGACGTGATCGACTCCGGCAACACCTCCGCCGCCTCCATCCCGATGGCCCTCTCCAAGCTGGTCGAACGGGGCGAGATCCCCACCGGGGCGCCGGTCCTCCTCTTCGGCTTCGGCGGCAACCTCAGCTACGCGGGACAGGTGATCAGCTGCCCGTGAGCCGTGGGCGGCACAGCCTTTGTCCTCGGAGTGGAGAAAGTTCGCCGGATTCCTGCGCTACTTCTTCCCAGTCCCGGCAACCGCTGCTACGTTCCCCTCCCAAGCCCGACGGACAGGCCGACGAGGCGGGAGGGGCGCGTGAGACGTATGACGGCACGACCCGCGAACGCCCACCAGGCGCGACTGCTCCGGCTGTTGCGTGACGGTGGGCCCAACTCCCGGGCGAAGCTGGGCGATCAGGTCGACCTCTCCCGGTCCAAGCTGGCCGTCGAGGTGGACCGGCTGCTGGAGACCGGACTCGTCGTCGCCGACGGGCTCGCCGCGTCCCGGGGCGGACGCCGCTCGCACAACATCCGGCTCGCCCCGCACCTGCGCTTCCTGGGCGTCGACATCGGCGCCACCTCCGTCGACGTGGCGGTCACCAACGCGGAGCTGGAGGTCCTGGGCCACCTCAACCACCCCATGGACGTACGTGAAGGTCCCGTCGCGGTCTTCGAGCAGGTGCTGTCCATGGCGGCGAAACTCCGGGACTCCGGGCTCGCCGCCGGCTTCGACGGCGCCGGGATCGGCGTCCCCGGACCGGTCCGCTTCCCCGAGGGCGTCCCCGTCGCACCCCCGATCATGCCCGGCTGGGACGGCTTCCCGGTCCGCGAGGCGCTCAGCCAGGAGCTGGGCTGCCCGGTCATGGTCGACAACGACGTGAACCTGATGGCCCTGGGGGAGCAGCAGGCGGGCGTCGCCCGTTCCGTGGGCGACTTCCTCTGCGTCAAGATCGGTACGGGCATCGGCTGCGGCATCGTCGTCGGCGGCACCGTCCACCGGGGCGCGACGGGCAGCGCCGGCGACATCGGCCACATCCAGGTCGAACCCGGGGGCCGGCTCTGCGCCTGCGGCAACCGGGGCTGCCTGGAAGCCCACTTCAGCGGCGCCGCCCTGGCCCGCGACGCCGAGGACGCGGCCCGCGCCGGACGGTCCGAGGAACTCGCGGCCCGCCTGGAGGCGTCCGGCCGGCTCACCGCCGCGGACGTGGCCGCCGCCGCGGCCGCCGGGGACGCCACCTCGCTCGTCCTGATCCGCGAGGGCGGCAACCGCGTCGGCCAGGTCATCGCGGGCCTCGTCAGCTTCTTCAACCCCGCCCTGGTGGTGATCGGCGGCGGTGTGACCGGACTCGGCCACACCCTGCTGGCCGCCGTCCGGGCCCAGGTCTACCGGCGCTCCCTGCCGCTGGCCACCGGCAACCTGCCGATCGTCCTGGGCGAGCTGGGACCCGCCGCCGGAGTCACCGGCGCGGCCCGGCTCATCAGCGACCACCTCTTCTCACCCGCCTGACCCGCCCGGCCCGCCCGAGCGGCCGGCCCCACACACCCACACCTCGTCCGCCGAGGGGATTCGTCATGGCTCCGCAACCACCGCTGCTCACCATGTCCGGCATCACCAAGTCCTTCCCCGGTGTCCGCGCCCTCGACGGCGTCGACCTGGAGGTCCAGGCCGGCGAAGTGCACTGCCTCCTCGGCCAGAACGGGGCCGGCAAGTCCACCCTCATCAAGGTCCTGGCCGGTGCCCACCAGCCCGACGACGGCGAGATCACCTGGTGCGGCGCACCCGCCGAACTCAAGTCGCCGCTCGCCGCGATGCGCCTCGGCATCGCCACGATCTACCAGGAACTCGACCTGGTCCGGGGCCTGTCGGTCGCCGAGAACGTCTTCCTGGGCCACGAGTTCACCAGCGCCGGCTTCGTCGTCCGCTCCCGCCGCGCCCGTGCCGGGGCCGCCGCCCTGCTGGCCCGGCTAGGGCACCCGGAGATCGACCCGGCCCGCCCGGTCGGTGAACTCTCCGCCGCCCAGCAGCAGATCGTGTCCATGGCCCGGGCCCTCTCGCACGACGTACGGCTCATCGTGATGGACGAGCCGTCCGCCGCGCTCGACCCCGACGAAGTCGGCAACCTCTTCCGGGTCATCGCCTCGCTGACCGCCGAGGGCGTCGCCGTCGTCTACATCTCGCACCGCCTGGAGGAGATCCGCCGCATCGGCGACCGGGTGACGGTGCTCAAGGACGGCCGGGCCGTCGCCTCCGGGCTGCCCGCCGAGTCCACCCCGACACACGACATCGTGGCCCTGATGACGGGCCGCAGGGTGGAGTACGTCTTCCCGCCCCGCACCCCGCCGCCGGCCGGGCGCGCCGAGGCCGCCCCCGTGCTCACCATCGAAGGGCTCACCAGGGACGGGGAGTTCGCCCCGGTCGACCTGGAGGTGCGGCCGGGCGAGATCGTCGGCCTCGCGGGACTCGTCGGGTCCGGGCGCTCCGAGATCCTGGAGACGGTCTACGGTGCCCGCCGGGCCACCGCCGGGCGGGTCACCGTCGAGGGGAAGGCGCTGCGGCCCGGGAGCGTGCGCTCCGCCGTCGCCGCAGGCATCGGCCTCGCCCCCGAGGAGCGCAAGGCCCAGGCCCTGCTGATGCTCGAATCCGTCACCCGTAACGTCTCGCTGTCCACCATGTCCCGCTACTCCAGGGCCGGTTGGCTTGACCGTATCGCGGAGCGCCGGGCGGCGGGCGAGGCCACCCGGGCCCTGTCGCTGCACCCCGACAACCCGGACACTCCCGTCCGCAACCTCTCCGGCGGCAATCAGCAGAAGGCGGTCCTGGCCCGCTGGCTGCTGCGCGGCTGCCGGGTGCTGCTGCTCGACGAACCGACCCGCGGCGTGGACGTAGGTGCCCGCGCCGAGCTCTACGCCGTGATTCGCCGGCTGGCCGACGAAGGGCTGGCCGTGCTGCTCGTCTCCAGCGAAGTGCCCGAAGTCCTGGGCCTCGCCGACCGGGTGCTCGTCCTGCGCGAAGGGCGTGTCGTGCACACCGCCGACGCCACGGACCTGGACGAACACCGCGTACTCGACCTCGTGATGGAAGGGAGCCCGACGTCATGACCCACCCCGTTCCCACGGCGCGGCAGAGCGGGCCGGACCAGGGCCCCGCCCCCGTGACCCTGAAGAAGAGCGGGCCCCCGCGCACCCTCGGGCTGCGCCTGGACCTGCACACCCTGTCCCTGCTCGGCATCCTCGCCGTGCTGGTGGCCGTCGGGGGATTCACCGAACCCGACGCCTTCCTGGACACCGGAAACCTCCAACTCATCCTGACCCAGGCGTCGGTGATCGGTGTCGTCACCGTCGGCGTGACCTTCGTCATCACCTCGGGCGGCATCGACCTCTCGGTCGGCGCCATGGTCGCCCTGGCCTCCGTCTGGGCGAGCACCGTCGCCACCCAGGAGTTCGGGCTCGCGGGCATCCTGTTCACCGCCGTGCTCGTCGGCCTCGGCGCCGGTCTGGTCAACGGGGTGCTCATCGCGTACGGGAGGGTGGTGCCGTTCATCGCGACGCTGGCGATGCTCGCCTCGGCGCGCGGGGTCGCCCTCATGATCACCGACGGCAAGACCCAGATCGTCACCGTCGACCCGGTCCTGGACCTGGGGCTCCCGGACTCCTACGTCCTGGGCATCCCGCCGCTCGTCCTGATCTTCGCCGCGGTCACCGTCGCCGGCTGGCTGCTGCTGAACCGTACGACCTTCGGCCGCCGCACCGTCGCCATCGGCGGCAACGCCGAAGCGGCCCGGCTCGCGGGCATCGACGTCCGCAGGCAGCGGCTCTACCTCTACCTGCTGTCCGGGCTGTGCTGCGGCATCGCGGCCTTCATGCTGATCATCCTGTCCGGCTCCGGCCAGAACACCGCCGGCAACCTCTACGAACTCGACGCCATCGCCGCCGCGATCATCGGCGGCACCCTCCTCAGCGGCGGACGCGGCACCATCACCGGCTCCGTCCTCGGCGTCCTGATCTTCACCACGATCACCAACATCTTCGCGCTCAACAACCTCCAGAGCGACGTCCAGCAGATCGCCAAGGGCGCGATCATCGTCGCCGCCGTCCTCGTCCAGAGCCGCACCGCCCGTACCGAGACCTGACCCACCGCCGGCCCCACCGCTCCCCGCACCCACCCACCGGATGAAGGGTTCCACCGCCATGCCGCAAACCAGTCGCAGAGGGCTCCTGTTCGGCACCGCAGCCGTCTCCGCGAGTGCCCTCCTCACCGCCTGCACCAGCAACGAGCCCAAGGAGGAGGACGCACCCGCGCAGAGCGGGGCGCCCGCCGCCGACGACAAGCCGGGCAAGCCCGTCACCATCGGCTTCGCCGGACCCCAGGCCGACCACGGCTGGCTCAACGCCATCAACGAGAACGCCAGGTCCCGGGCCGAGAAGTACTCCGAAGTGACCCTGGAGACCACCGAGGGCTCCAACGACACCGCCGCCCAGATCGGCCAGGTCAAGACCCTCATCAACAAGAAGGTCGACGTACTGGTCGTGCTGCCCGCAGACGGCAAGGCGCTCACCCAGGTCGGCCTGGAGGCCATGCGCGCGGGCATCCCCGTCATCAACCTGGACCGGATCTTCGCATCGCCGCAGGCGTACCGCTGCTGGGTGGGCGGCGACAACTACGGCATGGGCCTCAACGCCGGCACCTACATCGGCGAACAGCTCAAGGACAAGAAGAACGCCAAGGTGGTCGAGCTGGCCGGGATCGACAACCTGGAGCTCACCAAGCAGCGCAGCAAGGGCTTCTCCGACGCGCTGAAGAACTACCCCAACATCGAACTGGTGGCCCGTCAGGCAGCGGACTTCACGGTGGAGTCGGGCCAGGCGAAGATGGCGCAGCTCCTCCAGGCGCAGAAGAAGTTCGACGCCCTGTGGAACCACGACGACGACCAGGGCGTGGGCGCCCTCCGCGCGATCAAGCAGGCCGGCCGCGACGAGTTCCTGATGGTCGGCGGCGCGGGCGCCAAGTCCGCCATGGACGCCATCAAGGCCGGCGACAGCGTCCTGAAGGCCACCGTCCTCTACCCGCCGACGATGGCGGCCTCCGCCATCGACCTGGCCCGCGCGCTCGGCCAGTCCAAGGGCGTGTCCGGACTCGCCGAACTGGAGATCCCCACCAGCCTCACGCTCTACTCCGCCGTCGTCACCAAGGACAACGTCGACCAGTACCTGCCGACGGGCTTCAACTGACCGCCCCGCGACCGTACGTGCCGCACCACCGACGAGGAGGAAGCCCCGGATGGCCCAGAGGGATCAGACGCAGGAGACGGCAGCGCCGCCGACGCTCGGGATCGGCATGGTCGGATACGCGTTCATGGGAGCCGCCCACTCACAGGGCTGGCGCACCGCCGGACACGTCTTCGACCTGCCGATGCGGCCGGTGCTCGCCGCGGTCTGCGGACGCGACCGCACCGCCGTCGAGGCCGCGGCGGACCGGCACGGCTGGGCCGCCGCCGAGACCGACTGGCGCGCCCTGATCGCCCGCGACGACGTGCAGCTGGTCGACATCTGCACCCCCGGCGACAGCCACGCGGAGATCGCCGTCGCCGCCCTGGAGGCCGGTAAGCACGTCCTCTGCGAGAAGCCGCTCGCCAACACCGTGGAGGAGGCGGAGGCCATGACGGCGGCGGCCGGGCGCGCCGCCGCCCGGGGCCGGTCGGCCTTCGTGGGCTTCAACTACCGCCGGGTGCCCGCCCTCGCCCACGCCCGCCGGCTCATCGCCGACGGCCGCCTCGGCGCCCTGCGCCACGTGCGCGCCGTCTACCTCCAGGACTGGCTGACCGACCCCGCCTCCCCGCTCACCTGGCGCCTCGACAAGGACCGCGCGGGCTCCGGCGCGCTCGGCGACCTCGGGGCCCATGTGGTGGACCTCGCGCAGTACCTCGCGGGGGAGCCGCTGGCCGCGGTGTCGGCGCTGACCGAGACCTTCGTACGCGAACGTCCCCGGCCGGCCGGACCGTCCGGGGGCCTCGGCGGCGGGGCGGCTGCCGGGGACACCGGCCCGGTCACCGTGGACGACGCCGCCGTCTTCACCGGCCGGCTCGCCTCCGGCGCCCTGGCGTCCTTCGAGGTGACCCGGATGGCGGCCGGCCGCAAGAACGCCCTGCGCCTGGAGATCAACGGGGAGCGCGGCTCGCTCGCCTTCGACCTGGAACGCCTCAACGAACTGTCCTTCCACGACCACACGGAGCCCGCCGCCACGGCCGGCTTCCGGCGCGTCCTCGTCACCGAGCCCGAGCACCCGTACCTGGGGGCGTGGTGGCCGCCGGGCCACACCCTCGGCTACGAGCACACCTTCGTCCACCAGGCCCGGGACGTGGTGTGCGCCATCGCCGGAGGAGGCGCCCACTCCGTGCCGTCCTTCGCGGACGGCCTCCAGGTGCAGCGGGTGCTGGCCGCGGTGGAGGAGAGCGCCGCGAAGAACTCCGCCCTCACCCCCGTAACCCTCTAGGAGGTCCCGTCCCCATGCCCCGTCCCTTCACCCTCTTCACCGGCCAATGGGCCGACCTCCCGCTGGAGGAGGTCTGCCGGCACGCCCGCGACTTCGGCTACGACGGCCTCGAACTCGCCTGCTGGGGCGACCACTTCGAGGTCGACAAGGCCCTCGCCGACCCGGCGTACCTGGACGGCCGCCGGGCCCTGCTCGACACGTACGGCCTGAAGTGCTGGGCGGTCTCCAACCACCTGGTGGGCCAGGCCGTCTGCGACCACCCCATCGACGAACGCCACCAGGGCATCCTGCCCGCCCGCATCTGGGGCGATGGCGAGCCGGAGGGGGTGCGCCGGCGTGCCGCCGCCGAGATGGCGGACACCGCGCGGGCCGCGGCCGCCTTCGGCGTGGACACCGTCATCGGCTTCACCGGGTCCTCGATCTGGCACCTGGTCGCGATGTTCCCGCCGGTTCCGCCGCACATGATCGAGCGCGGCTACGAGGACTTCGCGGAGCGCTGGAACCCGGTCCTGGACGTCTTCGACGCGGAGGGCGTGCGCTTCGCCCACGAGGTGCACCCCAGCGAGATCGCGTACGACTACTGGACCACCCACCGCGCCCTTGAGGCCGTGGACCACCGCCCGGCCTTCGGACTGAACTTCGATCCGAGCCATTTCGTCTGGCAGGACCTGGACCCGGTCGGCTTCCTGTACGACTTCCGGGACCGGATCTACCACGTGGACTGCAAGGAGGCCCGCACACGGCTCGACGGCCGCAACGGCCGCCTCGGCTCCCATCTGCCCTGGGGCGACCCCCGCCGGGGCTGGGACTTCGTCTCGGCCGGCCACGGGGACGTGCCCTGGGAGGACGTCTTCCGGATGCTGCGGTCCATCGGCTACGAGGGGCCCGTGTCGGTGGAGTGGGAGGACGCCGGCATGGACCGGCTGGCGGGCGCCCCGGAGGCCCTGGCGTCCCTGAAGCGGTACGACTTCGACCCGCCGAGCGCGTCCTTCGACGCGGCGTTCGGCGGCAAGGACTGAGGGACCGCTCAGCAGGGGGCCCGCTCAGCCGATCCCCTGCCGGTCGGGCAGCAGCGAGAACTGCCGCTCGTCGGCGTCCGGCACCGCGTGCTCCACCGCCTGGACGAGGAGCGTGCGGTGCCGGACGAGCGGCCCCCGCCGGTCCGGCCCGGCCGGCGGCAGCAGGTCGTCGATCCCGGCGAGCAGCCGCCGCGTCACCTGCGGGACGCCCGCCGCACACCGGCGCACCTCCTCGAAGCCCAGGTCCACCAGGTCCTCCCACCCCGGCACGTCCTGCACCAGCCGCACCGCACCCGTGCGGTCCCGGTGGTGCACCGTGCCCAGCGGCAGCCGCACCGCCGCCGCCAGGAACTGCACGATCCGGTCCAGGCACTGCACGGCCGTCGTCGGGTCGTTCACCGCGGCGGACAGCGCCCGCAGCGCGATGTCCGACAGCTGGCGCAGCCCGAACGCCAGGTCCTGGTGCAGGGTGCGTTCCACGCCCACCGACACCGTGTACCGCAGGGCGTGCCGGGCCGGCGCCGCCCCGCCGTGCACGGCGAGCACCGGCGTACCCGGCACCACGAAGTCCCCGAGCCGGGGGATCAGCCGGAGCACCACCCCCTGTCGCCGGGCGGCCCGGACCAGCCGGGCCACGTTGACATCGCGGAGGACCCCGGCCCGCCCCTCGTACAGGATCTGCCCGGTCTCGCCGGGCAGCGGCTCCGGCCCCGGACGGCCGGCGGGCATCCGGCCCAGCACCCGGAAGGTGTCCCGGGTGATGTGGTCGAGGACGGGCCCGATCTGCATCAGGCGCAGCGTGGAACTGACGTACGCGATGAAGAGGAGCAGGCTCAGCCCGACGAGCAGGGCGGTCAGCACGCTCTGCACGAACGGCAGCGAGGTGACCCGCCGCGGGTCGGTCTCGCTCTCGTACGAGCTGAGGACCAGCAGCGAGAACACGAACGTCGCGAGGAACACCGACAGGGTCAGCTTGCTGATCCGGCTCCGTACGAAGATCCGCACCACCCGGGGCGTGAGCTGGCCGCTCGCCATCTGCACCGCGACCAGCGAGATGCTGAAGACCACACCGATGAAGGTCATCATCGCCGAGCTGACCGTGACCACGATCTGCTTGGTGTCCTCGGCGACCTTCACCAGCTCTTGGATCTCGTCGTACGCCCGCTCCTCGCGCAGGTACGAGACGATCCGCTCGTCCAGCGCCGAGGCGGCGAACCAGAGCACGCACGCGCAGACCAGCGTCAGGGCCGGGGCGAACCAGAACGTCTCACGCAGGTTCTCGCGCAGCGGCGACAGCGTGCGGGGAGGACGGGAGCCGCGATCACTCATGCGAGCGAACGTAACCCGCCCCGTCCGCCCGCCGGTGGAACCCGCCGCCGACCCTCCGGCGGCACGGTCCGTACGTACGCGACGACGGTCCGTACGGGCATGAAGTGACCCCGGGCCGAAGCGCGCCCCCGAGACGCCGGCACCGCACTGACCAGCGCAGTCGGCCAGCGGATATGCAGGTGAGAGCCATGACGAATGGCTGGTATTGTTTTCTTGTCGCCGCGGGAAACCGGGGCGGATCACCTGGTCCGGGTGGCGGAATGGCAGACGCGCTAGCTTGAGGTGCTAGTGCCCTTTATCGGGCGTGGGGGTTCAAGTCCCCCCTCGGACACTCATCCAGTTCCCACGGTTCATCGCGAACCGTGGGAATTTCTGGTTTCCGGGGCGGACCCGTGCCGCCGCCGGAGCGGCCGATCACCCCTTGGAGGACCCCGGTGGCTGTGCAGCGGATCACGACCCGCAACGCCCGCTTTCAGCAGTTCCAGACGCTGCTCACCAACCGGACCAAGCGCGGGCGGGCCCGCGAGTTCATCGTCCAGGGCGTCCGGCCGATCACCATGGCCGTCGAGCACGGCTGGACGATCCGCTCCCTCCTGTACGACGCGAGCCGCCCGCTCTCCCGCTGGGCGGAGGAGCTGATGCGCGGGATCACCACGGAACGCATCGCCATGGCCCCCGACCTGCTCGCGGAGCTGAGCGAGAAGGCCGAGGGCGCCCCGGAGGTCCTGGCCGTGGTCGAGATGGAACCGGACGACCTGACCCGCCTCCGGGTCGACGAGGACTTCCTCGGCCTCGTCTTCGACCGCCCGACGCAGCCCGGCAACATCGGCAGTATCGTCCGCTCCGCCGACGCCTTCGGCGCACACGGGCTCATCGTGACGGGGCACGCGGCCGACCCGTACGACCCGAAGGCGGTCCGCGCGACGACCGGCTCCTTCTTCGCCCTCCCCGTCGTCCGCACCCCCTCCCACCGCGAGGTCGGCGAGTGGCTGGACGCCGAGCGCGACCGGGGACGTCCCGTGCTCGTCGTCGGCACCGACGAGGACGGCGAGTGCGACGCCTCCGACTTCGACCTGACCCAGCCCGTCCTGCTGCTCATCGGCAACGAGACGGCGGGCCTGAGCAACGCCTGGCGCGAGCGCTGCGACCACGTCGTCAGCATCCCGATGACGGGCTCCGCCAGCTCGCTCAACGCCTCGAACGCGGCGTCGATCGTCCTGTACGAGGCGCGACGGCAGCGGTTGGCGAAGGCGCGGGGCTGAGCGCCGCGAGAGTCACTTCCGCTTCGCGTACACGATCAGGTTGTCCACCGGGTGGCCGGCGGTGTCGAACGCGCCGTCGCAGGTGATCAGGCGCAGGGCGCGTTCCGTGGTGCGGCCGTAGACGCGGGCCGTCGGGAAGGCGTGCTTGCTCACCGTCTCCAGGGCGGTGACCTCGAAGCGGACGTCCTTGCCCCGGGCGTCCCGGACCACGATCTCCGCGCCCTTGGCGATCTTCTTCAGGTCGTGGAAGACGGCCCGGCCGAAGCGGGTGTCGTTGTGGCCGATCAGCACCGCCGCGCCGGGCTCGCCGGGCACGGCGCTCCCCGTGTACCAGCCGGTCGTCATGCCCTTGTCGGCCGGTGGGACCTCGACCGAGCGGTCCGGGTTGAGGCCGAGCCGCATGATGTCGCTGTCCACGCCCAGGGACGGGATGGAGACATGGGCGGGCGGCCCGGCGGTGGCGGTGGCGCTGGGGGCGGGTGCCTCGGCGGCCGCCGCCGACGCGGGGGCCTTGGAGGGCTGCGGGGCGGGGTCGCCGGAGCAGCCGGTCAGCGCCGCGAGCGCGGCGAGGGTCAGGGCGGCGGTGACGGGCAGGGCGGTGCGGGGCATGGGACAGGGCTCCAGGGGGCGTACGTACGGCAGTGGCGCCGCCCGGTTCGAACAGGCGGCGCCACTGCGGCTCATCGGCTAGCGGGACGGGTCAGCCGTCGCGGCGGGCGGTGCGGCGGCGGACGACGACCGTCCCGGCGCCGCCCAGCAGCAGCGCGGCGGCCGCGGAGCCCGCGAGGGCGGTCGTGCCGCTGCCCGAGGAACCGGCAGGCTGTTCACCGGCCGCGACGCCGCCGCGCGGCGCCTCGGACGGGACCGCCGAGGGCGCCTCCGTCGCTTCGGCCGACGGCACGGCGGAGGGTTCGGCCGACGGGGCCACGGTCGGCTCGGTGGGTGCGGGCGAGGGGGTGGCCGAGGAGTCGGCGAACGCCGCGGTGGCCGGCACGCAGACCGCACCGGCCGCGACGGCGGCGAGGAGGGCGGTACGCAGGGTGGTGCGCAGGGTCATGGGCAGGGCTCCGTTCCGGATGGCCTCAGGGGCGGCCGCGGTGCGGTGCGCACCGCGGCGCGAGGCGTGCGGACAGGCTCGCGCCACGTTGTGAGGAAGCTGTCAGATCGTTGTGTTCATCGCATCAGGGTCGGGGACGGTGCCGGAGGACGCGGTCTCCCCGGCCGGAAAGCGCAGCGTGAACACCGAGCCCTCGCCGGGGGTGCTCACCGCCGTGGCCGTGCCGCCGTGGGCCTCCGCCAGCTTCCGCACGATCGCCAGGCCGAGACCGCTGCCGCCCGTCCGCCTGGACCGGGACTTCTCGCCGCGCCAGAACCGGTCGAAGACGCGGACCAGGTCGTCGGCCGGGATGCCGCTGCCGGTGTCGGCGACGTCCACCAGCACCGCGTCCCCGTCCTCGGAGCCGTACGCCCGCAGCGTGACCTCCCCGCCCTCCGGGGTGTGGCGCACCGCGTTCGACACCAGGTTGCCCACCGCCTGCCGCAGCCGGACCGGGTCGGCCGTCAGCGGCGGCAGCGGGCGGTCCGGCGGCCGGACGCCCAGCGCGACGCCCGCCGCGTCGGCCCGGGCCTGGTGCGCGGCGGCGACCTGCCCCAACAGCTCCGCCGCGTCCACCGGTTCGGGGTGCAGCCGCAGCGCGCCCGCGTCGGCCTGTGCCAGGTCCTGGAGGTCGTCGATGATGTGCTGGAGCTGGACCGCCTCCGTGTGCAGGAAGGCGATGAACTCCGGGTCCGGGTCGGCCACTCCGTCCTGTGCCGCCTCCAGCCAGCCCCGGATGTTGCTGAGCGGGGTGCGCAGTTCGTGGGCGACGTCGCTGACCATGGCCTTGCGCTGCGCCTCCAGGCGGGCGCGGTGGGCGGACATGTCGTTGAACGTGGCGGCGAGCCGCCCGATCTCGTTGTCCGCGGCGACCACCACCGGCGCGGTGTCCTCCCCGTCCCGCATCCGTTGGGCGGCCCCCGTCAGCGCCCGCAGCGGGCGTACGAGACGGGCGCCGACGAGCACCGACGCGCCCACGGTCAGGGCCAGCACCAGGGCCGCCGCGCCCGCGATCCGCGCCGTGTTCGCCGGCGAGAGGTCGAAGCCGGGCACGGTCGCGCCGCCCGGGTCGCCGATGAACAGCAGGGCGGGCGAGGCCACGTACGAGCTGAGCTGCTCCCGGCGGGCCGTGCCCACGCAGGAGGCGACGGCCCGGTCGTTCTCGCCGGTGGCGGCCGCCTGCTCGTCACCCGGGCCCGGCACCGCGCTGGGCTCGGCGCTGGGTTCTACGAGGGGCGCCTCGGTCGGCACCGCGCTCGGCACGGCGGTCGGCGGCATCGTGGCCATCGGAGCCGCGGGCACCGGCACCGCCCCCGCCGGTACGGGCTCGGCCGCCTGCCCCCAGGACAGGCCCAGCGTGAGGTGGACGCCGTCGCGGCCCTGGCGCTCCAGACAGGCGTCGGCCAGCTGGTTCAGCGCCTTCAGCGCCTTCCGCTCCGTGGCCGTCGGGGCGTCCAGCGCGTCCACGGCGCAGCCGGTGCCCCGGATGCGTTCGGGGTCGTTGCCGCCCACCACCTGGATCAGCGGGCGGCCGCTCGCCCCGGCCACCACATCGGCGGCGATCCCGAAGTCGTCCAGGCAGGCCACGCCCCGGTCGGCGGTCTTCCGCAGCCGGGTCCGCTCCGCCGCGGGCAACCGGAACGGCCCCACCGCGCGGGGGTCGACCCGGTCCGTGGTGGTGCCCGTCGCGCCGGCGCCCGCCGACAGCGCGGTGTCCACGGACAGCGGATCGACCACCGCCGACGCCTGCGCCGGGAGCGCCGCCGCGCCCGGGGCCGCCGAGTCCGCCAGTGGGGCGCGGGCCTGGGTCGTCAGCGCGATCCGCCGCCCGGACTGCTCGGCCAGCTCGCGCACCGTGGCCCCGACGCCGTTCCAGGTCGGATGAGCCGCCGCGTAACCGAGCAGACGGTGGTAGATCCGGGCGTCGGCGGCCAGGTTCTGGCCCTGCTCCTGCCGGATCGCGCCCGAGGTCGTCTGCACGGCGAGCCAGGCGGTCGCCGCCACCGAACAGGCCGCGACCAGGGCGGAGACCGCCAGCAGCCGGGCGAACAGGCTCTTGCGCAGCGGGACGCGCCGCCGTGCGCCGCCCGCTCCCGGACGCCCCGGGCTACGAAGTCGCCGCACGGGCCGCCGCCTTCGCCGGGTCCGTCAGCTTGTAGCCGACGCCGAAGACGGTGAGCAGCCGGACGGGCCGGCGCGGGGCGGGTTCGATCTTCTTGCGCAGGTTCATCACGTGCACGTCGACGGTCCGGTCACTGATGTAGCGGTCGAAGCCGTGCAGTTCCCCCAGCAGCCGCTGCCGGGAGAACACCCGGTCCGGCTCGGCGGCGAGCGCGGACAGGATCCGGAACTCGCCCGGGGTGCACTCCACGGCCCGCCCCTCCACCGACACCACGTGCCGGACCGGATCGACGACCAGCGCCCCCACCCGCAGCACCCCGGCATCCTCCGGCTCGCCGCCCGTGCCCCGCCGGCTGCGGCGCAGCAGCGTACGCACCCGGGCCATCAGCTCGCGCGGGCTGTACGGCTTGGTCATGTAGTCGTCGGCGCCCAGATCGAGACCGAGCAGCAGATCGTCCTCCGTGGTGCGGGCGGTGAGCATCAGCACCGGCAGCTCCCGGTGCTCCGCCCGCAGCACGCGCACGACGTCGAGGCCGTCGGCCCGGGGCATCATCACATCGAGGACCAGCAGATCGGGTTCCTGGTGCCGGACCGCGTCGAGCGCCGCGAGGCCGTCGGGCGCGACGGTCACGCGGTGGCCCTCCCGTTCGAGGTAGCGGCGGAGGAGTTCGGCCTGATTCTCGTCGTCTTCGGCAACGATCACATGTGCGCACACGCGATCGATCGTAGCCAGGGCCTACGCCCCTTCCGCGTCCCGGTGCGACTCCATCAGCTCGTCGTGCGCGGCGACGATGTCCCAGGCGAGGACGGTGACCATCTCCTCCCGGGTCGGCGTGGAGTCGCTGTGTGCGCGGAGTACAGCCGCAGATCGCGCTGCGCGGACGCCTTCGCGCACAGCTCGCGGGCGAACCGGGCGTTGCCCACCAGGTCGGCCTTGCCGCCGTCAACGATCGCCGTGCACAGCGAGTTGAGCACGTCGAGCGCGCCCGGGTCCGGTTCGTCGCCCTGCGACGCCAGCACCGACCGGGCGATCAGGACCAGTTCCTCGGCCGAGTACGAGGGGAAGTCGACGCGGGTGTTGAACCGGGAGACCAGTCCGGGGTTGGTGGCGAGCAGCTCCGACATCTCGTCCCGGTAGCCGGCGAGCACGACGACGAGCCGGTCCCGGTCGTCCTCCGCCCGCTTCAGCAGAACCTGGATCGCCTCCTTGCCGAAGGCGTCGCCGCCGTTGAGCCCGGTGATGTTGAGCGAGTACGCCTCGTCGATGAACAGCACTCCGTTCAGGGCCGAGTCGATGACCTCGTTCGTCTTGAGTGCCGTCGACCCCAGGTGCTGTCCGACCAGGTCGGCGCGCTGGGCCTCCACCACATGCCCCGAACTGAGCAGCCCGAGCCCGGCGAAGACCTGGCCGATGATGCGGGCCACGGTCGTCTTGCCGGTGCCGGGCGGCCCCGCGAAGACGAAGTGCCGGGGCCGGGCCCCGCCGGGCAGGCCCTGCTCCTCGCGCAGCGCGGACATCCGCAACTGCGCGAGCAGCGTCAGCACCTGGCGCTTCACCGGCTGCAACCCGATCATGGCGTCGAGCGCCCGCTGCGCCTCGGCGAGCACCCGGGCCCGGTCCTCGGCCGACAGCCCGCCGGCGGCGTCGCCCTCGCCGCCCGAACCGGTCGTGGCCGGACCGCCGCCGGCCGTCGCCGCGACCGGGGCCGCGGGCGCCGGGGCGGGCTTGCTCACCGGGCGGGCCTGGGCGCGCGACTCCACGTCGAGCAGGTCGGGCGCGCACCGGAACGCGTACTGGTACCGCTTCAGCGCCTCCTCCTCACGGCCCAGCGCCTCCAGCGACCGCCCCATGAAGTACTTCACCTCGGCGTCGAACCTGCTGCCCCGCTCCAGCTTGCCCGGCAGCGCGGACAGCACGTTCAGCGACTCGTGGCAGACCCCCTGGGCGAACAGCGCGCAGCCCACGTACAACTGCGCCTCGTCGCGCAGGAAGGCGTCACCGATCCCGGGCGCGAACTTCAGGACGAGCGGCCAGTCCTCCTTCAGGAACGCGTACCGGGTGCAGACGAAGCGGGTCTCGTCGCAGTCCAGCAGCGCCGTGGAGAGCCCCTTCCACGCCTCGTCGAGCCGCCGGTCGTCCAGGAACGCCGACATGGCCGCCAGCCACAGATCGCGGGAGTTCTCCAGCCGGAAGGTGACGTAGTGCCCGATCTGGAAGGTGGACCGGAACGGCGACCGGTGCTTCGAGCGCAGCGCCCCGAACTGCGCCGAGGACCGCAGCAGGCCGTCCAGCGCCGCTTTCTGGTCCGTGCCGGTCACATGCAGGCCCAGCCAGGCGTCGGCGGCCATCGGGTCGTGCCGCGTGGCGAGCGCGAACTGCGAGGCGGCACCCGCGTTGTCCCCCTGCCGCATGAGGACCATCCCCTGGTTCCACGCCTGCTCGGCCTTCCTGGCCGACCCCCGGCTCGCGGCACCCTGCACGTGACTCTCCCCTCGCCGGGCGCGCCCGTGGCCCCCCGGCCGCCCGTGATCACATCCGCAACGGTCGTCAGGATAGCCAACACCGGGCGAGCGGCCCCCGGACGCCGACCCCCTCGGATACGATTTCGCTCCCCGTCTCCGCTCCCCACCGTCACCGCCGGGAAGTCCGCCTGATGCCCGCCCTCCCCAGCAGCCGGACCCCGGACCGGCTGCTCCGCAAGGGGGTGCGCGCCGCGCTCACCACCCTCGGCACCGGCTTCCTGCGCCACCCCGCCAACACGGCCCTGTGGGCGAACGCCGACGCCCCCGCCCTGCACAACGCCCTGCTGCGCCTCGTCTTCCGGCTCCTCTTCCTCTTCGTCACCGAGGACCGTGACGCACTGCTGTCCCCGGAGGCGACCGCGCGGGCCAGGGCGCGGTACGCGGCGCACTTCTCCACGGCCCGCCTCCGTGCCCGCGCCCGCGGCGCCGCGGAGCACGGGAATCCGTACGCGGCGCTGCGCGCCGTACTCGACGCCCTCGGCAATCCGGACGGGGACCCCGGCCTCGGCCTGCCTTGGCTCGGCGGCGTCTTCACCGCCACGGAGGCCGACGCCCCGCTGCACGGCCTGTCCCTGTCCGACGCGGACCTGCTCGCCGCGGTGCGCCAGTTGTCCGAGGTCCCGGAACCGGGTACGCGGCGCGCCCGCACGGTCGACTTCGGCCGCCTGGAAGCGGAGGAACTGGGCTCCGTCCACGAATCGCTCCTCCAGTTCGTCCCCCGGATCGACGCGGCGGACCGCACCTTCGCGCTGGTCGGGCTCCCCGGCAACGCCCGTAAGACCTCGGGCTCCTACTACACCCCGGCCGCGCTGGTGGAGTGCCTGCTCGACGCCACCCTCGACCCGGTCCTCGACGCCGCCGTCGCACGCGGTGAGGCTTCGGACGCCGCCGACCCGGGCGAGGCGGCGGCCCGGGAACTGCTGGCCCTCACCGTGTGCGACCCGGCCTGCGGCTCCGGCCACTTCCTGGTGGCGGCGGCCCGGCGCATCGCCAGGCGCGTCGAGGCCGTGCGCGGACGCGGCACGGAGCCGTACCGCGACGCGCTCCACGCGGTCGTCGCCCACTGCGTGCACGGGGTGGACCTGGACCCGACGGCCGTCGAACTGGCCAGGATGGCCCTGTGGCTGGAGGCCCCGGAGCCCGGCCGGCCACTCACCTTCCTCGACGCCCGCGTCAAGCACGGCAACGCCCTGATCGGCGCGGTGCCGGACCTGCTGCGGCACGGCATCCCGGACGCGGCGTTCACCCCGCTCGCGGGCGACGACCGGGCGCAGGCCAGGGCCCTGAGGAAGCGCAACAGGGGCGAGCGGAATGCCTCGTGCGGCCCGGCCGACGAGCCGGGACGCGACGCCGCCGATGCCTGGTGCGCCGCGTTCCTGTGGCGCAGGACGGCGGACGCCCCGCCGGCGGTGACCGACGCGGTCCTCCGCGATCTGCGGGGCGCGCCCCGGGCCACCCACGAGGAGATCGCGCGGTTGCGGGACCGGTACCGGTTCTTCCACTGGCACCTGGAGTTCCCCGAGGTCTTCGGCGCGGACGCCGGCGGCGGCTTCGACTGCGTCCTCGGCAACCCGCCCTGGGAGCGCATCAAGCTCCAGGAGCAGGAGTTCTTCGCCCAGCACGACCCGGAGATCGCCGCCGCGAAGACCGCCGCCGCGCGCAAACGCCTGATCGCCGCGTTGAAGGAGGATCCGGACCGCACCGCCCTGCACACGGCGTTCGAGGCGGCCAAGCGTACGGCGGAGGGGACGAGCCACTTCCTGCGCAACGGCGGACGCTATCCGCTCACCGGGCGCGGTGACATCAACACGTACGCCGTGTTCACCGAGGCGGGCCGTGCGCTGACCGGTCCGCGCGGCCGGACGGGCATGATCGTGCCGACGGGCATCGCCACGGACGCGACGACCCGCTTCTCCTTCAAGGACCTGGTCGACAGGCGCGCGCTCGCCACCCTGTACGACTTCGAGAACGCCGCGCCCGTCTTCCCCGACGTCCACCGCTCGTTCAAGTTCAGCATGCTGTCCCTCACCGGCCGGGCGCTGCGCGAACCCGCCGCCAGATTCGCCTTCTTCCTCCGCGATCCGGCCGAACTCCGTGAAGAGGGGCGGGTGTTCACGCTCACACCCGAGGAGATCAGGCTCCTCAACCCCAACACGGGCACCTGCCCGGTCTTCCGGACCCGCCGCGACGCCGAGATCACCCTCGGCATCTACGCGCGGCTCCCCGTCCTCATCGAGGAGGGCGCCCCGGACGGCAACCCGTGGGGCGTCGCCTTCGGCACGATGTTCCACATGGCCAACGACTCGCACCGCTTCCGTACCCGCGAGGAGCTGACGGCCACCGGCTGGCAGGCGGCCGGAAACCACTACGTCAACGGGGAGCGGGTCATGCTCCCGCTGTACGAGGCCAAGATGGTCGACGCCTACAACCACCGCGCGGCCGACGTGGTCAAGAGCGCCACCGCCGTCAAGCGCCAGAACCAGCCCGCCTATCTGACGGCCGACGCCTGGGCCTCCGCGTCCCGCCTGGCCGTCCCCGGCAACTGGGTGGACCGTGCCGACACGCCACCCGGTACCCCGCCCGGCCGCCTCGCCTTCCTCCGTATCAGCAGCCCCACCAACCAGCGCACCATGATCTCCGCGATCCTGCCCCCGGCGGCGATCGGCGACTCCGTCTTCCTGCTGCACACCAGGAGCTCACGCGACAGCGCCGCCCTGGTGGCCCACTTCAACTCCTTCGTCTACGACTACGTCACCCGCCAGAAGGCCGCCGGGCTCAACCTCAACTTCTTCTACATCCGCCAACTCCCCGTCCTGCCACCGGAGACCGTCCACCGCCACACCGGATTCCTGACCCCGCGCGTCCTTGAACTCACCTGCACCGCACACGACATGGGGCCCTTCGCCGCCGACCTGGGCGACACGGGCGGCCCGTTCCGCTGGGACGAGGACCGCCGCCGCCAGATCCGCGCGGAACTCGACGCGTTCTTCTTCCACCTGTACGGGGTCGGCCGCGCCGACACCGCGTACATCCTGGACACCTTCCCCATCGTCCGGCGCAAGGACGAGGCCCGGTACGGCGGTTACCGCACCAAGGACCTCATCCTCACCGAGTACGACCGCATGGCCGACGCGGGCCTCGTGACGGGCGGCACGTACACCTCGCCGCTGAGTCCGCCGCCGGGCGAAGGGCCCCGGCACCGGTGCCGCGCGTGACCTCGGCGAGCGCGTCGTAGCAGGCGCGGGGCCGCCGCTCGAAGTCCGTCCGGGCGGACACCGCTCAGCCGGGGCCGACCAGGCCCACCGTGACCAGCGGAAGCCCGGACAGGATCAGCCGGTCGGAGAGCGCGATGCGCGCGTCGTAGATGTCGTCGTCCTGGCCCAGGGCGTACAGCTGTCCCTTGTCCGCGCCCTCCGCGACCACGAAGCCGGGGGTCCAGCCGTGCGCGGTCCCGGAGCCGTAGGAGGGTGTTGCGGGCCCGTTCCTGCCTGCTCCGGGCAGTTTGCCGGGGTGCCCGGGGAATGGACCCGGCCGCGCTGGGTAGGTTCGCCGACTGTTCCGCCCGGCGTCATTCCGTGCACACTGCAAGGGTCTTACGCGGAGACCGGCGGGTCTGGAACACTCCAGTCGCTTCCCACCCCACATCCCCCCACCGCGAAGGCTCCCACCCATGGCAGAAATCGACCGCCGCCGGCTCCTGAAGCTCGCCGGGGGCTCCGTCGCCCTCACCGCCCTGTCGAGCAGCATCGCCCGCGCCGCGTCCCTTCCCGCGCGGGGACGAACGGGGACCATCGAGGACGTCGAGCACATCGTCGTCCTGATGCAGGAGAACCGTTCCTTCGACCACTACTTCGGGACGATGAAGGGCGTACGCGGCTACGGCGACCCACGGCCCGTCACCCTGCCCAGCGGCAAACCGGTGTGGCACCAGGCGGACGCGGCCGGCAAGGAGGTGCTGCCGTTCCGGCCGCCGGCCGACGCGCTCGGGATGCAGTTCCTCCAGGACCTGAACCACGACTGGGCGGGCGGCCACCGGGCGTTCAACAAGGGGGCGTACGACCAGTGGGTGCCCGCCAAGACGGCGACCACGATGGCCCACCTCACCCGGGAGGACATCCCGTTCCACTACGCGCTCGCCGACGCGTTCACCGTCTGCGACGCCTACCACTGCTCGTTCATCGGCTCGACCGACCCCAACCGGTACTACCTGTGGAGCGGTTACACCGGCAACGACGGCGCCGGCGGCGGCCCAGAGCTGGGCAACGACGAGCGTGGGTACGGCTGGACGACCTACCCGGAGCGCCTTGAGGAGGCCGGGGTGTCGTGGAAGGTGTACCAGGACATCGGCGACGGCCTGGACGCCGCCGGGTCCTGGGGCTGGATCGGGGACGCGTACCGGGGCACGTACGGCGACAACGCGCTGCTGTACTTCACCTCCTACCGCGACGCCGAGCCCGGTGACGTCCTGTACGAGAAGGCCCGCACCGGCAGCGACCTGAAGAACGGGGGCAGTCTGCTGGACGACCTGAAGGCCGACATCAAGGCCGGCACACTGCCCTCGGTGTCCTGGATCGTGGCGCCCGAGGCATACAGCGAGCACCCCAACTGGCCCGCGAACTACGGCGCCTGGTACATCGCACAGGTGCTCGACGCGCTGACCCCGGACCCGGAGGTCTGGGGCCGCACCGCCCTCTTCATCACGTACGACGAGAACGACGGGTTCTTCGACCACGTCGTGCCGCCGTACGTCCCGTCCGGGCCCGCGCAGGGGCGGTCCACCGTGGAGACCGCCGCCGACTACTTCCCGGGCGACCTGCGGTACGCGCCGGGTCCCTACGGACTCGGCCAGCGGGTGCCGATGACCGTGGTGTCGCCGTGGAGCACCGGTGGCTACGCCTGCTCGGAGGTCTTCGACCACACGTCCGTCATCCGGTTCATGGAGCGGCGCTTCGGGGTGCGCGAGCCGAACATCTCTCCCTGGCGGCGGGCCGTCTGCGGCGACCTGACCTCGGCCTTCGACTTCCGGCGTACGGACCCCTCCTCGCCCGAGCTGCCGTCCACCGCCGCCTACGAGCCCCCGGACGGCGACCGGCACCCCGACTACGTGCCCGTCCCGCCCGCCACCGGTGCGGTGCCGAAGCAGGAGCCCGGGGCGCGTCCCACCCGCCCGCTGCCCTACGCACCCCTGGTGGACGGCGCCGCCGACCCGGCCGCCGGGACCTTCCGGCTCACCTTCGGCGGGGGACCGGCGGCCGGCGCGCAGTTCCTCGTGACGTCCGGCAACCGCACGGACGGGCCCTGGACCTACACCACGCACGCGGGCGCCTCGGTCGCGGACACCTGGAACACCGCGTACTCCAAGGGCGTCACCGACCTCACCGTGCACGGCCCGAACGGCTTCCTGCGCGCCTTCCGCAACCCCGGCAGGGCCGCGGGACCGGAGGTGACGGCCCGTCACAACGCGGCGACCGGCTCCCTCGAACTCACCCTCACCCACACCGGCACCGGCTCCGTGCGGCTGACCCTGCGCAGTGACGCCGCCTACGGGGGAGAGGTGCGGACCTTCGCCGTACGCGCGGGCACGTCCGTGGCGCACACGCTCGACCTGCGCCGCAGCAAGCGCTGGTACGACGTCACCGTCACGAGCGACGCGGACGCCACCTTCCTGCGGCGCTTCGCCGGGCATGTCGAGACGGGAGCGCCCGGGGTGAGCGACCCGGGGCTGCGGACCGGGTGAGGGGGCACGCGGACCGGCCGGTGCGACCGTCCAGGGTTCGGGATTGATCGCGAATGACCATCCTGCTGCACATAAAATCCTTATAGTGAGCGAGAGTTGACCGCGTGATCGTGGCGCGTGCAGTCGTCCGCCACAGGAGTCAGGATTCATGACGCGCCCCTCCCCGGCCGAGTCCGCGCCGGCGTCCCCGAACGCCCCGACCGGCTGCCCGGCACACGCCGGCGCCGTGCCCCTCTGGGGGCCCGGCTTCCAGGCCGAGCCCCAGAGCGTCTACCGCGCGATGCGCCGCGAGCACGGGCCGGTCGTCCCCGTCGAGCTGCTGGGCGGCTTCCCGGCCTGGCTGGTCATCGGATACCGGGAGCTCCACCGGGTCACCAGTGACGGCGGGCTGTTCCCGCGCGACGTGGGCCTGTGGAACCAGTGGCCGAACGTCCCCGACGACTGGCCGCTGCTGCCGATGGTCGGGCGGCCCCTGCCGTCCATCTACTTCAGCGCGGGCCAGGAGCACCTGCGGCACGCCCGCATGGTCACCCCCGCCCTCGAAGCGGCCGACCCGTTCCGCATCCGGCAGCACTGCGAGCAGCTCGCCGACCGGCTGATCGACGCGGTGTGCGCCCGGGGCACCGCAGACCTCGTCGCGGAGTTCTGCGAACCGCTGCCCGTGCTCGTCCTGGCCCGGCTCGTGGGATTCCCCGACGAGGAGGGCGGCGCCATCGCGCGCGTGCTGAAGGACCTCGCGGACGGCGGGCCGGAGGCGCAGAACGCCCATCAGCGGTTCGGGGAGCACATGGCCCGGCTGCTCGCCGCGAAGCGGGCCGAGCCGGGGGACGACGTGGCCTCCCGGATGCTGGACTTCCCCGAGGAGTTCACCGACGAGGAGTACACGCTCGACCTGATGGCCGTCACGGCCGCCGGGCACCTGCCGACCGCCGACTGGATCAGCAACTCGGTCCGGCTCATGCTCACCGAGGACGAGTTCGCCGACTCCATGGCCGGCGGTCGGCGCAGCATCGGCGAGGCCATGAACGAGGTGCTGTGGGAGGACACCCCCACCCAGATCCTGGCCGGCCGCTGGGCCGCGCGCGACACCCAGCTGGGCGGGCAGCGCATCCGGGCCGGGGACATGCTCCTCCTCGGGCTCGGAGCCGCCAACACCGACCCGCTGATCCGCCAGGGCGTCTCCGGCGGCACGGGGCCCGCCCGGGGCGGCAACGGCGCGCACCTGGCCTTCAGCCACGGCGAGTACCGGTGCCCGTTCCCGGCCCAGGAGATCGCCGAGATCATCGCCAGGACCGGCATCGAGGTGCTGCTCGACCGGCTGCCCGACCTCCGGCTCGACGTCGCCGTCGAGGACCTGGTCCGTCGGCCCTCCCCCTTCCTGCGCGGCAACACCACGCTCCCCGTCCGGTTCACCCCCGTACGCATGACAGGAGATTCCTCGTGAACTGCCCCCACGCCGCCCCGGCCGCGGCCCAGCAGGGTGCCACCGTCGTCATCGACCCCATGGTCCAGGACCTCGACGGCGAGACCGCGCGACTGCGCGAAGCCGGTCCGCTGGCCCGGATCGAACTCCTCGGTGTGCCGGCGTGGACCCTCACCCGGCACGCGGACGCCCGGCGGCTCCTGGTCGACCCGCGCCTGGTCAAGGACATCGACGCCTGGGGGCTGTGGCAGAGCGGTGAGGTGACGCACGCCTGGCCGCTCATCGGCATGATCGACGCCGGACGGTCCATGTTCACCGTCGACGGCGCGGAGCACCGCAGGCTGCGGACCAAGACCTCCCAGGCGCTCACGCCCCGCCGTCTGGAGGCGATACGCCCCGACATCGAGAAGTTCACCGCCGAGCTGCTGGACGCGTTGGAGGAGGGCGGCCGGGACGGGGCCGTGGTGGACCTCAAGTCGGTGTTCGCCCAGCCGCTGCCGATGCGGGTCGTCGGCATGCTGATGGGGGTCGACCCGGCGGAGAACGCCATGCTGACCCGGCAGTACAAGGCGTTCTTCTCCATGCTGACCCCGCAGGACGAGCGGCTCGCGCTCCTCGCCGACCTGGACGTCTTCTACGCCGGACTCGTACGCGAGAAGACCGCGCACCCCACCGACGACCTGACGTCGGCGCTGATCCTGGCCGAGGAGGGCGGCGAGCCGCTGACCGAGGAGGAGGTCGTCGGGAATCTCAAGGCGATGGTCGCCGCCGGGCACGAGACCACGATCGGGCTCATCCTCAACGCCGTACGCGCCCTGCTGGCCCACCCCGACCAGCTCCGGATGGTCCTCGACGGCGAGGTCTCCTGGGACACCGTGATCGAGGAGACCCTGCGCTGGGACACCCCGACCACCCATCTGCTCATGCGGTTCGCCACCGAGGACATCCAGGTCGGCGACGCGGTCATCGCCAAGGGCGAGGGCGTCGTGATCTCGTACCGGGTGATCGGCCGCGACCCCGAGCAGCACGGCCCCGACGCCGACGCCTTCGACATCACGCGCCCCACCCCGATCCGGCACATGACCTTCGGGCACGGCCCGCACATCTGCCCCGGCGCGGCGCTCTCCCGGGTCGAGGCGGGCATCGCCCTGCCGGCGCTCTTCGCGCGCTTCCCCGGCCTGCGGCTCGCGATCCCGGACACCGAGCTGCGCAACCTCCCGGTGATGACGCAGAACGACATGGAGTCCTTCCCCGTCCTGCTCGGCAGCTGAGCCGGTGTGAAGCGGAATCGGGCGGCGGGCATATCGTTGCGGTAGCCGACGCGTGCAGAGGTATCGAAGCGCTTCGACAGTGGTCTGGACATGCCGTCACGGCAGGGCTAGGCTCGCGCTGTCTCTCCACGTCACGGCTGGAGAGAGCGGAGTCGAAGCGCTTCGCCACATCTGACCGTGAGGGAGAACCGCATGGTCACCCTGGCCGAGGTCGCGCAGCACGCCGGAGTCTCCGCGAGCACGGTGAGCTACGTCCTGAGCGGAAAACGCTCCATCTCCGTCGCCACCCGCGAGCGCGTCGAGCGGAGCATCCAGCAGCTCGGCTACCACCCCAACGCCGGGGCCCGGGCGCTCGCCAGCAGCCGGTCGAACATCATCGCGCTGATGGTGCCGCTGCGCACCGACATGTACGTGCCCGTGATGATGGAGATCGCCATCGCGGTCGCCACCACCGCGCGCACCCACGGCTACGACGTCCTCCTCCTCACCGGCGAGGAGGGGCCCGCGGCGGTGCGGCGGATCGCCGGCAGCTCGCTGGCCGACGCAATGATCCTGATGGACGTCGAACTGCACGACGAGCGCCTGCCGTTGCTGCGCGAGGCCGACCGGGCCGCCGTGCTCATCGGCCTGCCCGCCGACACCGCGGGGCTGACCTGCGTGGACCTCGACTTCGAGGCGACGGGAGCGCTCTGCGTGGAGCACCTGGCCGGCCTCGGACACCGCGAGATCGCCGTCATCGGCGAGGCCGCCGCGGTCTACGAGCGCCATACCGGATTCGCCGAGCGGACCGTCGACGGCGTACGCGCCAAGGCGCAGGAGACCGGCGTGCGCATCCTGCACCGGCCGTGCGAGGGAGGGTACGCGGCGATGGCCCAGACCCTGGCCCGGATATTCGACGAGCGCCCCGGCACCACCGGCTTCATCGTGCAGAACGAGGCGGCCGTCGAGCCCCTGCTCAACCTGCTGCGCCAGCAGGGCCGGGCCGTGCCGGAGGACGTGTCGGTGGTGGCGATCTGCCCCGAGCAGGTGGCCACCCAGGCATCGGTGCGGCTGACCTCCGTCGCCATACCGGCCCAGGAGATGGGCCGCCGCTCCGTCGAACACGTGGTCGCCAAACTGTCCGGCCGCGGCACCGACGAAGTCGAGCTGCTGGCCCCGGAACTGACGGTACGTGAGAGTACCGGTCCGGCCCCGGCGTGACCCATGAGCCGGCCCCCGCGCGGGGGCCGGCTCCTCAGGTGGTGCGGGTCAGCTCGCGGAGACGCCGAATCCGTTCGTACGGAAGTCGAGGCCGCCGGCCGACGAGGTGATCTCGTAGCCGAACTGGACGTCACCGATCGTCTCGTTGCCCCACCAGCCCTTGGTGTCCTTGATCCACTTCAGGATCGGCAGGATGTCCACCGTTCCCGACGTGGAGTCCGAGGTCCGCAGGAACGAGAAGACCTGGTTGGAACCGTTGTCGCCCTTGTAGACGGTCCAGGTGTGCCCGCCCAGCGTCAGCGTGCCCTGCGAGGTGCCCAACGGGCCTACGGCACCGTTGTAGTTGACCCAGAGCATGACCTCATAGTCGTAGTCGCTGTCCCAGATGTCGTACGAGGTGTTGTACGCGCCGGACGACGGGACGGTGACGCTGTACGTGCTCCTGAGCGACGACAGCGAGCCGATCGGCTTGTTCACCACCTTCTTGGCGTTCGGGTACGACTTGATGCCGCCGGTGTTCGGGTGGTCGGCCCGGACGCCCCAGTCCGAGGAGGAGTTGGCCCAGATGGACTGGGTGCCCGCGCCGGAGCCCCAGATGTTGTTGTAGAGGGTGTAGTTGTCGGCCGTGGTGTACGTGCCCCACTGGTCCGACGTGGACCAGACGGCCGCCTGGGCGGGGGCGGACGCGAAGCCGACGAGGGCCGCCAGGGCCACGGCCGGGGTCAGGGCGAGCCTGGTGAGGGTGCGGGTGCGTCGTGCCATGGTTGTCCTTCCATGGTGGGTGGGGGGAGAGCTACCGCGGCCGGAGTTCCAGCACGCGGTCCACGCCGGCCGTCAGGTCCAGAAGGGCCGAGGGGGAGCCGGCGGAGGCTTCGGTGAGGGTGTGGGCCTCGCCCGTGCGGACGTCGATCCGGGCGTCGCGCGCCGGGCGGAGCACCGCCGTCGCGGTGCCGTCCGCAGACCAGTGCAGGTTCACGGTCGCGCCGAACCGCGTACGCACACCGCGCAGTTCACCGCCCGCGCAGCCCGCGAGCGGTGCGGCCAGCAGGACCAGGCGGTGCGGGGTCGACTGGACCAGCGACTCGATGACGGCCGCGGGCAGGGCGTGCGCCGCGTCCGCGTTGTACACACGGCGGGCCGGGTAGTGGGCGCTCATCAGCGAGTCGTGGAAGAAGTCGCCCGCCAGCACCGAGCGGACCGCCGCCGAGGCCCGGGCCCCGTCCCGCAGCCGGGCCGCGATCAGCGCGTGGTGCAGATGGCCGTGGGCAGAGTCGTTCTCCGCGCCCCGCAGTTCGAGCGCCCGGTGCGCGGCGGCGGCAAGCCGGGGCGTGTCGTACGGGTTGATCGCGTCCAGCGGCCACACCGGGTACAGGTGGCTGAGGTGGCGGTGGTCGTACGTCTCCGCCAGGCCCGGCCACGCCCACTCGGCGAGCGCGCCGTCCTCGTTGACCCGGTAGTCGGCGAGCCGGCCCGCCAGCGCACGGCGGCGCTCGGCGGCCGGGTCATCGGGGGAGCGGTCGGCCGAGGCGGTGAGCGCGTGGCGGGCCGCCGCGAGGTCCATCGTCGCGTCGACCGTGCCCCAGCTCGCGTTGGCCGGACGGTTCTCCGGCGAGTACGAGGGCACGACGGCCACCCGCCCGTCGGGGCCGGTCCGGCTGAGGAAGTCCTCGTAGAAAAGGGCCGTTTCGTGCAGGGCGGCGGTCAGCCGGGGGTCCTCGGTCCCCGTCGTCTCCGCGTGCTCGATCAGCGGCTCCAGCAGCCAGTCCGCACCGGCCGTCCACAGATGCAGCGGGTAGGCGCGCTGGTAGTGGCGGGTGTGCCCGGACTCGCCGTCCGTGTGCGACGGGGCCACGATGCCGCGGGCCCCGAAGATCGCCCGAGCGTTGTCCCGCCAGTCCGCGAGCTGTCCGTGGACCAGCGCCGCATGGGCCTCGGACACCTCGGGCAGCGCCGCCGCCGCGGCGGAGGCGATCTGGAGATTCAGGTTGGCGTTGGTGGTGAACGCCCCCGACCAGGCGGTGTCCCAGTCGCCCGTCCAGAGTCCGGTCAGCCGGGGCGGCAGGGCCCCGGACGCCGACAGCAGGTGGTAGCGGCCCGCCGCGCACAACCGCTCCAGCAGGGCCGGACTGTCCGCCCGCCGCACCAACTCGGAGCCGTGCAGCGCCCGTTCGGCCGGGTCCGCGTCCAGGGTGAGTGCCGCCCGCTCGAAGGCCGGCCGGTGCAGCGCCACATGCCGGGCCAGCAGCGCCTCGTAGCCGCCACCGGGCAGCGCGGCGCACTCCGCGGCCAGGTCCAGGTGGCCCGCGTGCCGGCGCACCCGGGTCAGCAGCAACAGGCTCCTCGCCCCCTCGACCCGGACGCCCTCGCCCGCCACCGACACCCGCCCGCCCTCCGTGCGGAGCACCGTCGCGCCGGTGTACGCGAGGTCGCTGTCGGGGTAGCCCGCACGCAGCGACAGCCGGGCCCCGTCCGGGGTGAGCACGGTGCTCCGGCCGACGGCCAGCCGGGGCGGGGCGCCCGGCAGGGCGTGGTCGAGCGTCACGTCCACGGCCAGCCCCTGGCCCGTGACGTACTGGACGATCACGTCGTCGGCGCGCGAGACGAAGACCCGGCTGCGCCACGACTCGCAGACGGCGGTGATCTCACCGGTGGCGAAGTCGACCGCCCTGCGGTACGCCGCGGCCGGGTCGGCGGCGTTCCCGGGCACCGGCCGGACGCGGGTCTGGAAGGCCGGGTGGAAGGGCTGCACCCACACCAGCGGCCGGCCCGCGCCGAAGCGCTCCGCCGCCAGGGTGTCCCCGGCGAGCAGCGCGCTCTGGAGCCGGCCCAGCCGGTCCGCGAGCTCGGGCGGCCGGAGGTGCTGACTGCCGTTGGGCCGGACCAGGGTGTGGTGGTTGACGATCACGCGGTCGTCGGCAGGGTCGCCGTACACCATGGCACCGTGCCGGCCGTTGCCGCCGAGGAAGGCGTCCTCCCAGCGGGCGGCGGGGCGCGGCTCCCAGGTGCCGTCGATGTCCGTGCGCCCGGTCACGGCGCGGATCTCCGCAGCACCGCGACGCCGTAGCGGCCGAGCGCGATCCGGTCCGTCACCGCCCGCCCGGTGAGCAGATCCTCGTACGTCCCGGGCACGGCGACGGTGACCATCTCGCGGCGGTGGTGCAGCAGGAACAGCAGCTCGCCCCGGCGGACCGCCTCCACCCCCTCGGGCAGCCCGGCGAGGACCGGCTCCACCCCGGCCTCCCGGACCACGTCGGCCACGAGGGCCCGCAGCGCCGGGGGCTCCGGGAGCGTCGACACGTACACCGCGCCGCCCCGGCGCAGCACGGCGGGCAGCCCTGCGAGCTCGCCGTCGCGGTAGGCGGCCAGCACCTCGGTGCCCTCGGCTGCCTCCAGTTCCTCGGACCAGAGGGTGCCCCGGAATCCGTCGCACTCCACGGTCTCGTCCGCGTCCAGCGGCCACCACTCGTGCAGGGTGGCGATCCCGAACAGCTCGCGCAGGCGGGCGTCCATGCCGCCCGGCCGGACGCGGTCGTCCACGTCCGCGATGCCGCTGAAGAACCCGCACACCAGGCGCCCGCCGCCCCGCGCGTACGCCACGAGGTTGTCGATCGCCGTGTCGTCGAGCAGGTAGAGGTGCGGGACGAGGACCGCCTTGTACCGGCTGAGGTCGGCGTCGGGACGGGCGAAGTCCGTGGGCGTGCCGTTCTCCCACAGGGCGCGGTGCCAGCGCCGGATGACCTCCGCGTAGTCGAGGAGCGCGGACGGGCCGCCCTCCTGGGCGCCCGCCCACCAGGCGTCCCAGTAGTGCAGGACGGCCACCTCGGCGGCCACGTCCGTACCGGACACGGCGGATCCGATCGCGGCCAGTTCGCCGCCCAGCTGCCGGGTCTCGCGGAAGGCGCGGCCCCGCTCACCGGCGTGGCCGAGCATCCCCGAGTGGAACTTCTCGGAGCCCTGCCGGGACTGCCGCCACTGGAAGTAGCAGATCGCGTCGGCGCCGCGCGCCACCGACTGGAGCGACCAGAGCCGGTTCAGCCCCTCCGGCTTCGGGTGGTTGACGCCCCGCCAGTTCACCGCACCGGCCGCCTGTTCCATCAGCATCCACGGGCCGGCGGCCTGTGAGCGCGTCATGTCGGCGAGCATGGCGTTGTACTGCCCGCCCCACGGGTCGCGCGGGTCCGGGTAGACGTCGACCGAGACGATGTCCTCCTCGGCCGACCAGGCCCAGGCGTCCTGCCCGGACCACAGCGGCATGAAGTTCGTGGTCACCGGGATGTGCGGGGTGTGCCGGGCGACGATGTCCCGCTCGGCGGTGAAGCACTCCATGAGGGCGTCGGACGTGAAGCGTTTGAAGTCCAGTACCTGGGTGGGGTTCCTCATGTACTGCGCCTTGCGCGGCGGCAGGATCTCCGTCCACGCGTCGTAGCGCTGACTCCAGAAGGCCGTGCCCCACGCCTCGTTGAGCGCGTCCAGCGTTCCGTACCGGTCGCGCAGCCAGCGGCGGAAGTGGCCCGCCGTCTCGTCGCACCAGCAGTGCGTGCAGTACTCGTTGTTGATGTGCCACACGGTGAGCGCCGGGTGCTCCGCGTACCGAGCGGCCAGGTCCTCGGTGAGCGCGGCGGCGTAACGGCGGTAGACCGGCGAGCTGGGGCAGAACTGCTGGCGCGAGCCGTACCAGACGATGGACCCGTCCTCCGCGCGCGGCAGGGTCTCCGGGTGCCGCGCCCCCATCCAGGGCGGCGGGGACGCGGTCGGCGTCGCCAGCACGACGCCGATGCCGTGCGCGTGCATCAGGTCCATCAGCCGGTCCAGCCAGTCGAACTCCCGGGCACCGGGGCGTGGTTCGATCTTCGCCCAGGAGAAGACGCCGAGGGTGACGGAGTTGACCCCGGCCTCCTTCATCAGCCGGACGTCGTCCTCCCACACCTCCTCGGGCCACTGCTCGGGGTTGTAGTCGCCTCCGAAGAGGATGCGGCCTCGGGCCGCGTCGCGCAGGGACGGCATGGCGTCTCCGGTTTCCTACTGGGGTTCTGCGTACTGGATGCCGCGGCCGTTGGTGCCCAGGTAGACACGGCCGTGGACGTGGGGATCGCCGGTGATCACTTCGCCGGTCCAGCCCCACTGGTGGGAGTCGTCGTTGATCCGCACCCACGAACGGCCCGCGTCGTCCGAGCGCAGGACGGCCACACCGTCGTACGTGTCGGCGACCCTGCCGGTCTGGAAGACCGCCGGATAGCCCGCCCCGGGCCGCCTGCGGTCCCGCACCGGCGCGGCCTTGCCGAAGCCCAGCGCGTGGGACGCCTGGCAGCCGGGGACGGCGGCGAAGGTCCGCCCGCCGTCCGTGGAGCGGAACAGGCCGTTGTCCTTCGCGGACAACCACAGGTCGCCGCTGCGTCCGGGCGCCGCCACCACCTTGAACTGTGCGTCGCCGGAAGGCAGTCCGGCCGCGCCCGGGGTGAAGGTCACCCCTCCGTCCCGGGAGACGAAGACGGTGCCCGTGTCGGTGTCGTACACGTAGAAGCGCCGGGGGTCGAGCGGGTCCGCGACCGGGGTGCCGCCCTTGGGGAAGCTCACCACCTCCGCCCAGCTCGCACCGCCGTCGGAGGACCGGTGCGCCGGGTACGTGGTGCCGTCCCAGTGGATGAACGACCAGAGCAGCGTCGAGCCGTCCGCCGAGACCGCGACGGGTCCGGGCGCGGAGGGTGCGATCGCGGGCTGGGCGGCGAACGGCTGCCAGCTACGCCCGCCGTCGCGGGAGAAGGCGCCGGCCGCGTCGGAGCCGGACGGCCAGCCTGTGCGCACCACGTACGAGGGCTTCAGCGCGGCGACCGCGAGGCCGGTGGCGGTGCCGAAGACCGGGTTCGCGGCCATGCCCCGGGACGGGGACGCGGTCAGCGAGTCGTGGTACATCACCCCGATGTCGCCGAGGCCGCTCAGGAGCCGGGCACCCTTGCCGGGTGGCGCGACGAGGAAGCGCACCGACGACTCCTCCAGGCCCCGGATCTCCGGCGCCCAGTGGACGAGGTCGCGCGTCCCGAAGACGGTCGCGCCGGTCCCGAACACGATGTGGTGCGAGTCGAAGGGGTCGACGGCGACGGACTGGATCCACCAGCCGAACTTGGGCTCCGCGCCCCAGCGCAGGAACGGTGTCTCCGAGACGTCCAGGACGGCGGTGTCCTTCAAGGATGTCCAGCTCCCGCCGCCGTCCGTGGACCGGAACACCGTGTCGATCCGCCCCCAGCGGTTGTTGGTGGTGACGACGAGCGTGCCGGCCCGGCGCGCGTCGACCGCGACCCCGCCGTACCCGAAGCCGTCGCCGGCCGCGGCGTCCGGCTTCACCGGGGTGACCTCGCTCCAGGCACCCGTCACCGTGTCGAAACGGTGGACCGCGCCGTCGGACTGCCCGTTGGGCCCCGGGGCGTCCGCGTACGTCACGTACAGCGCCCGCCCCCGGGCGTCGTACGCGGCCCGCACCGGGACCTTCACCGCCGCGCTCCCGGACGGCTGCCCGGGGACGGCCTCCCAGCCGCCCCGGCCGTCCGTCCGGTAGAGCGCGCCGCCGCCGTCGCCCCAGCCCGCGTAGACCGTCCGGCCCGCCGCGACGAGGAACATCACGCCCTGGCCGGTCTCCGACGGGGTCGCCGGGAAGGCGGCCGGTGACCAGGTCGCGCCCCGGTCCGTGGAGCGCAGCAGCCCGTCGTGCCGGGTGCCCAGCCACAGCGTCCCGCTGTCGCGGGGGTCCACGAGCAGCCGCTCGCCGGCGCCGCGCCCGTCCTCGTTGGCGCCGAGCCGCACCGTCAGGTCGGCCCGCTCCCAGGTCGCGCCCCGGTCGTCGGAGCGCAGGACCGCGCCGGGGGACGCCCAGGACTGCGCGTAGGTGCCGCAGGCCAGGTAGAGGCGGTCCGGGTGGGCCGGGTCGACGGCCATGGCCTCGATGCCGAGGAGGTTCCAGTCGTCCCAGCCGATGTGGTCGGTGAGCGCGGTCCAGCGGGCCTTCGCCGCGTCCCAGCGGTAGGCGCCGCCGATGTCGGTCCGGGCGTAGGCCAGGCCCTTCACCGAGGGGTGGAACAGCAGCCCGGTGACGAACCCGGTGCCGCCGATCGCCGCCGTCCGCCAGCGGTGGGGCTGGTGCCGGCCGTCGTGGCGGTGCCCTCGGGCGGCCGCGGTGCCGGCGGCGGGGAGGGCGGTGGCGGCGGCGGCGACGGCCGCCGTGGCGAGCACGGTTCTGCGGCGGGGCGTGGGCACGGACGAAGCGTGCATGACGAACACCTTCCGAAGAGCGGGGGAGGAGGGAGGAGCGGGGCGGAGCTGGCGGTCAGCCCTTCACGGCGCCGGTGAGCATGCCCTTCTGGAAGTGCTTCTGGACGAACGGCGACAGCACCGCGACCGGGATCAGCGCGAGGATCATCACCGCCATCTGCACGGCGAGGCTGTTGATCTGCCCGTTGCTCACGGCCGCGCCCATCGCGCCCGGCGGCACCTGGTGCTGGAGGACCAGCTGACGCAGGATCATCTGGAGCGGGTACTTGTCGCTGTCCTGGATGTAGAGCATCGCGTTGAACCACTGGCTCCAGTAGCCGACCGCGTAGAACAGCGAGATCACGGCGATCACCGCACGCGACAGCGGCATGATGATCTGGAGCAGGATGCGCCACTCGCCGGCCCCGTCGATGCGGGCCGCGTCGATGAGTTCGGGCGCGGTGTCCATGAAGAAGCCGCGCAGCACCAGCACGTTGAAGACGCTGATCGCGCTGGGCAGGATCATCGACCAGTAGCTGTCGCTCAGCCCGATCCCGGTGACCAGGAGATACGTCGGAATGAGCCCCGCGCCGAAGAACATGGTCGCCATCAGCGTCATCAGCAGCGGGCGGTGCGCGTAGGAGTCGCGGCGGCTCAGCCCGTACGCGCAGAGGACCGAGACGACCATGCTGACGGCCGTGCCGACGACCGTGAGTCCGACGCTGACGGCGGCGGCACGGGTCACCGCGCCCCCGCTCAGCAGCTCCTTGTAGGCGATGAACGTGATGTGCTTCGGCCAGACGACCAGGCCGCCCGCGTCGTTGATGGTCTTGGTGTCGGAGAGGCTGGTCACCAGCACCACCCAGATCGGGATGATGACGACCGCGCAGATCGCGACGAGCCCGAAGCCCTTGAAGGCGAGGCCGGCCTTCGTCGGCTCCTCCTCCCATACGGGGCGCGGCTCGATGCGCAGGGCGCGCTGGAAGCGTGTCTCGGTGGGGGCCGCCGGGTTCGTCGGCTGGTCCAGGAGAGTTGTCATTTCTTGGAGTACACCCCCTGCTCGCCCAGCATGTGGGCGACCTTGTTGGCACCCAGCACCATGGCGACGCTGAACAGTCCCTTGAAGATGCCGGCGGCGGCCGCGTAGCCGAAGTCGCCGGTCTTGATGCCCGTCCACCAGATGTAGGTGTCCAGGATTTCCGAGGCTCCCGCGCCCACCTGGTCGCGCTGGAGCAGGATCTGCTCGAAGTCGAGGTTGAGCGCGCTGCCCACCCGCAGGACGAGGAGCAGGGCGATGACCGGGCGCAGCGCGGGCAGCGTGACGTGCCACATGCGGCGCCAGCGGCCGGCCCCGTCCACGGCGGCAGCCTCGTACAGATCGGTGTTGACGGCGGCGAGCGCGGCCAGGAAGACGATGACGCCCCAGCCGGCGTCCTTCCACACGGCCTGCGCGCTGACCAGGAACTTGAAGAAGCCCGGATCGGTCATCAGGTCGAAGCCCTCGTGGCCGTGCTCGCGCAGCCACTGGGCGACCAGTCCGGCGCCGCCGAACATCTGCTGGAAGACGGTGACGACGAGCACCCAGGAGAAGAAGTGCGGCAGGTAGACGACCGCCTGCACCCAGGCCCGGACCCGCGCGCTCATGATCGTGTTGAGCAGGAGCGCGATGGCGATCGGGATGGGGAAGAACAGGACCAGCTGGGTCACGAAGATGACCAGCGTGTTCACGAGGACTTCCCAGAAGCGGTAGTCCTCGAAGATCCGGGTGAAGTTGTCGAACCCGACGAACGGGCTGCCCGTGATGCCCAGGTCGTACACGTCGTAGTCCTGGAAGGCCACGATGTTCCCGAGCAGCGGGATGTAGTTGAAGATCAGCAGCAGCGCGATGGCCGGCATCGTCATCAGGATCAGCGTGCGGTCGCGTCGCAGCCGCTGGCGCCAGGTGATGCCGCCCGCCGGTGCGCCCCCGCCCTTGCCCCTACGGGATCCGCGGACGCCGCCCGCCCGCGTCCTGCCCGCCCGGACGCTCCTCGTCTCCCCGCCGTCACCGTCCCCGGCGCCGCTCCCGCCGGCCGGGGCGCTCGCCCCGTCGGCGGTGCGGTCCGGGCCGGCCGCGACCGTGGCCCGTGCCTTCACCCTGTGCTCCCCATGTCGTGCTCCTGACCCCGGCCGCCGGGCAGCGTGTGCCCGGCGGCCCCTTCCCTCTCGTGCGTACGTGCGGTGCGCGGCGTACGCGTCAGTTGCCGGAGCCGTTCTTGTCGAGAATGTCCTGGTACCAGTCGCGCAGCTTGTCGCCGCCGCTCTTCTTCCAGGTGTTCACCGCTTCGTCGACGTCGCTGACCTTCTTGCGGCCGCGCCGGATGTCCTTCTGGAGGTCGTCGAACGGGGTGTACAGGGAGGCGTAGCGCTGCGGCTCGACGACCTGCATGCCGAAGAAGAGGGGCTTCTTGACGTGCGGTGCCTGCCGCGCCATCCAGGCGGCGTAGTCCTTGGCCAGCTGCGGCTGGTCCGGGTAGGCGATGGAGGTGGGCGGCGAGGCGAGGAACAGGAAGGTGGAGGGCTGGGCCTCCTCGACCCCCTGCGGGGTGTACGTGGGGGCGCCGTCCTTGATCGTGTAGTGGGTGCCCTTGACGCCGTAGTTGGTGAGCATGAACTCCTCGGTGCCGAACGGTGCCGCCGCGTAGTCGGCTATCGCGAGGAACTCCTCGATCTTCTCCTTGGACAGCTCCTTGCTGAGGAAGGTGAAGATGCCCGCCGGGTCGTCCTGCCACAGCACCGGGTCGCCGCCGTCGTGGCCGAAGAAGTCGAGCGCCTGCATGTCGAACTTCGGGTTGGCGGTGGACTGCTCGGTGACCATGCCCTTCCAGCCGCCCGTGCCGTCGTTGTACATGACGACGTGGCCGCTGGTGAAGCGGATCTTGGCGTCGGCGTCCTTGTTCGCCTCGGCGTCCGGGTGGACGTAACCGCCGTCGTGGAGCTTGCGGGCGAAGGCCAGCGCCTCGCGGTACGCCTTCGTCTCGATCTTGTGGACCAGCTTGCCGTTCTCCAGCTGCCAGTAGTGCGGCGCGTCCGGGAGCAGGCCGAAGATCTTCTGGATGCAGGTCCACAGGTCGTCGAAGGCCCACACCTTCTTCTTGGGGGCCGTGTACTCCTTGCCGAAGGCCAGCAGGTCCTCCGTGCTCGCGGGGACGGCGCCGGAGCCGATCAGGTCCTTGCGGTAGAAGATCGCGTTGCCGATGATCGGCGTCGGCATGGGCAGGCCGCGCAGCTTGCCGCCGAAGACCGAGTACTGCCAGGCGCCGGTCGGGATGTTGGCCAGATTCGGGTACTTCTTGACGGCGTCACCCGCGAGGTACGGGGAGAGGTCCGCGAACTTGGCGGTGATGGCGTTGCGGATCTGCCCCTGCATGTTCCAGCCGGGGATCGTCATGACGTCCGGGATGTCCGAGCCGGCGAGGACCGCGCCGATCTTGTCCTGGTAGGTGTTGCCGTCCTGCGGGTCGAAGTTCAGCTTCGCGCCGACCGCCTTGTTCACGGCCGTGTAGTACGGGTTGTTCTTCTTCGGCACCGTGCCCCACAGCGGGGTCATGACCCGGAACTCCGAACCCTTGCCCGGTACCGACTTGACCGAGACCACCAGCGGGTCCGGGAGCTTGGTGAAGCCCGGGCTCGAACCGTTGACGCCGGGGACATCGGGCTCGACCAGGTTCAGCGGGACGTAGCTCGGCACGACCTTCTTCAGGGCCTTGCCCGTGGTCGTGCCCTCCTTCTTCCCGGCACCGGAGCCGGAACCGCCGCACGCGGCGAGCAGCGGCACCCCGCCGGCCACGGCGACGGCCGCCACCGCGCCCGTGGCGAGGAAGCTTCTCCGGCTCGGGGCCGTGGAGGAGGGGGAGGAATTCGGCGTCATTGCGTCAACCCTTCGAGGCGCACCAGGACGACACGTGGCGGGGCGACCGCCGTTCGGTTCCTGTGTCTGAGGTGGAGCGTTGCTGGCTGAGCCGGTGTCACCGGCCCCAGGTGAAGCGGTTCAACGGGGAGGCGGCAGAACGAGTCGCCGTCCCGGGAAAACAAGGGCGCCGGGCGCCCCATCGATGCGCCGTCGAAGCGCTTCGATGTTGCAGCGAGGTTAAGTGAAGGGTCTGTGTCGCACAAGACTTCGTTGCCGGAATCCTCCGATGCGTTTCCGAACCGTTTCCCGAGGCGGAGGAGGAGAACCGGAAGCGCGGGTCGGCCACCGGCCCTTGACACGCGCAGGGTTGGCCGTCGAGCATCGAAGCGCTTCGAAAGATCGTCCGAGGCTGCTCAGTGGCCCGCACGACGCGCCGGCACCGCCATACCTCCCACCTTTGACGAAGGACCCGCACGTGACGGAACAACCGCAGCCCTTCCGCGACCCGCAGCTGCCCTTCGCGGAGCGCGTCGACGACCTGCTCCGGCGGCTGACCCCCGACGAGCGCGTCGCGATGCTGCACCAGTTCGCCCCGGCGGTCGACCGGCTCGGGCTCGCCGCCTTCCGCACCGGCCAGGAGGCCCTGCACGGCGTCGCCTGGATGGGGCGGGCCACGGTCTTCCCGCAGGCCGTCGGGCTCGGCGCCACCTGGAACGACGACCTCGTCCGCCGCATCGGCGAGGCCGTCGGCGACGAGGTCCGCACCAAGCGCGCCCACGACGACCGGGTCGGGCTCAACGTCTGGGCCCCCACCGTGAACCTGCTGCGCCACCCGCTGTGGGGGCGCGGCGAGGAGGGGTACAGCGAGGACGCCGGGCTCACCTCCGCCATCGCGGTCGCGTACACCCGGGGCCTGCGCGGCGACCACCCGCACTACTGGCGCACCGCCCCCGTCCTCAAGCACTGGCTCGCCCACAACAACGAGACCGACCGCGACACCTCGTCCTCCTCGGTCCGCCCGAGGGTGCTGCACGAATACGACCTCAGGGCCTTCCGCGACGCCGTCCGGGCGGGCGCGGTGGCCGGGGTGATGCCCGCGTACAACCTGGTCAACGGCCGCCCCAACCACGTGTCGCCGCTGCTCTCCCGGCACCTGCGCAGCTGGACCGAACAGCCCCTGGTGGTCTGCTCGGACGCCGGAGCGCCGAGCAACCTGGTCGACTCCGAGCACTACTTCGACACCCACGAGGAGGCGACCGCCGCCGCCCTGCGCGCCGGCGTCGACAGCTTCACCGACCACGGCCAGGACTCCTCCGTGATGACCGGCCGCATCCAGGACGCCCTGAAGCGAGGCCTCCTCGACGAGAACGACATCGACACCGCCGTCCGCCGCCTGCTGCACATGCGTTTCGCCCTCGGCGAGTTCGACCCCGGTCTCGACCCGTACGCGGACACCGAGGCCCTCGACACCGAGGCGCACCGGGCGCTCGCCCTGGAGGCCGCCGAGCAGGCCGTCGTGCTCCTCAAGAACGACGGCCTGCTCCCGCTCGACCCGGACGCCGGCCGGACCGTCGCCGTCGTGGGGCTCCTCGCGGACGCCTGCAAGCTCGACTGGTACAGCGGCACCCTGATCCACCGTTCGACCCCGCTCGACGGACTCCGCGAGCGGTTCGGCGCCGACCGGGTGATTCACGCCGAGGGCGCCGACCTGGTCCGCGTCAAGTGCGCGGACGGCTGGCTGCACATCCCCGAGGCGGACCCGGCCGGGGACGCGGCGCGCGGTGCGGAGGGCGCCCTCGACCCGGCGCTGCTCGCCGGCCGCACCGACCTGCCGCCGCTGACCTGCTCCGACACCCCGTCCGAGCTGGCGCTCGTGGACTGGGGCGGCGGTGTGATCACCCTGCGGGAGCCGGACGGCCGCTACCTCTCGGTCGCCGAGGACGGCTATGTGCGCGCCTCCGCGGACGAGCCGGGCGGCTGGATCGTCCAGGAGACCTTCCGGTGGGAGGCGGTGGAAGGTCATGCCGGCGGTCACCGCCTTCTGCACATCGGAACGGGTGGGTATGTCTCAGTCGCCGCCGACGGCGTAAAGGTTGCCGCCCCGGACGAGGAAAATTCCGCCGCCGCCCCGGGCACCGTCTTCGAGACCGAGGTGACCGAGCGCGGCGAGGACGCCGTCGCCCGCGCGGCAGCCGCCGCCGACACCGTGATCGTGGTCGTCGGCAACGACCCGCACATCAACGGTCGCGAGACCGAGGACCGCGCCACCCTCGATCTGCCCGCCCAGCAGGAACGCCTCTGGCGCGCCGCTCACGCCGCCAACCCGCGCACCGTGCTCGCCGTCACCTCCGCCTACCCGTACGCCCTCGCCGATGCCGCCGCCACGCTGCCCGCGCTGCTGTGGACCGCGCACGGCGGCCAGGCGGCGGGCACCGCACTCACCCGCGTCCTCGCCGGCGACGTCTCCCCGGCCGGCCGGCTCCCGCAGACCTGGTACGCCTCCGACGCGGAGCTGCCCGGCCTCCTGGACTACGACATCATCGGCTCACGGCAGACCTACCTCTACTACGACGGCACCCCGCTCTACCCCTTCGGCCACGGGCTCACCTACAGCGACTTCGCGTACAGCGACCTGACCGCCGCCCGTGAGGGAGACCTGCTCCAGGTGTCGCTGAACGTCACCAACACCGGCACCGTCGCCTCCGACGAGGTCGCCCAGCTGTACGTACGAGCGGTGGCCCCGTCCGTACCCCGCCCGCTGCGCCAACTCGCCGGGCACCGCAGGCTGCACCTGGCACCCGGCGCGACGGAGCGCGTCGCGTTCACCGTGCCGGTCGAGGAGCTGGGCCACTGGGACGTGGCGCACGGCCGCTGGACCGTCGAGCCCGGCGCGTACGAGCTCCAGGCGGGCGCCTCCAGCACGGACATCCGGACCGTCACGGTCGTGACCCTCGACGGCGAACCGGCCGGGCCGCGCCCGGTCCTGGTCCGCGGTCTGGAGGCGGCCGACTACGACGAGCAGCTGGGCACCGAGATCGTGGACCGCGCGAAGACGGACGGCGACGCGGTCACCGCCACCGCCGAGGCCAACGAACTCCTCTACCGGCGCTGCGACTTCGGCGCCGGTACGAACGGGGTCGAGGTGCTCGCCTCGGGCGAGGGGGCCGTCCTGATCACCGTCGACGGCTCCACCGTCACCGTTCCGGTGCCCGCCACCGACGGACCGTACGACCACCGCACCTTCCACGCCGGTCTGACCGCCTCCGGCGTCGACGATCTGCGCGTCGCCCTGCGCGGCACGGTCCGGCTGGCCCGGCTCGGCTTCACCGGGGCCGGCGCGTGATGCGCCGCCGCCTCCCCGTTCCCCCTCCCGTTGCCCCTGGCAAGGAGTCCGCATGAAGTTCACCGACGGCTTCTGGCTCATGCGTGAGGGCGTACGCGCCTCCTACGCGACCGAGATCCGCGATCTGCGCGTCAGCGCCGACCAGTTCACCGCGTACGCGGCGGTGAAACGGGTGGCCGCGCGCGGCGACACCCTCAACACCCCGCTCATCACCGTCGACTGCTTCTCCCCGGCCGAGGGGATCATCGGCGTCCGCACCACGCACCACGCCGGGAAGGCCCGCCGCGGCCCGGACTTCGCCTTTCCCGGGCTCGATCCGGCGGGCTCCGGCGCCCGCACCCGGCAGGACGGCGGCGTCACCGAACTCACCAGCGGACCGCTGACGTTGCGCATGGACGCCGACGGCCCGTGGGGCCTCACCTTCCTCGACGCCGAAGGGCGCCGCCTGACCGGGGTCGACGCCAAGGGCACCGCCTTCGCCGCCACCCCCGATGGCGCCCACCACATGATCGCCCAACTCGCCCTGGACGTCGGTGAGAACGTCTACGGGCTCGGCGAGCGCTTCACCCCGTACGTGAAGAACGGCCAGAGCGTCGACATCTGGCAGGCGGACGGCGGCACCAGCAGCGAACTGGCCTACAAGAACATCCCGTTCTACCTCTCCTCGCGCGGGTACGGCGTCTTCGTCAACCACCCCGGGAAGGTCTCCTTCGAGGTCGGCTCGGAGTCGGTTGGGCAGGTGCAGTTCAGCGTCGAGGACCAGTCGCTGGAGTACTACATCGTCGCCGGTCCGACGCCCAAGGAGGTGCTGGCCCGCTACACCGCCCTCACCGGCCGCCCGGCGCTCCCGCCGGCCTGGTCGTTCGGCCTGTGGCTGACGACGTCCTTCTGCACCTCGTACGACGAGGAGACCGTCACCTCGTTCGTGGACGGCATGGCGGAACGCGGCATCCCGCTCTCCGTGTTCCACTTCGACTGCTTCTGGATGCGCGAGTACCAGTGGTCGGACTTCCTGTGGGACCCGGACGTCTTCCCCGATCCGGAGGGCATGCTGGCCCGGCTCAAGGAGCGCGGGCTGCGGATCAGTATGTGGATCAACCCGTACATCGCCCAGAAGTCGGCGCTGTTCGCGGAGGGCGCCGAACTCGGCCACCTGGTCCGGCGCCCCAACGGTGACGTCTGGCAGTGGGACCTGTGGCAGCCCGGCATGGCCCTGGTCGACTTCACCAGCCCCGCCGCGCGCGAGTGGTACACCGGCAAGCTGCGGCTGCTGCTCGACCAGGGCGTCGACTGCTTCAAGACGGACTTCGGCGAGCGCGTCCCGACCGATGTCGTCTGGCACGACGGCTCGGACCCCGAGCGGATGCACAACTACTACGCGCAGATCTACAACAAGACGGTCTTCGACCTCCTGGAGAAGGAGCGCGGCCACGGCGAGGCGGTTCTCTTCGCCCGCTCGGCCACGGCCGGCGGCCAGCAGTTCCCCGTCCACTGGGGCGGCGACTGCTTCGCCTCGTTCACGGCGATGGCGGAGTCCCTGCGCGGCGGCCTGTCGCTCAGCCTGTCCGGCTTCGGCTTCTGGAGCCATGACATCGGCGGCTTCGAGGGCACCCCGGACCCGGCGGTCTTCAAGCGCTGGCTCGCCTTCGGCCTGCTCTCCTCGCACAGCCGGCTGCACGGCAACGTCTCCTACCGGGTGCCGTGGGAGTTCGGCGAGGAAGCGGTGGACGTCGCCCGCGCGTTCACCCTGCTCAAGCACCGCCTCATGCCGTACCTGTACGGTGCCGCCGCCACCGCCCACCGCACGGGCATCCCGGTGATGCGGCCCATGCTGCTCGAATTCCCGGACGACCCCACCACCCGCATGCTGGACCGGCAGTACATGCTCGGCCCCGACCTGCTGGTCGCCCCGGTCTTCACGGAGGACGGGCAGGTCGAGTACTACGTCCCCGAGGGCACCTGGACCCACCTGCTCACCGGCGAGACGGTCACCGGCCCCGTCTGGCGCCACGAGACCCACGGCTTCGACAGCCTCCCGGTCCTCGTCCGCCCCGGTGCGGTCCTGCCCTGGGGCGGCGACGACCAGCGCCCGGACGGCGACTGGCTGGACGGGCTGACGCTGCGCGTGTTCGGCGGGGGCGCGGAGGGGGACGGTACGACCGTCACCGTGCCGGACCACGCGGGTGCCACGGCTGCCACCTTCCAGGTGGCGCGCGACGGCGGCACCCTGACCGTCACCTCCGAGCGCATCGACCGCCCGTACCGCGTGGTCGACGAGGCGACGGGAGCCACGCGGGAGGGGACGGGGACGGTGACGGTGACGGTGCGGGGGGCGTGACGGCGCCTTGAGCCCTTCTGTATTTGCCTAAAACCCTTAGGTACGCGCATGATGGCCGTCCCCGGACGAGGAGGCGACCATGGTGCGCGCGGGTCTGACCGCCGAACGCCTGACCAGGGCGGGCGCCGAGCTGGCCGACGAGGTCGGCTTCGACCGAGTCACGGTCTCGGCGCTCGCCCGGCGGTTCGACGTCAAGGTCGCGAGCCTGTACTCGCACCTGAAGAACTCCCACGACCTGAAGACCCGGATCGCCCTGCTCGCCCTGGAGGAGATGGCCGACCGGGGCGCCGCCGCGCTCGCGGGCCGGGCCGGCAAGGACGCGCTGAGCGCCTTCGGCGACGTGTACCGGGACTACGCCCGCGAGCACCCCGGCCGTTATGCGGCGGCCCAGATGACACTGGACCCCCAAGCGGCGGCGGCCAGTGCCGGCGGGCGGCACGCGCGGATGACCCGGGCCATCCTGCGCGGCTACGACCTGACCGAGCCGGACCAGACCCACGCGGTGCGGCTGCTGGGCAGCGTCTTCCACGGGTTCGTCAGCCTGGAGGCCCAGGGCGGGTTCAGCCACAGCGCCCCCGACTCGCAGGAGTCCTGGACCCGGGCCCTGGACGCGTTGGACGCCCTCCTGCGCAACTGGCCGGCGCCGGGGCAGGCGTGACACCGCCCGACCGCACCCCGCGACCCCAGGTGGAGCCATGAGCACCGACACGCCCGCACCCCTCCCGTTCACCACCCCCGTCACCGCCGCCCTGCTGCGCGGCGCGCTCGAAGTGGAGCGCACCGAGGCCGGCCTGCTCCCGCACCGCCTGCCCGCCGCCGCCCGCGCCCAGGCCCCGGACGGCCAGATCGCCCTGGCCGAGGCCCAGCCCTCCGGGGTACGGCTGGTGTTCCGGACCCGGGCCACGGTGGTCGAACTGGAGGCGCGGCGCACCCGCACCGTCTACCAGGGCGTCCCGCCGAGGCCCGGCGGGGTGTACGACCTGCTGGTGGACGGCGTCCTCGCGGCGCAGGGCTCGGCGAGCGGCGGCAACGTCCTCGATGTCGACATGACGACCGGGGCGACGCGCTTCCGCCCCGGGCCGGTCGGGTCCGTACGGTTCGACGGCCTCGCGGACCGCGAGAAGCACGTCGAGCTCTGGCTGCCGTACAACGAACGCACCGAGGTCGTCGCCCTGCACACCGACGCGCCCGTCACGCCCGCCCCGGCCTCCGGCCGCGAGGTGTGGCTGCACCACGGCAGTTCGATCAGCCACGGCTCCGACGCCGCGAGCCCCACGACCACCTGGCCCGCGCGCGCGGCGCTGCTCGGTGGCGTCGAACTGGTCAACCTGGGGCTGGGCGGCAGCGCCCTGCTCGACCCGTTCACGGCCCGCGCGATGCGGGACACCCCCGCGGACCTGATCAGCGTCAAGATCGGCATCAACCTCGTCAACGCCGACGTGATGCGCGTGCGCGCCTTCGCTCCGGCGGTGCACGGCTTCCTCGACACCATCCGCGAGGGCCACCCGGACACCCCGCTCCTGGTGGTCTCACCCGTGCTGTGCCCCATCCACGAGGACACTCCGGGCCCCAGCGTCCCCGACTTCAGCCGCCTAGGCGAGGGGCGGGTCCGCTTCGCGGCGATGGGCGACCCCGAGGGCCGCGCCACCGGCAAGCTGACGCTCCGCGTCATCCGCGACGAACTGGCCCGCCTGGTGGAGCAGCGGTCCGCCGACGACCCGCATCTGCGGTACCTGGACGGCCGCGAGCTGTACGGCGAGGCGGACACGGAAGACCTCCCCCTCCCCGACGCCCTCCACCCGGACGCCGCCACCCACCTCCGCATGGGCGACCGCTTCGCCGCGCTGGCCTTCGGGGCGGAGGGGGCGTTCGCCGGGCGGGGCGCTTAACGCAGCCGGACCGGCCCCCGAAGCACGGGCCGGTCCGGCGGGCGGGCGATCCGTCAGGCGCCCGGCGGCACGTGGGACGGGCGGCCCCGGCCCCGGGTCACGGTGTAGCCGAAGACGCCGGCCAGGGCGGCGAGCACGCCGCCGGCGGCCGTCCACAGCCAGCGGCTGGTCCACCAGCCGGAGGACCAGCCGTCCTCGGGCTCACCGGCGAGCGCGACCGGTTCGGCGGAGGCGTCCGTGCCGTCGTCCGAAGCCTGCTCGGCCGAGGAGACCCCGGGGACCAGCGGCTTCGACAGGCTGCCGTCCACGTCGACGGACCCGCCCTGGTCCTTCGAGCCGACCTCCACCTCGGTGCGCACCGGCAGGCCGAGGTCGGCCTGGGCGAGGTCCACGACCGTGAGGCGCACGTAGTAGCTGCCCGGCAGCGGGTCGTTGGCCCACGGCTCGGCGTTGGCCCGGACGGTGCGCAGCACACAGGTCAGCTCGACCGTCGCGGCGTCGGCCGCGGCGGTGCCGGTCTGCTTGCCGTACATGCACGCCTGGCGTCGGCGCAGCCCGTCGTACACGTCGACCTGCCAGGTCTGGGCCCCGTGCCGGGTGGCGCTCTCGGGCAGGGTGACCTTCGCCGTCACCGTGGCGCGCTGCCCGGCGTCGGCAGGGAAGACCCAGTACAGGTAGTCGCCGGTGGAGGCCCCGGCGGTGGCGGTCTCGCCCTGCTGGATCGCCGTGGCGGTACGGAAGGTGGTGCCGGCCTCCGTGGGCCCGGAGCCGTCACCGGAGGCGCTCGGGCTCGGCGACGCGTCGTCGGCCGCGGCGGCCGACGCCCCGGTCAGCAGGGCCAGGCCGGTCAGCAGCGCGCCCGCGAGCGCGCGTCTCGTACGGGACATCAGCGGGTCCTCCAGACAGCGATGCGCCAGCGCGAGATCCAGCCGAAGAGCAGACCCACGATCAGGCCGGTCAGGGTGAGCAGGCCCAGCAGCCACCAGCCGCGGCCCAGGCCGAACGCGGCGACGTCCGCCGCCTCGTCGGGGGCGTCCACCACGTCGACGGTCAGTTCCAGCGGCATGCCGGGGGTGGTCTTCACCGAGGCCGGGGCGGAGAACGAGTTGCTGACCTGGAGGCACACGGTCTCCGCGGCCGGCTTGGCGTCGTCGTCGTCCTGCGCGGCCTTCGGGTAGCGCAGCCCGGACGAGATGGCGTCGGTGCGCCCGGTCCCGGATTCGGAGCCCCGGACGATCTCGCGGCCGTGCGTGGTCACCGCGCGCAGCAGCATCCCGTAGTCGTTGTTGACGGCGCGGTCGGCGAACACGCTGACCGAGGCGCGCAGTTCCTGACCCGGCAGCACCTCGACCTTGTACCAGCGGTGCTCGGCGAACTTCTCGCGGTCGGTGTAGAGGCCCGGCTTCAGCTCGGGCGCGTCCGTGCAGCTGTCGGCGCCCTTCGTGGCGACGGGGGTGACCACGGGCTCGGCCGCCCGGTCCACCAACTGCTTCACGCGGCCGGACAGTTCGTCGGTGTGCTGGACGGCGGTGTAGGTGCCGCCGGTGGCCTCGGCGATGCAGGTCAGCTGCTGGCGGATCTTGGCGTTGGGCACCAGGCCCAGCGTGTCGATGACCAGGTGGATGCCGCGCGCCGCGATGTCGCGGGCGACCTCGCACGGGTCGAGCGGGCCGCAGGTGTCCTCGCCGTCGCTGATCAGCACGATCCGGCGGGTGGCGTCGCCGCCCTCCAGGTCGTCGGCGGCGCCCAGCAGCGCGGGGCCGATCGGGGTCCAGCCGGTGGGGGCGAGCGTGGCGACGGCGGTCTTCGCCTCGGTGCGGTCCAGCGGGCCGACCGGGTACAGCTGCTTGGTGTCCTTGCAGCCCACCTTGCGGTCGTCGCCCGGGTAGTCGGCGCCGAGGGTACGGATGCCGAGCTGTACCTGCTCCGGCACCGCGTCCAGAACCTCGTTGAACGCCTGCTTCGCCGCGCTCATCCGGGACTGGCCGTCGATGTCCCGGGTCCGCATGGAGCCGCTGACGTCGAGGACCAGCTCGACCTTGGGGGAGGCTTGGGTGGGGGTTTCGTCGGCCGATGCCGGCAGCGCCGAGCCGAGCCCGGCGGTCAGGGTGGCGAGCAGGATGCCCACCCCGACCGTCAGCCTTCTTCTTATGATCATCGCCGGATAGTAGTGAACATCAGTTCGCTAACCAAAACGGCTGGTTGCCGCTGTACGCGCGTACCTCGGGCGTACAGCGGCCCTTGACGGCCGATCAGCCGTTGCGGTCCCCGCCGAGCAGCGGCCCCGCCGCCCGTTCCAGCACCGAACCGACCCGCTCCCATGCCGTCAGATCCCGCTCCACCGCCTCCAGAAGCAGGTCATCGCCGGTGTCCCAGCCGGCGGCGACCGCCACCGGGTCCGCCCCCGTCGCCGCCGAAGCGGCGAGCGCCGCCGCCCCGAGCGCCACCAGCTCCCCGGCGCCCGGCACGATCACCGGCCGCCCCGACAACCGCCGTACGGTCTCCACCCAGACGCGCCCCTGCGCGCCGCCGCCGATCAGGCGCAGCGGCCGGCCCGCCACCTCGGGGTCCGCCGGGTCGAGACCGCAGGCCCGCGACAGCTCGTCGAGCGCCCGCAGCACGGTCACCACCGCGCCCTCGTAGGCGGCGCCGAGCAGTTGCTGCGGGGTCGTGTCGTGCCGCAGTCCGGTGAGGAGACCGGCGGCCGTGGGCAGGTCCGGGGTGCGCTCGCCGTCCAGGTAGGGCAGCAGGACCGCCTCGCCGCCGGGCACCGCGTCATTGCGGTCCAGGCCGAGCAGGGCCGCCACCTTGTCCACGGCGAGCGTGCAGTTGAGGGTGCAGGCCAGCGGCAGATACGTACCGTCCGCCGCCGCGAACCCGGAGAGCGCGGCCGACGCGGGCCTGGTCCGGGACGCCGCGAAGACCGTGCCCGAGGTGCCCAGGCTCAGCACCGGGTGGTCGAGCAGCCCGCCGCCGCCCAGGCCGAGCCCGACGGCGGCGCTCATGTTGTCCCCGGTGCCCGCCGCGACGGCGATCCCGGCGGGCAGGCCCAGCGCTTCGGCGGCCGCGTCCGTCAGCGAACCGATCCGGGCGCCACCGCTCGGCGCCACCTCGGGGAGCAGCGCGGGGTCGAGGCCGATGAGTTCCAGGAGCTCGGGGTCGTAGGCGCCGGTCGCGGTGGAGTACCAGCAGGTGCCCGAGGCGTCGCCCGGGTCGGTGACGGCCCGCCCGGACAGCCGCTCGGTCAGGAAGTCGTGGGGGAGGCGCACCGCGGCGGCCGCCTCGGCTGTCTCCGGCTCGTTCTCCCGAAGCCACTGCCACTTCGACGCGGTCATCGCGGCCACCGGGACCGAACCGGTGCGCGCGGTCCAGGCGTCCGGCCCGCCGAGCGCGGCGGTCAGGGCGGCGGCCTGCGGGGCGGACCGGGTGTCGTTCCACAGCAGGGCCGGGCGCAGCGGACGGCCCTCGGCGTCCAGGACGACCAGGCCGTGCTGCTGGCCGGCGACCGCGATGCCCACCACGTCCGTCGCGGCGATCCCGGACTCCTTCAGCCCGGCGGCGACCGCGTCGCGCAGGGCCTGCCACCAGACCTCGGGGTCGCTCTCGCGCGCACCGCCCTCGCCGGTGACCACGTGCGGGGCGCGGCCGACGGCGAGCAGCCGGCCGGTGGCGGTGTCGGTGAACGCCGCCTTCGTGGACTGGGTGGAGCTGTCCACACCGATGACGACGGTATGCGGCGGCATGGCTGACCTCATTCGCTGGTGTATTTGATCGTACGCAAAACAAATTACGTGATCGAACCCGTCCGGAACAGGCCCGGTCGCAGGTTCGCGGCGGCGGCTCGCGGATGTCTCCGCTCCTGGGGCTTTACGTCGCACGGGCTGCCCGTGCATGATTAGTCATGACAGTGAACAAATTGAGGTTCGGCCGACCGACCGGCTGCGGACCCACGGCCCTGAAGGCGGCACCACCATGACGGAACGCTTCGCACCGACCCCTGAGGACAAGTTCACCTTCGGCCTGTGGACCGTGGGCTGGCAGGGCCGCGACCCCTTCGGTGACGCGACGCGCGCCGCGATCGACCCGGTCGACTCCGTCCAGCGCCTCGCCGAGCTGGGCGCGTACGGCGTGACCTTCCACGACGACGACCTGATCCCCTTCGGCTCCTCGGACACCGAGCGGGAGGGCATCGTCAAGCGCTTCCGCCAGGCGCTCGACGCGGCCGGCCTCGTCGTCCCCATGGCCACGACGAACCTCTTCACGCACCCCGTCTTCAAGGACGGCGCCTTCACCGCCAACGACCGGGACGTCCGCCGCTACGCCCTGCGCAAGACCATGCGCAACATCGACCTGGCCGTCGAGCTGGGCGCCACCACCTACGTCGCCTGGGGCGGCCGGGAGGGCTCCGAGTCCGGCGCCGCGAAGGACATCCGCGTCGCGCTCGACCGCATGAAGGAAGCCTTCGACCTCCTGGGCGACTACGTCACCGAGCAGGGTTACGACCTGAAGTTCGCCATCGAGCCCAAGCCGAACGAGCCGCGCGGCGACATCCTCCTCCCCACCATCGGCCACGCCCTCGCCTTCATCGAGCGCCTGGAGCGCCCCGAGATGGTCGGCGTCAACCCGGAGGTCGGGCACGAGCAGATGGCCGGGCTGAACTTCCCGCACGGCATCGCCCAGGCCCTGTGGGCGGGCAAACTCTTCCACATCGACCTGAACGGCCAGTCCGGCATCAAGTACGACCAGGACCTCCGCTTCGGCGCCGGCGACCTGCGCCAGGCGTTCTGGCTGGTCGACCTCCTGGAGAACTCCGACTACGCCGGCCCGCGCCACTTCGACTTCAAGCCGCCGCGCACCGAGGACTACGACGGCGTCTGGGCCTCCGCCGCCGGCTGCATGCGCAACTACCTCATCCTCAAGGAGCGCGCCGCCGCCTTCCGCGCCGACCCGGCCGTCCAGGACGCCCTGCGCGCCTCCCGCCTGGACGAGCTGGCCCAGCGCACCGCCGAGGACGGCGTGGCCGGCCTGCTCGCCGACCGCTCCGCGTTCGAGGAGTTCGACGTGGACGCGGCGGCCGAGCGCGGCATGGCGTTCGAGGCCCTGGACCAGCTGGCGATGGACCACCTGCTCGGCGTCCGCTGACACACGGGCACGAAGAGGGGGCGGACGCGCAGCGCGTCCGCCCCCTCTCCCTTGCCTCCCTGCGGCTCAGGCCATCGCCGGACGCGCGTACGCCACCGGGTCGGCCAGCACATCCGTCATCACCAGCGCCGCCGCGCCCCGCGCCGCGTCCCCCGCGACCGACGACGCGCGCAGCCGGCCCCCGCCGGGCGCCCAGAGCCCGGACACCACCCGGCCCGTCAGCTCCTCGTCGGCCGGCGCGGCCAGCCACGGCATCAGGTTCCGGTAGATCCCGCCGAGCACCACCGCGTCCGGGTCCAGCAGGTTGACCGCCCCCGAGAGCACCCGCCCCAGCATCCGCCCGGCCTCCGCGACCGCGCCGACCGCCCGCCCGTCGCCCGCCCGCACCCGCTTCTCCAGCTCCGCGACACCGAGCCCGCCGCCCCCGTCGACCCCGGCCGCCCGCAGCAGCGCCGCCTGTCCCGCGTACTGCTCCAGGCAGCCGCGCGAACCGCACCGGCACTGCGGACCGCTCGGGTCCACCACCACATGGCCGATCTCCCCGGCGAAGCCGTGCGCCCCGCGCAGCAGCTCGCCGTCGATGACCAGCGCACCGCCCACGCCGATCTCGCCGGTCAGATAAAGGAAGCTGCGGATGCGCTCGAGGCCGCCGAACCACAGCTCGGCCAGGGCCGCCAGATTCGCCTCGTTCTCCGAGCGGACCGGCAGCTCCTGGTGGCCCGGGTGCTCGGCGGTCAGCGCGGCGGCGAACAGTTCCTCGGCCGGGACCTGGTTCCAGCCCAGGTTCGGCGCCTGGCGCACCGCGCCGCCCGAGACCAGGCCCGGCAGCGCCAGGGCCACGCCGACCGGGTGCAGGTCCTGCTCCCGTGCCGAGTCCAGGGTGCGCGCGGCGATCCGGGCCGCCCGTGCCAGCACCTCGGCGGGCGGGGTGCCCCGGTTGTCCAGGTGCTCGGTGAGGCGGACCCGGCCGGTGCCGGCCAGGTCGACCACGCACACCGACACGTAGTCGATGTTGACCTCGACCCCGAGCCCGGCCGGACCCGTGCGGGCCGTCTTCAGCGCGGTCCCGGGGCGGCCGGCCTGCCCGCTGAACGTCTTGCCGGACTCGGTCAGGAACCCGGTTTCGAGCAGCTGCTCGACCAGCGAGGAAACGGCGGCCCGGGTCAGCCCCACGCGCGCGGCGACACCGGCCCGGGTCGCCTCGCCCTCGCCCTCGTCGCGGACGGCCCGCAGGACGAGGCTCAGGTTGCTGCGCCGGACGGTGTCCTTGTCGGCCTTGGGCCCCAGCGGCGTGAGGTTGCTCTTCATATCGGACCTGAGCCTATGCGATTCCGTACGTCAGTACGGTCGCGATCCGGGCAAACCGGGCCCCGTGCGGTGGCGGGGCCCGGCTCGTCTCAGGAGGTGGACGCCCCGCGCTCCTTGAGCATGTCCGCCATGAGCGCGATCTCCGACTTCTGGGCCAGTGCCATGCCCGACGCCAGGTTCCTGATCTCCTTCGTACCCGCCGCCGAGGCCGCCGCCCGCGCCATCTCGGCTCCGGCCTTGTGGTGCGCGGTCATCAGCTTCAGGAAGCGGATCTCGGCGTCCCTGCCCTTGGCCGCCCGCAGCGCGTCCAGTTCGGCGTCGGTGGCCATACCGGGCATCAGCGCGCCGTCACCGCGCGGGGTGAAGGCGTGCCCCATCCACGCCATGGGCGGCCCGGGGGAGCTCTTCGCCCGTCCCCACATCTCCAGCCATCCGAGGAGCATGCCGCGCTGGTTGGCCTGGGTGTTGATGATGTCGAACGCCAGCCGGCGCACCGCCTCGTCCGAGGTGCGGTCGCGGACGAGGAACGCCATCTCGACCGCCTGCTGGTGGTGGACCGCCATGTCGCGTGCGAACCCCACATCGGCCGAGGACTCGGCCGGCGCGGACGCGGACGCCGCCGCCGCGGGCGCCGACGTCGAAGGGCGTACGAAGGTCAGCGCGATCAGGGCGAGCGCCAGCAGCAGCACCGCACCGCCGGCCAGCACCAGGGGCCGCGAGGTGCGCGGGGCGGCCGTCACTTGGCGATCCCGCCGGTGCAGGCGGCGCCCGGCTCCGGGGTCTGCGGGCCCTGCACGTACTTCGTGAAGAACTGCGCGACCCGGGCGTCGGTGGCGCTCTTCACCGTGAGCTGCTTCCCCCAGGCGCTGAGCATCAGCGGCGCCGCCTGGTCCTCCACCGGGCTCATCAGCGAGTACGGGGTGGACGCCACCCGCTCGTTCAGCTTCTTGAGGTCGGCGGGCTTCGCCTTGCTGGTGTACGTGACCCACACCGCGCCGTGCTCCAGCGAGTGGACGGCGTTCTCCTTCGGTATCGACTGGGTGTAGACGTCACCGTCGCAGTTCATCCACACCGGGTTGTGGTCGCCGCCGACCGGCGGGTTCATCGGGTAGTCGACGGTCTTCTCCACATGGTTCTGCGTGAGCTTGTCCCAGCTCTTCTCACCGGTGACGGGCGAGGTCTTGGCCTGGGCCTCGGCCTTGTCCTGCTCATCGGCCGCGTTCATCAGATAACCGCCCCCGACGACGAGGCCGGCGACCACCAGTACGCCGACGGAGAGCGTGATGATCCGGGAGCGGCGCTCACGGGCCCGCTCCTGACGGCGGGCCTCCTCCAGCTTGGCGCGGCGGGCGGCGGCAGTGCTGTTCTGCCTGCCGGTGTTCTGCTTGACGGTGTTCTGCTTGTCGGCGGGAGCCATGACGGGTCCTTCGGTTCATAGGATCGTGAGACGGACTGCGTACGGCAGGGGGAGCCGCCGCACCCGGGAACGGGCACGGGGCATCCCCGGCCGTCCTAGGTCCGCTGAACCTGAAGGCGCAGGGGGTCGACCTCGCCGACCGCGTCGTTGGAAGGACCCCGGATCGACTCGCCGCCGGCCGGAGGGCGGTGCGGGAGCAGCGCCACGGCCGTCGAGGGGACCGCCGCCGGGCCCGGCCGGGCGGGCAGCACGACGGGTGCCGAGTGCTCCGAGGCGTCGTGGCAGGAATCACCCACACCCCGGTCGCCGGGGGCGTCGGCCACCACGACCCGGACCACCGTGAGGTCGGTCAGCGTCGCGAGGGCCGAGGCGGGGGCGAACTCGGGGGAGGAGTGGGGGCGTACGGACTGGGGCGCGCAGCACGAGACGAGCGCGACCAGGACGAACAGCCAGGCGAGCACGACCGGCGCACCGGTGCCGCGCAGCCGCTCCGCCCCCTCGCTCACTCTGTTCATCCCGCACATCGTACGTGGCGCGTTGAAGTTTCAAGCAGTGCGCGGGGAGAAGCGGTGAACCTGTGGATCCATGGGCGAGCGGTTCGCTTTTGGCCATGGCGAGATAGTGTGCGCCGGTGACCACGCACTCGAACGTATCTGCGGGCTGGTATCCCGATCCGCACGGCGCCCCTCAGCTGCTGCGCTACTGGGACGGTTCCCGGTGGACGGAGCACACCCACCCCGCGGGCGACCAGGCCCAGGCTTCCGCTCAGCCGCAGCCGCAGCCGCAGGTCCAGATGCCGCAGCCGCAGCCGCAGGTCCACATGCCGCAGCAGCCCGCGGCCGTCCCCCAGCAGGGTGCCCCGCAGCACCCGCAGGGCGGCGCCCCCGGCGGCTCGCTCTTCGATCAGCAGGTCCTGGTCGTGAACCAGAAGGCCAAGCTGATCGAGCTGACGAACGAGTACAGCGTCTTCGACCAGCACGGCAACACCGTCGGCTCGGTCGTCCAGGTCGGCCAGGGCGCCATGCGCAAGGTGCTGCGCTTCCTGACCAGCGTCGACCAGTACCTGACCCATCGCCTTGAGATCCGCGACGCCTACGGTCAGCCGCAGCTGCTGCTGACCCGCCCCGCGAAGTTCATCAAGTCCCGGGTCGTCGTGGAGCGCCCCGACGGTCAGCCGGTCGGCGAGATCGTCCAGCAGAACGCCATCGGCAAGATCAACTTCGCGATCATGGCCGGCGGACAGCAGATCGGCGCGATCAAGGCCGAGAACTGGCGCGCCTGGAACTTCGCGATCGTCGACCACAACGACCAGGAGGTGGCCCGGATCACCAAGACCTGGGAAGGGCTCGCGAAGACGCTGTTCACGACGGCGGACAATTACGTCCTCCAGATCCACTACCAGCTGCCCGAGCCGCTGCTGAGCCTCGTGGTGGCGACGGCACTGACCGTGGACACCGCCCTCAAGCAGGACGCCCGCGGCCTGGGCTGAGCCCCGGGACCGCCCGTGCTCCCCGTGCGGGGGAGCGCGGGCTCTTCCGTGGGTGACGTCCTACTCCACGTCGGCGGCCCGGTGGACGCCGAACGCGGCGCCCTGGGGGTCCGGGACGGCGGCCACCCCCGGGCCGTACGGGATGTCCGTGGGCGGCATCAGGAGCTCACCGGCCGCGCCCCGCACGGCGGCAGCCGTCGCGGCGACGTCCTCGGAGGAGAAGGACGGCAGCCAGTGCGGCGGCACCTCCGGCGAGAACGTCTCGTCCATCACCAGCAGGCCGCCGAAGTCCTCGCGCCGACGCCGCACTGCGGATACGACTCCAAGACGCGGACGGACCGGCCGAACACCTCGGCGCAGAAGGGGAGCGCCCGGTCCCGCTCGCGGGTGAGCAGCTCGGCCCGGCCGAGCGTGCCGGGCGCGTGGAACAGGCCGGCCCCGGCGAACGCACGCCCCTGCCGGAACGAGAACGCCGCATCCGCCGGGTCCGCCACCACCGCGAACCTGCCCTGGTCGAAGACGTCCATCGGGCCGGCCGGCAGCGATCCGCCCGCCGCCGTCGCCCTCGCGACGGCCGCGTCCGCGTCGTCGGCGGCGAACGAGACCGTCCAGGCCGGCGGCCGGCCGGGCTGGCGGAGAGGGCTCAGTGCGGCGACCCCGGACTCCCCGAGCCGGGCGCTCGTGTAGCCGCCCGCCTCCTCGCGCGGATCGGTCTCGCAGCGCCGGCCGAACACGGCCGCGTAGGACGTCTTGGCCGCCGGTACGCCGAGGGTGCTCAGCCCGATCCAGCAGGGACCGCCGGGCGCCGGTGCGGTGCGCTTCACGCGGGCCACGCCCGGCCCGCGCGTCCGGAGCGGCCATCGGAGCGGCAACGGCGGCAATATCGATCCAGGTGTTTTACTTGTGTAATACCTGCTAAAGTATCTGGGTGAGTGATACAACCATCGAGTCCCGCCGGACCGCCGCCCGCAGGCTCCCGCTGACCGGCCCGCTGCGGCTGAACCGGCCGTCCGACATGTGGTTCAAGCCCGCTACCAGCGTCGTCGTGGCCACCGCGATACCCAACCTGGTGCTCCTCGCCTTCGGCCGGCTCGACCTGGTCATGTACACGATGGCCGGCTCGCTCTGCGCGCTGTACGGCCACAACCTCCCGTACGCCCGCCGTGCCGGCACCGTCGCCGGGGTCGTCCTCGGCATGACCGTCGGTCTCGGTGCCGCCCTCGTCGTCGCCTCGCTCACCGGATCGGCCGCCGTCCTCATCGCCGTCGGCGCGCTGCTGGCCGCCGGGCAGAAGCTGCTCTGCGACGCGACCCGGATCGGGCCGCCCGGACCGGTGATCTTCACCTTCGTCAGCTCCGCCGCCCTCTTCGTCCCCCAGACGCTCGCCCAGGTCCCCGGCCACCTCGCCCTGACCCTCGGCGCGGGCGCCGTCGCCTGGCTCGTCGCCGTCGTCGCCCCCGCGCTCGTCCGCCGCGACGGCCCCGAACGCCGCGCCACCGCCCGGGCCCTCGCCGCAGCCGCCGCGCACGCCGCCGACCCCGGCCACGCCACCCGCCGCGCCGCCGTCGCCGCCGTGCACGGCGCCTGGCAGACCCTCCTCGCCGCCGGCCGCCCCACCACGGGCCGCCGCGCCCTCGAACGCCTCGTCGTCCACGCCGAGACCTCGGTCCTCGCGGGCACCCCCGACCCCGCCGACGCCGGCCGCCTCCGCGAATGGGCCCGGCTCACCCGCGCCCGGGGCCCCGTGCCCACCCCGCCGCCCGCCCCCGGCACCGGCGCCGAACTCTTCGGCCTCGACGCCGAACGCACCGCCCTGGCCGGCCGCCCGCTCCGCGCGCTGCTGGGCCGCATGGCCCCCGGCTCCCCGCTCCTCCCGGTAGCCGCCCGCACGCTCGTCGGCTGCGCCCTCGCCGGGTACGTCTGCTCGGCCGTGGGCGTCGGCCGCCCGTACTGGGCGATCGTCACCGCCGCCTCGCTCTACCAGGCCAACGTCACGCTCTCCTGGAACCGCACGCTCCAGCGCACCCTCGGCAACCTCATCGGCGTCCTGGTCTTCGCCGCCGTCCTCCCGGCCGCCCGGACCGCCCCGCTCGCCCTCATCGGCTTCTGCCTCCTCTTCGGCTTCGCGGCCGAGGCGCTGATCACCCGCAACTACTGGCTCGGCTCCGTCGCCGTGACCCCGATGGCCCTCCTCGTCCTGGAGTACGCGGGCAGCCACCCGGCCGGTGAGCTGATCGGCGACCGGGTCCTGGACACCGTGATCGGCGCCGCCGTCGGCTTCCTCGCCGCCGTCCTGGTCACCAACCGCCGCGCCACCGGCCGCGTCGAACGCGCGCTGGCCGACGCCGAACGCGCCCGCGCCCACGCCGTGCAGGCCCTCGCCGCGCCCGAACCGGCTCCCGCCGCCCTGGACGCCGCCCGCCGCCGGCTCACCGGCACGCTGGTCGAGCTGCGCGAGGCGGACGACACCGCCGCCGGCGAATGGTGGCAGCCCGCCCTGCCCCGGGAGGCGGTGCTCGCCGCCGAGCAGGCCGGACACCGTACGCTCGCGGCGACAGCGAAACGGCAGGGGCTGCTCGTCCCCGCCCAGGAGAACGGAGCGGTGTGACCGACGACATCGTCGCCTCGGTGGTCCGGCAGTGGCAGGCCGTGAACCCGGAACTGGACACCGGGCCCATGGAGCTCATCGGCCGGATCAACCGCTGCTCCGCGCTGCTCCAACAGGCCGAGGACGCCCCGCTGCGGGCGGCCGGACTGACCCGCGCGGAGTTCGACCTGCTCGGAGCCGTACGCCGTACCGACCGGGAACTGACCCCCGGTGAACTGGCCCGGGAGACCTTCTCCTCCGGCGCCGCCGTCACCAAGCGGCTGCGGGTCCTCCAGGAGCGCGGCCTGATCGCCCGGCGGGGCGACGAGCGCGACCGCAGGGTCGCCTACGTCCGCCTCACCGACGAGGGCCGCGACCTGGTCGACGGACTGCTGCCCCGGCAGCTGGCGTACGAACGCGCGGTCCTCTCCGGCCTCGACGCCGAGTCCCGCGACCGGCTCAGCGCACAGCTCAGCGAGCTCCTGGTCCAACTGGAGGGGCGCATCGGCGGCACCCGCCGCTAGGGCCTGTCCGGCGGATCTTCCGGACAGGCCCTGGACGGCTCCGCCCAGCATCACTCGTACGAGCGCTCTCGTTCGTATGTGCCCATCTCTCACCCTGCGGGGCGATTCTTCCTTATTCCTCCACCCCGTCACTCCCCGCACACGCGCGAAGGCGGTGCGTGCAAAAACTCGTGAGCGTACTACCGCGGGAGCGCTCGCGCAGGGGGTTGGAGGAATGTGCGAAAGCACTGATTCGATCTGACTAAGCTCACGCGCAGTGAAGCCGAGTTGAGGTGAATTCGCGCGCTTGTTCCCTTCATTCACACAAGCGCCGAATCTCCGGAATACATCCCGAATCAACCGCCAGAGGTTCAGATGGCCCGTGTTGAATCACCGCCGGCCGGCCGGGAAGCCCCCGTCGCCCGCGCCCTGTTGCTTCCCGTCGTCGTGATGGCGGGGGCAACCGCCGCCGCGGCGGCGCTGGTTGCCGAGCCCGCGCGGATACCAGTCGTCTGGTGCGGAGCGGTCGCGACCGTCGTGGTCGCCGCGCTCGCCGTGGAGATCGCCCGCCGGGGCCGGACGATCCGCCGCCGAAACACCGAGTACCAACAGCGCGTCTCCGCCCTGGAACGGCGCATCGCCGAGCACGACGAAGAGACCGTCCGCATCAGCAAGGAGCTGCTGCCGTCGGCCATCCACCGTCTGCGCGTGGGCAATTCGCCCGACGAGGTGCTGCGCGCCGTGGTGGACTCCGACCCGGTCTACCGCCACCTGCCCGACTCCCAGCGCTCCCTCGTCTACACGGTGCTCGACATCATCGACAACGAGGAGGCGACCCGGGACTCCGCGCAGCGCGCCTTCGTCAACGTCGCCCGCCGCGTCCAGGCGATCGTCCACCGGCAGGCCAGTGAGCTGCGGGAGATGGAGGAGCACCACGGGCGCAACCCCGACGTCTTCGACGACCTGCTCCGCATCGACCACGGCACCGCGCTGATCGGCCGCCTCGCCGACTCCATCGCGGTCCTCGGCGGGGCCCGCCCCAGCCGCCAGTGGCCCAAGCCCGTCCCGCTGTTCAGCGTGTTGCGCGGCGCCATGTCGCGCATCCTGGAGTACCCGCGCGTCGACCTGCACTCGATCGCCAAGGTGGCCATCATCGGCACCGCGGTCGAACCGCTCATCCACGCCTGCGCCGAACTCCTCGACAACGCCACCCGCTACTCGCCCCCGCAGACCCGGGTGCACGTCACCGCAGTCGAGGTGCAGACCGGCATCGCCATCGAGATCGAGGACGGCGGCGTCAGCCTCAGCGAGGAGGCCCGCGCCCGCGCCGAGAACATGCTCGCCCGTGCCCAGGCCGGGTCCAGCATGAACGACCTCGGCGAGTCCCCGCGCCTCGGCATGGCCGTCGTCGGCCGCCTCGCCCGGATGTACGACCTCCAGGTCTCGCTGCGCCAGTCCGCGTACGGCGGCGTCCGCGCCGTGCTCATCGTGCCCCGCGCCATGATCACCACCGGCCCGGCCCCCGGCATCGCCCACGGCATCGGCGCCACCTCGCGGCCCACCAGCGACATCGACCTCGCCGACATGAAGCACGTCGTGCCGCCCCGCGGCAAGCGCCGCAAGCCCAGCCCCGTCGCCGCACGCCCCGCGACCGGCCCGGTGGTCTCCGAGCCCCGCCCGGCCACCCCGGCCGTCGCCATGCAGGACGACGTGCCCGTCGTGACCGAGTGGACCGCCGGCGGACTCCCGCAGCGCCGCAGCCGCGGCCGCGCCCCGCTCGGCTCGCACAACCTCCCCGCACAGGCCGCCGACCCCACCGCCGGCCGCACCAACGGCCACGGCCACGGCTACGGCCAGGACAACAGCAAGGAACCGCCCCCCGGCATCTGGCTGGAGGCGTTCACGAAGGCCGCCAACGGTGTGCCCCAGGAGCCCAGGGCCGGCGAAGACTCTGACGACGCGTGGGACAAGGGAGATCAGCGGTGATCCAGCAGCGGGGCAACATGGACTGGATGCTCAAGGAACTTGCCGACGACGTCCCGGACATCCACCAGATCGTCGTGCTCTCCGCCGACGGACTGCGCATCGCCCAGCACGGCGGCGACCCCGACGTCGCCGACCGGCTCGCGGCGGCCTGCGCCGGCCTCCAGAGCCTGGCGGCGGCCGTCGCCTCCGAGATCCCGTACAGCGACGGCCGGATGAGGCTCGTCGTCATCGAGGTCACCGGCGGCTTCTTCTACCTGATGGCCGCGGGCGCCGGCGCCTACCTCGCGGTGCTCGCCGGCGAGACGGTGGACGCCGGGCACGTCGGGGCGCGGATGCGCGACATGGTCGTACGCATCGGGGGCCACCTCACGAGCCCGCCCCGCCACGACGGGCAGGCCGGATGAACTCTCCCCGACGAGAACGCCGCAAGGCCGATCCGGCGCTGAGCGACCCGGAGAGGCTCTACGTCATCACCGGCGATCCCGACGGCAGCGAGCGGGCAGCGCTCGACCTGGTCACGATGATTGTCTCGAAGTCGGAGCCGTCCCCGACGGTCCAGCCCGAGCAGGCCGTGATCCTGCGGCTCTGCCAGGCCCCGTTATCCGTCGCCGAACTCTCCGCCTACCTCAGCCTGCCGTTCAGCGTGGTGACCTCACTCCTCACCGAACTCCTCGCCACCGGTCTGATCGAATCGCGCGCGCCCATCGTCCGCGCGACCCTTCCGGACCGTTCCCTCCTCGAAGCGGTGATGCATGGACTTCAGAAACTCTGACACGATCACGGGCCCCCGCAGCGAGGACGTCCTGCCCACCACGGCCACCGCCGCGGTGAAGGTCGTGATCGTCGGAGGGTTCGGGGTCGGCAAGACGACCATGGTCGGCTCGGTCAGCGAGATCCGGCCGCTGACCACCGAAGAGACGATGACGCAGGCCGGCGTCGGCGTGGACGACAACTTCGGCGTGGAGAGCAAGACCGCCACCACCGTCGCCATGGACTTCGGCCGGATCAGCATCAGCGAGGAGCTGATCCTCTACCTCTTCGGCACCCCCGGCCAGGAGCGCTTCTGGTTCCTCTGGAACGGCTTGTTCGAGGGCGCTCTCGGCGCCGTCGTCCTCCTCGACACCCGCCGGCTGGAAACCAGCTTCGACGTCATCGGACGCCTGGAGGAACGCGGGGTGCCGTTCGTCGTCGCCATCAACACCTTCCCCGACGCACCGAAGCACCCCGTCGAGGCGCTGCGCGCCGCCCTGGACCTCTCGGAAGAGGTCCCGATAGTCGACTGCGACGCCCGGCTGCGAGGCTCCAGCCGCGATGTGCTGATGACCCTGATGCGCTACCTGCACAGCATCGCCCTCCCGCTCGGCTGAGCCCTCCCGCGCACCCTTCCGAACCCGTTCCGCGCGTCCCCACCGCGCCCCCGACCGTCAGGCCCCCGAGGCCCGACCCCTGGAGCGATCGTGACAACCCCCTTCCCCTACGAGCACGGCCCTGTCCCGCCCCCCGAGTGCCCGGCCCACGGCCTGGGCGTCGGCCCCGGCGGCCTGCGCCGCCTCTACGGACCCGAGGCCGAGCAGGACCCGCACGGCCTGTACGAGAAGCTGCGCGCCGAACACGGCACGGTGGCCCCCGTCCTGCTGCACGGCGACGTGCCCGCCTGGCTGGTCCTCGGCCACAGCGAGAACCTGCACATGACCCGTACGCCCTCGCAGTTCTCCCGCGACTCACGCCGCTGGCGGGCCCTGCAGGACGGCAGCGTCGCCCCCGACCACCCGTTGGCGCCGATCTTCACCTGGCAGCCGATCTGCGTCTTCGCCGACGGCGCCACCCACGAACGCCAGCGCGGCGCCGTGACCGACTCCATGGCCCGCATCGACACGCGCGGCGTGCGGCGCCACGTCAACCGGTACAGCAACCGGCTCGTCAACGGCTTCTGCCGGGAGGGCCGCACCGACCTCGTCGCCGAGTTCGCCGAGCGGCTGCCCATGATGGTCATGTGCGCCATCCTCGGCATGCCGGAGGAGTACAACGACCGGATGGTCGAGGCGGCCCGCGACATGATCAAGGGCACCGCGACCGCCGTCCAGAGCAACGCCTACGTGGTCGGAGCGCTCACCCGTCTGGTCGAGCGCCGCCGCCGCGAACCGGCCGACGACTTCGCGACCTGGCTGGTCGAGCACCCCGCGAGCATGAACGACCAGGAGGTCGCCGAGCATCTGCGGCTCATCCTGATCGCGTCCTACGAGGCCACCGCCAACCTCATCGCCAACGTCCTGCGCATGGTCCTCACCGACCCGCGCTTCCGGGCCCGGCTCAGCGGCGGCCACATGACCGTCCCCGAGGCGGTCGAGCAGACCCTGTGGGACGAGCCGCCGTTCACCGCCGTCTTCGGCCGCTGGGCCGTCGGCGACACCGAACTGGGCGGGAAGCACATCAAGGCCGGCGACGCCCTGATCGTCGGCATCGCACCGGCCAACACCGACCCCGTGGTCCGCCCCGACCTGACCGCCAACATGGAGGGCAACCGCTCCCACCTGGCGTTCAGCGGCGGCCCCCACGAGTGCCCCGGACAGGACATCGGCCGCGCCATCGCGGACGTCGGCGTGGACGCCCTCCTGATGCGGCTGCCCGACCTGGAACTCGCGGTGGACGAGAAGGAACTGCGCTGGGTCGGCAACTTCATGAGCCGTCACCTGGTGGAGCTGCCCGCCGAATTCGCCCCCCGCTCCCCGCAGGACGACCGCGAGCCGCCGTCCATGGGCCGGCCCAACGCGGCCCGCCAGGACTGGGAGGTCCAGTCCGCCGTACGGCACACCGCCCCGACCCCCGTCCGGGCCCCCCTGGAGGGGGCCGAAGCGCCGTCGACCGCCGCCCCGGCCGGGGCGACCGCGACGGCCGACGGATCGGCGGACGCGCTGTCCGGAACCACCGGACGTGTCCCGCGCCAGCGCAAGCCCGGCGGGCCCGCCCGGCTCTGGCGCGTCGTGACCCGCTGGTGGAACGGCGACTGACACCGGAGCGGTCCCGGGGCGGCCCGGTGGACGGGGGCGACGACGCCCCTCGCCACCGGGCCGCCCCACGTACCATGCGGAAGCGTGAAGCTGACAATTCTGGGCGGCGGCGGATTCCGGGTTCCACTGGTGTACGGGGCGCTGCTCGCCGACCACGCCGAGGGCCGGGTCACGGCCGTCACCCTCTACGACACGGACACCGACCGGCTGACCGCCGTGGCGCGGGTCCTCGCCGAGCAGGCCGGGGACATCCCGGACGCGCCCGCCGTCCGCGCCACGACCGATCTGGACGAGGCCCTGCGCGGCGCCGACTTCGTCTTTTCGGCGATCCGGGTCGGCGGCCTCGCGGGCCGGGCCGCGGACGAACGCGTCGCGCTCGACGAGGGCGTCCTCGGCCAGGAGACGGTCGGCGCGGGCGGCATCGCGTACGGGCTGCGCACCGTGCCGGTCGCCGTCGACCTGGCGCTCCGCATCGCCCGGCTCGCCCCGGACGCCTGGGTCATCAACTTCACCAACCCGGCCGGGCTCGTCACCGAGGCGATGTCCCGGCACCTCGGCGACCGCGTCATCGGCATCTGCGACTCGCCGGTGGGCCTCGGCCGCCGCATCGCCCGCGTCCTCGGCGCCGACCCGGACCTGGCCCGCGTCGACTACGTCGGCCTCAACCACCTCGGCTGGGTGCGCGGGCTGTACGTCGACGGCCGCGACGAACTCCCGCGCCTGCTGGCCGACCCCGGGCTGCTGGGCTCCTTCGAGGAGGGCCGGCTGTTCGGCGCCGACTGGCTGCGCTCGCTGGGCGCGATCCCCAACGAGTACCTGCACTACTACTACTTCAACCGCGAGGCCGTCCGCGCCTACCAGGAGGCCGCGCAGACCCGGGGCGCCTTCCTCCGGGAGCAGCAGGAAGGCTTCTACGGCCGGATGAAGGACCCGGCGACCCCCGCCCTGGCCACCTGGGACCGCACCCGCGCGGAGCGGGAGGCGACCTACATGGCGGAGAACCGGGACGTCGCCGGGGCCGGGGAGCGCGAGGAGAGCGACCTGGAATCCGGCGGCTACGAGCAGGTCGCCCTCGCCCTCATGCGGGCGATCGCCCGCGACGAGCGGACCACCCTGATCCTCAACGTCCGCAACCGGTCCACCCTTTCCGTCCTGGACGCGGACGCCGTGATCGAGGTCCCCTGCCTGGTCGACGCCAACGGCGCCCGGCCCGTCTCCGCCGAGCCCCTGCCCTACCACGCGGTCGGCCTGGTCACCTCGGTGAAGGCCGTCGAGCGCGCGGTCCTGGACGCCGCGGCGAGCGGATCGCGCGCGGACGCGGTCCGGGCCTTCGCCCTGCATCCCCTGGTCGACTCGGTCTCCGTGGCCCACCGCCTGGTGGACGGCTATGTGAAGGCGCACCCGGGGCTGGCGTATCTGGGTGCCGTACGGTCATGACGCGGCGTCCTCGGTGAGCGCGGTCAGGTCGGCCAGCAGCTCGGACGCGGTCACCGCGTCCAGCCCGTCGAACCGCAGGTCGTGGGGGCGGCTGCGCCAGTAGTCGGACGGTTCGACGTCGAGCCAGACGGTCTCCAGGGTCTGCTCGGGGTAGGTGTCGACCGAGCCGATCGCGATGCCCCCGTCGAGGGCGATCACGAGGTGGCAGTCGCCTCCCAGCCGTTTGGAGATCCAGCGCTCCACGCCGTTGTCCTCCGGATTGCCGCGCTGCCAGCCGTACCGCTCCAGACCGAGGACCTTGCCCGTGGGCACCGTGATCCCCTCGAAGCGCTGGAGGCGGTGGCCGGCGGCCTCCTGCTCGGTCAGCGCGAACACCCGGCGCCCGAGCTGGGGGAACGGCTGCACGATCGCGTGCTCCGCAAACACATCCGACCAGGCGGCCACCGCCTCGCCCAGCCGCAACGGGTGGGGCAGCCGCACGGTCGCCCCCTCGGGCAGGGCGAACGGGTCGCCCCCGACACCGGCGAAGGTGCGGTCCTCCGCCACCCGGAACGCCGTGGTCACCCCGTCCGCCTCGCTCAGCCACACCAGCCGGCGCACCAGGTGCCCCACCAGCGGGTGGCCGACGAACAGCTCGGTGAACTCCCGTGCCGTCCAGGAGCGGTCCGCCACCATGGCGGCCTCCAGCCGGCGGACCTGGTCGGAGGCGAGCGTCCGGACCTCCTTCTTCAGGGCCATGAAGCGCTTGCGCTCGGCCGGAGCCAGCTCCGGGTCGTCCTTCGCGCCGGGCTTCGGCAGGTCCTTGCGGAGCTTGCCGTCGCCGTCCTGGACGTAGGGCCGCAACTGCTCGTCGAAGCCCACGGTGAACGTCCGGCCACCGTAGTCCACGACCGTGGAGCCGTCGGCGTCGAGACCGAGGTCGGGCACCAGCCGGTCCGCGAGCTGTTCGCCGGTCAGGCCGAGCCCCGCCGCGACCTCGGCGATCTTCTCCGTGGCCCGCACCTTCAGGGCCTTGAACTTCACGCGCTGCGCGATGCCGTGCAGCTGGAGCAGGGCCGCGTCGCTGCCGATCGCCGCCAGGACGTCGAGCCCCTCCACCGCCCGGTGGTGGGCGTTCTCGCCGGGCCAGGCGCGGATCACCGGGGTCAGCCGGTGCACCGTGCCGTCGTCGCCCAGCAGACCCAGGGCGTGCAGCGCCCACGCCTCCTTGGCAGGCAGGAGGGCGGCGCGCCACTGCTCGAAGAGCGCCCAGGCGAAACCGGCTGCCGAGGCCGCGTCCACGGTCGCGAGCGCGTCGGCGAGACCCGGATACGGCTCACCCGGCTTGGACAGGGCGAGCATGGTCAGCAGATGGCGGACGGACTCCTCGGGCAGCGCCCCTCCCGACGCCACCGCGAGCTGCGGCAGCAGCGCGGGGTCCGCCCACTGCGGCAGCTCCGGCATGGCGGCGGGCAGCGCCCGCTCCAGCGGATCGGCGGCCAGCAGCGCGGTCACCGCGTCCGCCGCCTTCTCGCCGTACCCCTCGGCGGCCTCGCGCACCACCGCGTCGCCGTGCAGTCCGGCGATCAGCAGCAGCGCCTGCTCGGCGGCGCGCCGTGCGGCCCCGGCCCTGCCGACCGCGTCCGGCACGAGCAGCGGCGCCGCGCGCACGCCGTGCCGCTCGAACCACGCGTGGGCGACGGCTGCCGTGGACTTGAGGCGCACCGCCCAGTCGGCCATGTGCCGGGCGACCCGCGCGTCGACGTACGGCATCAGGAGCGGCGCCAGGGAGCTGGGCTGGCGCGGCACGACGCGCAACAGCAGCGGCAGGGCGGCGAGCCCGAAGCGGGCAGCCACCGGCTTCAGGGTGTCCACACCGTCCCACAGGCTGGTCGGGTCCCAGACGTCGAGCAGGGGCGCGACCCGCTCCTTCGGCCCGTGGACGTAGATCCACGCCGGGTGCAGGTCCGACGCTTCGCGTCCCTGGCCCAGGGTGGCGAGCGTCCGCTCCCAGTCGGGAGCCGCCTCGGGCCGGGTGTACCAGCTGCCGGTGGCAGCCCACTCCTCCCGCTCACCGGCCTGCCACCGCACGGCCTTCCCCTCGTCAGCCGTCAGACCGGTGACGGCCTTGGGACGCGCCGTGGTCCGCTGCCGGGTCCACGGTGGTGCGGTGAGCACGGCCGGAAGGACGTCGGCGGGCGCGTCCGCGATGCGGCCGGCCGGGTTCAGCAGGGGCTCCACGACGGCCGCGAGGCCGTCGTCCAGCGTCGGCAGCACCCGCTGTACGAGGGTGCGGTGCCGGGCGATGTGCGTGCGCAGCAGGCCGGACGCCGAGGCGGCCGAGGCCGCCGGGAACCCCGCCCGGTCGCGGGCGTCCGCGGCGAGCAGCCGCAGGGCACGGGCCGGATAGCGGGCCATCGCGTCCAGGAGGGCCGGGCGGACCTGTTTGTTGTCCGCGTGGGCGAGCAGGGCCCCGAAGGCGTCGTCGGTGGGAAACTCGGCCAGCGCCTCGGCCAGCTTCTTCATCCCGTCCGCGTAGAAGTGCCCCCTCTCCAGCTCCTTGGTGAGCATGGGCACGACCGCCGTCCCGATGCCCTCGGCGGCCGTGGCGATCACGGCAGGGGACCGGTCGAAGCCGAAGGTGTGCGTGTAGAGCGCCGCCTGATCCGGCGAGTCGAGTGTGCAGAAGACGAGGGAGAGGAGCCCGGTGTCGAGCTGCCCGGTCGTCTCGGGGCCGGCGGTGAGCTCCGCGACCCAATCGGACTCGCTCGGCGCCAGGTAGGCCGTGATGATCTTCCGGTGGGCGTCGGTGCGGCAGGCGGACAGGGCCTCGACGGTCGCCCGGTAGGTCTCGTCGTCCGCGGCGGCGAGCAGCGCCCGTACCCGGTCGGCGGCGATCCGGCTGTCATGTCCGGACAGGGCCTCCTGCGCGGCGGACCCCGCCTCCAGCCAAGCGCCGTAGCGTCGCATCCCGCTCTGCATGTAGTGCACCTTGGTCATGAACAGCTCCACCGCGGTGCGGGCCGCGAAGGGCAGCCCGTGCAGCCGTACCCAGCTGTCCGCCCAGGCGTTCGCCGGAGGCGCGTACATCCCCACCATTCGCGCCACCGCCGCCGCTCCGGCGGGCGAGGGCTCCCCGTTCAGATGCCGGCGGGCCTCGGCGACCAGGGCGGCGTCACTGCGCGGCGCGTCCAGATACTCCTTGATCCAGGCGTGCTCCTCGGCCGTCCGCTCCGCGACCGCGGCGAGCTGCTTCGCGTCCGTCCTGGCCGGCGTCCTCGCGACGCCCCCGCGCCGGGGATGGACCAGCCGCCGCCAGCCGTCCGGGAGGACGAACGTGTCCTCGTCCGTCCCGGTCTCCTCGAACTGCGACGCACCGCCCTCGAAAGGCTCCACAGCACGCACCGGCCCGCCCCCTTCACACCCGTTGACCCCGTATTCCACGGGTTCTCGATCAGTGGTTCCACAGTAGAACCGACCACTGACAACGCAGGGTGACCGGGGCGGGGAGGGGCCGGGGACGCGGTCCGGATCAGGGGGCGGAGACGGCTCGGGGCCCGTACGCCTGGGTCCACGACGGTGTCACGCCCGTCACCTGGCAGACCATCAGGAACAGCGGGATGGGAGGGGTGTAGGGCGTGCGGCTGTCGGGCTGATGGATGAGCCGGGGGCGTACCGCGGGCACACACGCCCCCCGCGCGTACGCCACCTGCTCGGGCCAGTCGAGGTCGAGGTCGGAGCCGGCCGGGACGATCCACCACCAGCGCTCGGCGTCCGCGAAGACGCAGCCGGTGCGCGGCAGATGGGACATCAGGCGGAAGCCGTGGCGCGCGGGCACGCCGACCGCGTCGCAGCCGAGGCTCGCCGAGAGGGTCGTGGGCAGCGGCAGCTGGACCCGGCCTGCGGAGCCGGGGGAGCCGACGGGCTCACGGGAGCGGCGGTGTCCGAGGAAGTGGTTCATGGCGTTCTTCAGCATGAGTGCTCCGAGCCGTGCGGCAGTTCCGCCCAGACGATGCGGCCCGATCCGTCCCCGGCGTCGCGCGAACCCCAGGAGCGGGCCAGTGAGTCGACGAGCAGCAGGCCGCGTCCGTGCTCGTCGTCCGCACCTCTGCCGAGGCGTGGTCCGTCCGGCTGGTCTCCCTGGTCCTGCACGGAGACGCGCAGCCGGCCGTCGAGGCACCGCAGTTCGCACAGGACCCGCGCGCCGGCGGTGTGCACCACCGCGTTGGTGACCAGTTCGGACACGATCAGGACCACGGAGTCGACGGTGTCGCCGCCCGTGCGCCACTCGCCGAGCCGGGCCTTCGTCAGGCGCCGTGCGACGGCGACCGATTCGGGAAGCGCGGGCAGCGCGAAGCAGTGATGGAGCGCTTCTGTCCCCGGGCCGGTCTCCGCGAACCGGGGGATGAGCGCACTGCCAGGTGCCACGACCGAATCCTCACAGTGGGGGCTGCGTCACGCTTCGCGATCTTCGAAAAGGCCGAGGGCGCGACAGGTCAACTGGTTCCGCACCCCAACTCTCCCCCTGTCGCGAACACTTGGCAAGGGGCACTCTGAAATTTCCAGAGTGGCTGTGTCCATGGCGGCGACCACATGGCACACTGCACGCATACAGCGCAGGGGGAGGTCTGAAGTGAGCGAACCGCGGTCCGCCCCGACCGTGGGCCAGGTCGTTCTCGGCAAGCGTCTGCAGGATCTGCGGGAGCGTGCCGGCATGAGCCGGGACCAGGCCGCCAAGGTGCTGCACGTCGCCCCGGCGACCGTACGCAGGATGGAGACCGCCGAGGTCGCACTCAAGATCCTCTACGTGCAGGCGCTGCTCAGGGCGTACGGGGTCTCGGACGCCGAGACGGACGCCTTCGTGGAGCTCGCGGAGGAGGCCAACCGACCCGGCTGGTGGCAGCGGTTCCACGATGTCCTGCCGGACTGGTTCAGTATGTACGTCAGCCTGGAGGGCGCCGCGAGCCTGCTGCGCATCTACGAGCCCCACTTCGTGTCCGGACTCCTCCAGACCGAGGACTACGCGCGCACCGTGATGCGGACCGGGGCCGTGGGCCAGGTCAGGGCCGAGGACATCGAGCGCCATGTGGCGCTGCGGATGGAGCGCCAGGCCCTGCTGACCAAGCCGGACGCCCCGCGCCTGTGGGTGGTGATGGACGAGACCGTCCTGCGCCGTCCGGTGGGCAGCGCCGACATCATGCGCGCGCAGGTGGACAAGCTCCTCGACGCGACATCGATGCCCAATGTGACGCTGCAGATCGCGGAGTTCTCCACCGGTCACCACCCGGGGACGTACGGGCCGTTCGTGCTGTTCCGGTTCGCCGTGCCCGAACTGCCCGACATGGTCTACAGCGAATATCTGACCGGGGCCGTCTACTTCGACGCGCGCCCGGAGGTGGCCTCCTATCTCGAGGTCATGGACCGCATGGCGGCCCAGGCCGCGACGGCACAACGCACGAAGGAACTCCTCCGGGACTTCCGCAAGGAGCTGTGATGACACCCATATACAACGGCATGCCGGCCGCTGACCTCGGCTCCGAAGGCTGGTACAAGCCATGGAGCGGTGGCAACGGCGGTACCTGCGTCGAGGCCATGAAACTGGCCGACGGGAGAATCGCCATGCGCCAGTCCGCGGACCCCGACGGTCCGGCCCTCATCTACACCCCCCACGAGATCGCCGCGTTCATCCAGGGCGCCAAGGCCGGCCAGGCCGACTTCCTGCTGACCTGAGCCTCACGTCGGGGCCGCGCGCCCGCGCACGTCACAATGGACCCATGTCCCGACGCACCTCCCGCCCCCGGCGCCCGTCCGCCGCGGGCCCCCGCACCGCCCCAGCCCCCGAGATCAGCGCGGCTTCGCCGTGCCCATGCGGGCTGCCCGCGGCCTACGCCGAGTGCTGCGGCCGGCTGCACGCGGGGGCTCCGGCGGCCACGTGCGAGGCGCTGATGCGGTCGCGGTACGCCGCCTTCGCCGTCCGGGACGCCGGGTACCTGCTGCGCACCTGGCACCCGGACCACCGCCCCGACGTGCTCGACCTCGACCCCGGGCAGCGCTGGCAGGGCCTGGAGGTCCTGGAGACCACCGAGGGCAGCGCCTTCCACACCACCGGAACCGTCACGTTCCGCGCGCACTACACGGCGGGCGGGCAGGCCGGCTCCCTCCACGAGAAGAGCCGCTTCGTACGGCACGAGGGCGCCTGGGTGTACGAGACCGCCGTCTTCGCGGACTGAGGGCACCCCGGCTCAGACCGGCGCGCCCGCCGGTGCGACCGGAGCCAGCTCCTGCGTCAGGTCCTCCGCGAGCAGCCGCTTGGCGATGACGTCGACCGCGGCGCGCAGCCGGGCGTCGTCCGGGCGCCCGCCGTCCTCGCCCAGCTGGTCGTTGAGCCAGCGGGCCCAGGCGTCCGTGATGGTCCGCGCCTCGCGGCTGCCGGCCGCGGTGTGCGTGAACAGACGGCCGTCGCCGGTGAGGAAGCCCTCCTCGATCATGCGGTCGAAGACCGGCACCAGGACCTCGGGCGGAATCCGGTGCCGGGCCGCGATCAGCCGGAGCCCCGCGTGGCCGACCATCCGCGTGAACAGCTCGACCTGCATCACCGCCCAGGCGCCCGCCATGTCGAGCCGGGTGTCCGACTCCGCGACGATCCTCCGTGCCGTCTCCGGGTCCACCCGCCGCAGCACCTTGGCCACCGAGAACTCCAGCAGCCGGGCCGAGTCCTGGGTGTTCGGCGAGGCGAAGCCCTCACCCATGTCCGTCGAGCCCGCCCGTACGGTGTCGCGCAGCTTCACCTGCTTGAGGAACAGCGCGACGAAGAACCCGAGCAGCGCCACCGGCACCGTCCACAGGAACACCGTGTGCAGGGTGTCCGCGTACGCCTGCGCCAGCGGCTCCGACTGGGCGGCGGGCAGCGAGTGCAGCCCCTCCGGGCTCTGGGACGCCTTCGCCAGCACGGCGGGATCACCGCCCGCCCGCGCGGCCTCGGCGATCCCGTCCCTGAGGTGCGGGCCGAGGGCGTTCGCGTAGATCGTGCCGAAGACCGCGGTGCCGAAGGAGCTGCCCAGCGTACGGAAGAAGGTGACGCCCGAGGTCGCCGTGCCCAGGTCCGCGTAGTCCACGGTGTTCTGCACGGCGATCGTCAGGACCTGCATGGAGAGCCCGATGCCGATGCCGAGCACCAGCATGTACAGCGACTCCAGCCAGACCCCGCTGTCCGGGCCCATCCGGGAGAGCAGGAACAGACCGGCCGCCATGACCAGCGAGCCGATGATGGGGAAGATGCGGTAGCGGCCGGTCTTGCTGACCACGTTGCCGCTGAAGATCGACGCGGCGAGGAGGCCGACGACCATCGGCAGGGTCCGCACGCCCGACAGGGTCGCCGAGTCGCCGTCCACGTACTGGAGGTACGTCGGCAGGAAGATCATCGCGCCGAGCATCGCGAACCCGACGATGAAGCTGAGGATCGAGCAGACTGTGAAGACCGGGTTGCCGAAGAGGCGCATCGGCAGCATCGGCTCCTTCGCCCGGAACTCGACCAGGCAGAACAGCGCGAGCGCCACGAGCCCGAGGACGAACAGGCCGATGATGACGCCGGAGCCCCAGGCGTACTCGTTGCCGCCCCAGCTGGTGGCCAGGATCAGGGCACTGGCGCCCACCGTGACCAGCGCGATGCCCAGGTAGTCGATGACCGGCCGCCCGGCCGCCTTCACGGACGGGATCGTCCGGGCCGCCGCGATGACCACCACGATCGCGATCGGCACATTGACGTAGAAGGCCCAGCGCCATGTCAGATGGTCGGTGAACAGCCCGCCGAGCAGCGGACCGATCACCGTCGAGACACCGAAGACGGCGCCGATCGCGCCCTGGTACTTGCCCCGGTCGCGCAGCGGGATGACGTCGGCGATGAGCGCCATCGAGGTGACCATCAGACCGCCGGCGCCGATGCCCTGGAGGCCGCGCCACACGATCAGCAGCGTCATGTTCGTCGCGAGCCCGCAGAGGAACGAACCGGTGATGAAGATGACGGCGGACAGCTGGAAGACGATCTTCCGCCCGAACAGGTCGCCGAACTTGCCGACCAGCACCGTCGCCACGGTCTCCGCGAGGAGATAGGCGGTGACCACCCACGACATGTGCGCGGCGCCTCCGAGGTCCGAGACGATCGTCGGCAGCGCGGTACCCACGATCGTCTGGTCCAGGGCGGCCAGCAGGATGCCCAGCACGATCGTGGCGAAGACGATGTTGCGGCGGCGCGGATCGAGCACGGGCGGCGCGGCGGCACTCTGCGCGGCGGGGGCGGTCTCGCTGGCAGTGGTCACCTTCGCACCCTCACATCGCGTCGTGTCACCCGCATGCGGGGAACGCCCGGACGGGTCAGGCGAGCAGGTCCCGCAGTGACGTCGTCATACGGGCGGCGAATGCCTCCCGTACGGGGGCTGCTACCCGGTCCAGCGAGAGATACGGGTTGAGGTCCTCCAGCTCTACGAGGAGCAGGTCGCCGTCCGCCGTCCGGCAGGCGTCCACGCGCTGGATGCCGTGGTCCAGCGTGTTCCACTCCACGAACGACCGGGCGAACGCCAGGTCCGCCGCGCTCGCCCCGTACGGCTCCAGCACCCACCGCCGCTCAGGGTCCGGGGCGTGCAGCGCGTACTGGAAGTCGTGGTCCACGTAATAGAAGGACACCTCGTAGCGGAAGTCGATCCGGGGCTGGACGAGCAGGGTGCCGTCGGCGCCGGGATCGAGCTCGGGCGTCGGCACGAAGCGCAGTCCCACCGAGTCCGCGCCCAGCTTCGGCTTCACGGCATAGCCCTCGGCGTGCGGCAGCAGCCCGAGGTCCGCCGCCCGGTCCACAGTGGGTATCACCGGGTATCCGGCCCGGCTCAGGTCCACGAGGTACTGCTTGCCCGCCATGTCACCGCGCCCGGTCAGCGGGTTGTAGACCCGGGTGCCCAGCTCCAGGGCCCGCGCCCGGAACGCCTCGTACGCCTCCTGGTAGTGCAGGACCGGACCGCTGTTGCGTACGACGACGGCGTCGAAGCCGTCCAGGAGGGCGGCGGCGTCGCGCGGGTGGCAGAGCGCGAGGTCGAAGTCCTCGCGGAGGCGGCCCGTCAGGCGGATGTCCTCGTCGCAGTAGCGCCGGCCGCGCGCCTCGTAGGCGAGGTCGGTGACGAAGAGGACGGACGGGCGCGGGACGGCGGGCATGGCGTTTCCCCCGGGGGCGGCGGTGGTACGGGACCCGCCCATCCTCGCTGGCCCGGCCCCGTACCGGCTCGCCGCCCCCGTCCTCAGCGGATGTGGCGCCCCGAGATCGCCCGCGCGATGACCAGGCGCTGGATCTCGCTGGTCCCCTCGAAGATCGTGTAGATCTTCGCGTCCCGGTACATCCGCTCCACCGGGTGCTCCCGGCTGTATCCGGCGCCGCCCAGGATCTGGACGGCCTTCTCCGTCGCGGCCACCGCGAGTTCGCCCGCACGGAGCTTGGACATCGAGCCCTGACCGGCGTCGAAGGTGCGGTCGTTGCGGGCCATCCACGCGGCCTGCCAGATCAGCAGCCGTACGGCCTCGATCTCGGTACGGAGGTCGGCCAGGGCGAACGCGATCGACTGGTTCTCGATGATCGGCCGCCCGAACGCCTCGCGCTCCCCGGCGTACTCCAGCGCGTATTCGTACGCGGCGCGCGCGATGCCCAGCGCCTGGGCCCCGACCGTGGGGCGGCTGACCTCGAAGGTGGCCATGGCGGCCTGCCCCTTGGCGGTGGAGCCCTCGCGGGCGCGGGCGAGGCGGGCGTCCAGCTTCTCCTTGCCGCCGAGCAGGCAGTGTCCCGGCACCCGTACCTCGTCCAGGAAGACGTCCGCCGTGTGCGAGGCACGCAGCCCCAGCTTCTTGATGGTGCGGCTCGCCGCCAGGCCCTTCGTGCCGGGCGGCACGATGAACGCGGCCTGCCCCCGTGCGCCGAGTGCCGGGTCGACCGAGGCGACGACCACATGGACCTCGGCGATGCCGCCGTTGGTGATCCACGCCTTCTGGCCGGAGATCACCCACTCGTCCTTCGCCTCGTCGTACCGGGCCTTCGTGGTCATCGCGGAGACGTCGGAGCCGGCCTGCGGTTCGGAGACGCAGAACGCCGCGACCTTCGGCTCGTCCTCGTCGCCGTAGCACTGGGGCACCCACTCGGCGAGCTGGTCCGGGGTGCCGGACGCGAAGATCCCGGCGACGGCGAGCGAGGTGCCGAACAGGGCCATGCCGATGCCGGCGTCGCCCCAGAACAGCTCCTCGTTGGCAATCTGGAGGGAGAGCCCCGACGGGTCGCCGTACATGTCGGCCAGCGACTCGAACCCGTAGAGGCCGATCCGGGCCGCCTCCTGGATGACCGGCCAGGGCGTCTCCTCGCGGGCGTCCCACTCGGCCGCCGCCGGGCGCACCACCTGGGCGGCGAAGCCGTGCACCCAGTCGCGCAGGTCCTGCTGCTCCTCGGTGAGCGCGAGGGAGAAGTAGCTCATCGGCTCACGCCTTCGGGATGTCGAAGTAACGGGTGAGCCCCGAGGCCAGGCCGACGTCACCGGCCACCTTCAGCTTGCGCATCATGAACATCGTGATCGGGTTGCCGTTCCCGGAGACCAGTTTCAGGAACTCCGCGTCCGCCATGACCAGTGTCGTACGCGGCTCCGCGTCCGAGCGGCCCTCGCTGACGGTGCAGGTGCCGTCCGCGATCGAGGTCTCGTAGACCACCTCCGTGTCACCGGTGATCTTCCAGCGGATCAGCGCCTTGAGCGCCCCGGCCGCCTCCGGGCGGAACTGCTGCCTCATCCGGCCGAAGACCTCGCCGAGCACCCGGGCGCGCAGCTCCCCGTGCATGATCTCGGCGAGCTGCTTGGCTGACAGCCCCTTCACGATCCTTGCGAACTCCTCGGGGGAGACGGCCGCGAAATCGAGGGCGGCCAGTTCGTCGGTGACCTTGCCGCTGCTGTTGTCGGCCACGCCAGTTCCTTACTCTGGAGTAAACTTACTTTTGAGTAAGGTAAGGGCGCGGCGGTCTCTTCGCAAGGTGCGCGAGCGGGCCGTTCCGCGGGGTCACCAGGCGGAACCGGGGCGCACCACGAGCCGGGGATGGTGGGCGGCGAGCACCTTGTTGGCGCGGGCCAGTTCGGACAGGGCCTGCTCGCGGTCGGCCTGGTCCTCGACCTCCAGCCGGGGGCCCCGGAACCTGCGCACCTCCCGCGCGGCGCACTCGGCGTCGAACTCGGCCTGGAGGATGTGCGCGGGGGTGCAGGCGCCGATGAGCGCGGCGATGCGGTCCGGGATGGGGACGGGGACGAGCAGGTGCGAGGCGGTCATGGGGGGTTCCCTCTCGATGGTGGCCAGGAGGTCGGGCGCCGGCCCGCCGGGTGGGCGGACCGACTCCACTCCATATAACGAGACGCAGTTCCTGGTTTCTCGTTGAGTACGTCTCCGTGTGGCAACCGTTTGGGAATGACCGGCTATTTCCCCTTACCAGCAAGTAGGTTGACTTCGCGTGAAGTGCTCGTCGGGACGAAGGTGCGTCGCGCGCTGTTCAGATGGGTGTGTCGTTGCTGCGGGCACGCAGCTGCATGGCGCGGAGCACGGTCTCCGTCGAGAACCGCGCCTCGGGATCGACCAGTTGATCGCCGAAGATCGATTCCAGGTTGCGCATCCGGTAGCGGACGGTCTGGGGGTGTACGTCGAGCAGTTCGCCCATCTGGGCCGCCGTGCCGCGGGTGTCGAGCCAGATCCGCAGCGTTTCGATGAGCCGTTCGCGCCGGTTGGCGCTGATGTTGGCCATGGGGGCGAGTTCGCGGCGCGCGAGCTGGTCGAGGAGGACCGGATCGGAGAGCAGCCACAGAGTGATGAGGTGGTCGTCGCAGAGGATGGCCGGCGCGTCGTCTATGACGCCCGCGTCCACGAGTTCCAGCACCCGCCGGGCCCAGCGGATCGAGTCCGAGGCCAGCGACGAGGGGACGGTCAGGCCGATGGCGGCGCGGACGCCCGGAAGCGCGTGCTCCAGCATGCGTCTTCGCATGTCGTCGAAAGGGCCCGGGATCAGTAAGTGCGGCTGCGGATCGGCGAAGTCGACGAGTACGTCACGGTCGATCGCCAGCCGGTCCAGATCGGGGGACGGGCGCACGGCGACGAGCGTCACCTCGTCCGGCAGCGTCCAGCCCGTCTGCTCGCACAGCTCGGCGATGGCCACGCGCGGCACCGGGCGCCCGGCGAGGATCAGGTGCAGCAGCCTGCGCCGCAGGGTGTCCGTGTGGTCGTCGGAGGCCGACCTCACTTCCAAGTACCCCTCGCGCGACAGGGCTTCCAGCTCGTCCACGTAACTGAACAGCGCGTCCGCGAACGTCAGCATCATGGTGGGGGAGAGGTTGTAGCGCCTGCCGATCTTCTTGGCCCGGCGCAGAGCCACGCGGGCGCCCAGCCGGTACGCCCCCTGCAGCTGGTCCAGGCTGCGCCCTTCGTACGCCTCGAACCGGCCGAACCTGCGGCACATCTCGTCGCGCAGGGCGGAGGGGGCGGCCGGCTCGGCCACCTGGTCCACGAACACGGAGATGCTCTGCTCGACACCGACCCGGATGCCCTGGCCGTACGGGCCGTCGAGGAGTCGCGCGTACTCGGGGTAGGCGCGGGTCACCTCAAGGCCGATCTCCTTGATGAGGCTGGGAAGTTCGGGCCGCACGATCGTGGCGAACTCCTGCGGCAGCGGTCCCAGCGGCTCTCCCAGCTCCGAGGGTTGCGCGACTCCCGGCATACCTTGACCCCTTCTTGCTCTTCGGCGCCCGATGGGGGGTGACGGACGGAGAGCGCTCCCACCCGTTCTCAGGTGCGTACCAACGTCGGCTGCCGAAGATAGTCCACGTATGTGGCTCTGAACACAGGCAGGACAAGACGAAATGTATGGGCCATGTATCGGTTGTTTTCGGCCACCGTTACGGTGGGCCTCCGCGCTCGCGACCGACTCGCGGATCACTCGTGCGGTGCTGATGCGGGGGCCCGGATTCCGGTAATGCGGCGGTGGCTCCGCCGCATGGTCCCTGCTCCCCGAACAATTTCGTTCTCGCTATTCGCGGTGAATTCCGCTGGGCCGGCGGGGGGAAGTCAAGGGCGTGGCGGGGCGACCGGTGCGCGGAGCGGAGGTGGCGGGGGAGGCCGTACGGTAGGGCCGTGACGTGGGGCGTTGGGTCGAGCGGGGTGCCCTTCCGTCATCGGGTGAGCAGGAGTGGGCACCCCGGCTCCGGGAGAACTGCTCACTTCTCGATAAAAAATCCACGCGCCGTACTCGCCTCGCAAGCAATTTCTGAGGGAGAGCGATGATTGTGGAGATTCTTTGTTCCAGCATGTTGCGGAGCGACATTACTCGCCCGTAGCGTCATCGCCGAACGCAAGAGGTCGAGCAGTCCGTCAGGCCGGACTGCCACATTCCTGTCTCGTGACCCCCCACTCCGGGAGCGCCGCTTACCCGGCCGGAAGTGGCCCCCCGGTGTAGGTCACACACCCTCGAAGGGAACCGGATTCCGTGAACACCCTTGCACGTAGAGCCGCCATCATCGCCACCGCCGCCGGCGCCGCCCTCGGTATGGCGGCCACCTCGGCCTCCGCCGGCGCCACGGCCTCGTGGTCGGCCACCCCGAACGGCGCGTACACCGCCAGCGCGAGCAACCCCACGCTGACCGTCCCCGCCGCGACCCTGACGTGTGCCTCCTCCAGCGTGACCGCGGGCAACGTCGCCGCGACCAGCGCCACGGGAGCCAACATGGCGACCATCGGCACCATCGGCTTCACCAGCTGCACGGTCGGTGGCATCAGCTTCACCGTCTCCATGACCGCGACGCCGTGGACGATCAACGTCACCGGGGTGGATCCCTCCAACGCCAACCGGGTCAAGGGCAACGTCACCGGCATCTCCGCCCACATCAGCGGCTTCGGCTGCGCCGCCGACTTCAAGGGCAAGGCGTACGGGTACTACGACAACAGCACCGGCAGGCTGGTCATCGACGGTTCGGGCACGGAGCTGAAGGCGTCCAACGCCAACTGCCTCGGCCTGATCAACAACGGCGACGTGGCCTCCTTCAAGGCCTCGTACCTCGTCAAGGTGACCTCGACGGGCACCTCGCCGAAGATCACGACGCCGTAAGGCGTAGCAGCACACGGGTACGGGCCGGCCGCGGAGCCTCTTCGCGGCCGGCCCGGCCTTCGTGATACCGGCGCTCGCGGGCGGGCGCCACAGCAGTTGTACTACCGATCGCACCCGTGGAGGACAGGCCCGATATGCACACTCAGATACCCGTGGCCCGTGCGGGGCGTTCCGTGAGGGTCGCCTCCGTCGCCGGTCTCGCCCTGCTCGCAGGCCTGTTGTCCGGCGGAGGTTCGGCCGCCGACGAGAGCACCGGGCCGGCCGGCTTCTCAGCATCCTGTGGCGCCGAGGACGGCGACGCGGGCACCGTCACGGCAGCGGTCGGCGTCTCGGTGGACGTCCCGGCCACCGGTGAGGCCGGCCGGCCGGTACAGCCGGGGCCGGTGACGCTCACCGTCACCCTCTCGCGGGCGGATCTCGCCGGCCTCTTGCCGGAAGGCGCCGAGGCGTTCGTGAGCCGCGCGTCGCTCAAGGTGATGGTCGCCCAGAACGGCGACTCGGCAGAGGCCTCTTGGGAGCTGCACGCGCCGAGCACTCTCCTTCCCGCCGACGGTGACGTAGTGCTCGTCCACTCCGGTGATGTCCCCTACGTGACGCTGGGGTCTGCGGGCGACGTCGACTTCTCGGTCAAGGAATTGAAGATTGAGCTGCGGTCCGCCACGGCGGAGCCCGAGAAGACCACGCCGCCTCTCACCACCATGACGTGCCGACTGGACGAGGGCGAGGACGGACACCTCGCGACCACGCGTGTGACTGACGGCCCCGGTACCGGGCCGTCGGGCACCCCCGAGACGTTCCCCACTCCGGCAGGTGGCTCCGGCCGGGCGAAGGACAAGGACATCGCGGTCGAACCGACGGACGCTGAGGACGAAGCGGACCCCGACTACTGTCCGGTCGAACCGCCGGTGGGAGAGATGGACTCCAGCAAGGCACCACAACCCTCGCCAGGCCGTCCTGTCAATGTGATCGAGCTCCCGGGTGCTTTCATGTGTGCCAACGTGCTGGGTCTCGCCAATGTACAGAAGCTGAATGGGGCCATGGTCGTCAATGATCCCGATCACCCGGCGCTCATCTCTGTGCTGTCGACGAAGCGCATATCAAGCCGAGAGGCGGACGACTGGGAGGATCCGGAGGGCCGCGGACGCTACCTCCGCATCGACAACCTCGCGAACATCGATCTCCCGGACGCCGATTCCACCTTTCTCACCTTCGGCTTCCAGCCGGTGACGGCGAAGGTGTCCTTCGAAACCGGACCCATGACCATCTCCATAGGCAACATCGGTTACGACCTCGACGCCGCGTTCTCCACGGTCTACTTCAAGCAGTCCCTGCGCATCCACGACGTCAAAGTCAACGGCACGCCGTTGGACGTGGGAAACAATTGCAGGACGGTGAAGCCGTTCGAGGTCGTACTGAACGGCGGGTCAGCGTATACGAACGTGGCCCTGGGCGGACGCCTGGACGGCGAGGTCACCATCCCGCCCTTCTCCGGCTGCGGCACGGGCGGCGAGGACTTGAACCCGCTGTTCACCGCCGCGATCTCGGGCCCGGGCAACCGGATCTTCATGAACCAGGCTCCGACCTGCTATCCCGCTTTCCCCGAGAGCTCCTACTGCCCGCCCGCTCCGGCGGAACTGCCCGGCACGAAGCCCAAGTCGTAGCCCGCCGCCCGACTGCCTCATGCCGAAGGGGCCACCTCCGCGAGGGAGGTGGCCCCTTCGGGCTCCGGTCGCGAGGACGGCTACCGCGCCGCCGAGTGCCAGTACTGCGACATGACCTTGCCCGCGTTCGGGGCGATGTCACCCGGGGCGCCCATCGCCGCAACGTCGGTCTGCGCGTTGTTCAGGGTGACGCTGTTCTTGCCCGCGGCCGACGGCAGGCCCGTCTTGAGGTTGACCGCCCAGTTCAGCGAGCCGAGGAGGCCGCAGCCGTTGGTCCCGGGGACCGCGTACGTCGTGTCGGTCTGAGTGGCGCCCTGGAGGCTGAGCCGGCTCATCGGGCCGTTCGGATCCGGGGTTCCGTCACCGGCGAAGTTCTCGCTGGTGACGGCCGGCTGGCTCAGGTTCTGCGGTTTGAGCAGGATCGGGTCCGAGGAGGAGCCGATGTAGCACTTGTCGCCGAGGAGCGGGTTCTCCAGGTGGATGCGGACCGGGAGGGTGATGATCGGCTTGCCGGTGGTCGCGCCCGCCAGGAGCTGGAAGCCGGTCGGAGTGTTGACCGACTCGATGGTCGCCGTCACCCGGTTCAGCTTCACATCGGTGAGCGTGTTGCAGATGCCCGTGATCACGGGGATGTCGCTGGGGCACATCAGGCCGAGCAGGCCGCCCGGGACCTTCGCGGAGTCCGCGACGAGTGCTCCGTCCTTCGGGGAGACGACGGTCGAGACGGCGCCCGGGTGGTTGACCACGCCGATCTGGAGGTCGCTGGCGCCGAAGGGCACCACGGTGTTGCCCAGCTTGATGGAGCCGCTCGCCGAGTGCGAGGAGACGCAGATGGCGATGTCCGTCGCCCCGTCGGCCGCCAGCATGGCCGGGTCGTCCACCGGGCAGCGGCTGAAGGGCGCCCAGTCGCCGTTCAGCGTGGTGGCGGCAGTGGCCGACCCGATGGAGGCGACGGCGGCGAGAGCGGTGAAGGAGGCCAGCAGCCCCACACGTACCCGGTTCGAGGTTCTCATGTCTTCCCCTTGTTTCCGATGTGCGCAGCGAATTGAGCACGGAATGCGGAATGCGGGTGCCGGGACGCGTCGGACGGGGCCGGAACGAAATCCCATTCACCGAGCCGTGAGGTTACTGGCGGGAAACACCGGGACACAATCCCGCCGTATGAGAATCTATGAACGGGACCCGCATCTCCGTAAGGGATGAGTACGGGACCCGGCCTTCTTGTCACTTGGTGCGCAGGCCCTCGTGGGTGCCGCAGCGACTCCGGCCGGCCGGACATGCGGAATCCCGGCTGTCACTTGTGCATTCGAGCCGGTCCCGAGCGCTTCTCGATGCGCCGGCCGGCGTACGGGGCGCGTCGATCGACCCCGGAAGTTGTCACTCTGCGACAGTTTTTCCGGCCGACCTGCTCAGTCGATGAGAAATAACCAACCCCTTCACGCTCTCGCGCGAAAACTTGATGACCTGGTATTGCGGCCCAGGTTACTCACCCGTAGCGTCGCCTCCGTCAGCAACTCCTCCGGCGCGTCCGGAGATTGCTCACCCGTCGGCAGGGAGCCCGGACACGCGTCCGGCCCCCTGGGCCGCGGGGTTCCGGCCTGCACCGACGGACGGCAGTGCGCAGTACTTCACAAGATCGGAACCGGAATTTGTCATCCGATGACAAACGGTCCGGATCTTTGCGAACGGGCTGCTCAAGGGCTTGTCCTGGCGGTGCCGGTGAACTTAACGTGCGCCCCTCAGCGCATTTCTGTCACTTCGTGAGCGCACGCAGGAGGTGGGATGGGAATCGAAGTAGTGGTCGAAGGACTCACCAAGTCTTTCGGCAAGCAGAACATCTGGCAGGATGTGTCGCTCACGCTTCCCGCAGGCGAGGTCAGTGTCATGCTCGGCCCGTCCGGGACGGGGAAGACAGTGTTCCTCAAATCCATCATCGGCCTCCTCAAACCTGAGCGCGGGCGCGTTCTCGTCAATGGCGTCGACATGGTGAACGGCTCCGAGCGGGACATCATGGAGACCCGCAAGCTCTTCGGTCTCATGTTCCAGGACGGCGCCCTTTTCGGGTCGATGTCGCTTTTCGACAACATCGCGTTCCCGCTCCGGGAGCACACCCGCAAGAAGGAATCCGAGATCCGCCGCATCGTCATGGAGCGGATCGACGTCGTGGGCCTCCTGGGCGCGGAGAACAAGCTCCCCGGTGAGATATCCGGCGGCATGCGCAAGCGCGCCGGCCTCGCCCGCGCCCTCGTCCTGGACCCCCAGATCATCCTCTGCGACGAACCGGACTCCGGCCTCGACCCGGTCCGCACCGCGTACATCTCCCAGCTCCTCGTCGACCTCAACGCGCAGATCGACGCGACGATGCTCATCGTCACCCACAACCTCGACATCGCCTCCACCGTGCCGGACAACATGGGGATGCTGTTCTGCCGCAACCTCGTCACCTTCGGGCCGCGCGAGGTCCTGCTCACCAGCGACCTGCCCGTCGTCAACCAGTTCCTCGCCGGCCGCTGCGAGGGGCCCATCGGCATGTCCGAGGAGAAGGACGCCGCCACCCTCGCCGCCGAGGAGCTCAACGGCTACGGCCAGGGCATCAGCTCGGCCAACGCCCCGCGCACCGTCGTCCCCCAACTGGAGCCCACGCCCGGCCTGCCGGTGCGCCAGGGCGCCCTGCGCCGCCGGGAACGCGTCATGTCGATGCTGGGCGAGCTGCCGGAGGCCGCCCGTACCGCCATCCTCAACAGCTACAGCCCCGCCATGGGCGGTGGACGCCGGTGACCGCCCCCATGCCCGTACGGCCCCCCGACGAACCGGAGCCGGTGGACCGGGCCCCGGAGCTCGCGAAGACTCCCGAGGCCCCGCGCCCCAGCAAGCTCGCCGCGCCGTTGCGCGAGACCGGGCGGCTGTTCGCGCTGGCCGGCACGGTGACCCGGGAGACCTTCCGACGGCCTTTCCAGGTCCGGGAGTTCATCGAGCAGTTCTGGTTCGTCGCCAGCGTGACCATCCTGCCCGCCGCCCTCGTGTCCATCCCGTTCGGCGCGGTCATCGCCCTCCAGGTCGGCTCGCTCACCCAGCAGCTCGGCGCCCAGTCCTTCACCGGCGGCGCCAGCGTCCTCGCCGTGATCCAGCAGGCCAGCCCGATCATCGTGGCCCTGCTGGTCTCCGGGGCCGCCGGGTCCGCGATCTGCGCCGACCTCGGCTCGCGGAAGATCCGCGAGGAGCTGGACGCCATGGAGGTCATGGGCGTCTCTCCCGTGCAGCGCCTGGTCGTCCCGCGCGTGCTCGCCACCATGCTCGTCGCCGTCCTGCTCAACGGCCTGGTCTCTGTCGTCGGAACCCTCGGCGGCTACTTCTTCAACGTGATTCTGCAGCACGGCACCCCGGGCGCGTACCTCTCCAGCTTCTCCGCCCTCGCCCAGCTGCCCGACCTCTACGTCAGCGAGGTCAAGGCGCTGATCTTCGGCTTCATCGCCGGGATCGTCGCCGCCTACCGCGGCCTCAACCCGCGCGGCGGCCCGAAGGGGGTGGGCGACGCGGTCAACCAGTCCGTGGTCATCACCTTCATGCTGCTGTTCTTCGTGAACATGGTCCTCACGGCGATCTACCTGCAGATCGTCCCCGCGAAGGGGAGCTGACCCATGTCAATGCTCGGCTGGCTCGACAGATCCGGTGACCAACTCACCTTCTACGTACGGGCACTGATCTGGATTCCGCGCACCCTGCGCCGCTACCTCAAGGAGGTCCAGCGGCTCCTGGCCGAGGTCGCCTTCGGCAGCGGCGGCCTCGGGGTCGTCGGCGGCACCATCGGCGTCATGATCGCCATGACCCTGGCCACCGGCACGGTCGTCGGGCTCCAGGGATACGCGGCCCTCAACCAGATCGGCACCGCCGCGTTCACCGGCTTCATCTCCGCGTACTTCAACACCCGCGAGATCGCCCCGCTCGTCGCCGGACTCGCCCTCTCCGCGACCGTCGGCGCCGGCTTCACCGCGCAGCTCGGCGCCATGCGCATCAACGAGGAGGTCGACGGCCTCGAATCGATGGGCGTGCGCTCGATGCCCTACCTCGTCACCACGCGCATCATCGCCGGGGTCGTCGCGATCATCCCGCTCTACGCGATCGGGCTGCTCTCCTCGTACGTCGCCTCCCGCTACGTCACCGTCCTGTTCAACGGACAGTCGGCGGGCACGTACGACCACTACTTCAACCTCTTCCTGTCCCCGACCGACGTGCTCCTGTCGGTGCTCAAGGTGCTGATCTTCAGCGTGATGGTGATCCTCGCCCACTGCTACTACGGCTTCCACGCCACCGGCGGGCCCGCCGGGGTCGGGGTGGCCGTCGGCCGGTCCGTACGGAACGCGATCGTGCTGATCAGCGTCACCGACTTCTTCCTCTCGCTCGCCATCTGGGGCGCCACGACGACGGTGAAGGTGGCCGGCTGATGACCTCACGCGCCGCCCGGGCCACCGCCCGCAGAACCGCCGGAGTCGCCCTCTTCCTGGTGCCCGCCGTCCTCATCTGGGTCTCCGTCTCGGTGTACGAGAAGGACTTCACGCACGACGCGACCGTCACCGTACGCACATCGAGCGTCGGCAACGAGATGCACGAGAACGCCGACGTGAAGCTGCGCGGTGTGGTCGTCGGCCAGGTCCGAGACATCGCCGCCGACGGCGACGGGGCCCGGCTCACCCTCGCGATCGAGCCCGACAAGCTGGACCGCATCCCGGCCGACGTCTCCGCCCAGATGCTGCCCACCACCCTCTTCGGGGAACGGTTCGTCGCCCTCGTACCGCCCCCCGTGCCCTCCACGAAGACGCTCGGCGCCGGCGACGTCATCCCGCAGGACCGGTCCAGCAACGCCATCGAGCTGGAACAGGTCCTCGACAACGTCCTGCCGCTGCTCACCGCCGTGAAGCCGGAGAAGCTGTCCGCCACCCTCAACGCGGTCTCCACCGCACTCCGGGGCCGGGGCGAGAAGCTCGGCGACACCCTGGTGAAGCTCGACGCCCACCTGATGCGGTTCAACCCGCAACTCCCCACGCTCAACGAGGACATCAAGGAACTCGTCAAGGTGAGCCGGCTCTACGCCGACTCCGCCCCCGACGTCCTGGACGCCCTCACCGACTTCACCACCACCAGCGGCACCCTCGCCGAACAGCAGGCGAACCTCGCGAACGTGTACGGCTCCACCACCGCGTCCGCCCGCGATGTCACCGCCTTCCTCCAGCGGAACAAGGACAACCTCATCCGGCTCGCCGCCAGCGGCAGGCCCACCCTGGAGACCCTGGCGAAGTACTCCTCGGAGTTCCCCTGCACCCTGCGCACCGTGGCCAACTTCGTGCCGGCCATGGACAAGGCGCTCGGCAAGGGCACCGACCAGCCCGGCCTGCACGTGACCCTCAAGACCGTGCCGTCCAAGGGGAAGTACGTCGCCGGCAAGGACACCCCGGTCTACAACGCCACCGGCGGACCGCACTGCTACTCCATCCCGTACGTCGGCCAGACCGTGCCCACGGCCGACGCCAGGACCGCCGCCGACACCCCCGGGGCGGACCCGGAGCCGGCCACGCCGGTCGAGGTCCCCGCGGCCGACCCGTCGCTCGGCATGCCCAACTCGCCGCAGGAGAGCCGCCTCGTCAACGAGCTGGTCGCTCCCTCACTGAAAGTCCGGCCGCAGGCCCTGCCCGAGTGGAGCAGCGTGCTCATCGGCCCGGCCTTCCGCGGTGTGGAGGTGAAGCTCAAGTGAAGCGCCGTTCCCTCGCGGGACCGCTCGCGAAATCGATCGTGTTCATCGTGGTGACGAGCCTGGCCACCACGGTCCTGGCCCTGTCCATCGCCAACTCCGGTGTGGGCGAGACCCGTTCGTACAAGGCCCGGTTCACCGACGCCACCGGACTCATCGTCGGGGACAGTGTCCGCGTCGCCGGAGTCAAGGTCGGCCAGGTCGAGTCGGTGAAGGTCGCCGACCGCCGGGTCGCCGAGGTCTCCTTCAGCGTCCGCAGGAGCAAGAAGCTCCCGGCCTCCGTGACCGCGTCGATCAAGTACCTCAACATGGTCGGCCAGCGCTACATCGACCTGGACCAGGGCGCGGGCCCCGTCGGCGAGAGCTTCGCCCCGGGTGCCACCATCCCGCTGTCGCGGACCACTCCGGCGCTCGACCTCACCCAGCTCTTCAACGGCTTCCAGCCCCTCTTCGAAGGGCTCTCGCCGCCCGACGTCAACGAGCTGGCCGGCTCCATCGTCCAGGTGCTCCAGGGCGAGGGCGGCACCGTCGACTCCATCCTCCAGCACGTCGGCTCGCTGACCGGCACGGTCGCCGCCAAGGACAAGGTGATCGGTGAGGTGATCAAGAACCTCAACTCGGTCCTGAAGACCGTCAACGACCGGGAAGCAGGCTTCAACGACCTGGTCGACACGCTCCAGGCTCTCGTCACCGGCTTCGCCGGGGACCGCAAGCCCCTCGGCGAGGCCGTCACCGCGATGGGCGCGCTCACCACGGTCACCGCGGACCTCTTCGAGGACGGCCGCAAGCCCCTCAAGGACGACATCAAGCAGCTCGGCCGGCTCTCCGGGAACCTGGCCGACAACACGCCGGAGATCGAGAACTTCCTGCGGAAGACCCCGGCCAAGATGGAGGCCATCAGCCGCCTCACCTCGTACGGCTCCTGGCTCAACCTCTACCTCTGCGAGGCCAGGATCAGCGGCGTGACGACGAGCGACGGCAGCACCCCGCCGACCGGCATCGAGATCACCCAGCCGAGGTGCCTGTCATGATCAAGCCGATACGCCACCGCAACCCCGTCGCCGTCGGCATCGTGGGCCTGCTCCTGCTCGCCCTCCTCGGCTTCGGCGCCTACCGGGCCGACTCGCTCCCCTTCATCGGCGGCGGCACCACCTACAGCGCCGACTTCACCGAGTCCGCCGGACTCGGTGAGGGCGACGAGGTCCGCATCGCCGGCGTCAAGGTCGGCAAGGTCACCGGCGTCTCCCTGGACGGCGCCAAGGTGAAGGTCACCTTCAAGGTCAAGGACGCCTGGATCGGCAACGCCAGCACCGTCGGCATCGCCATCAAGACGCTCCTCGGCGAGAAGTACCTCGCCGTCGACCCGCTCGGCGACTCCCCGCAGGACCCGGACGAGCGCATCACGGCCTCCCGCACCACATCCCCGTACGACGTCACACAGGCGTTCAACGGACTGGGCGAGACCATCGGCGAAATCGACACCGAGCAGCTCGCCAAGAGCTTCGAGACGATCTCCGCCACCTTCAAGGACTCCCCGCCCGACGTGAAGAGCGCCGCCAAGGGGCTCTCCGCGCTGTCGAAGACCGTCTCCGAACGCGACGCCCAGCTGGCCACCCTGCTCAAGGGCAGCAAGCAGCTCACCAAGACCCTCGCCAACAAGAAGAGCGGCTTCGAAACCCTCCTGGACGACGGCAACCTGCTCCTCGGCGAGATACAGGCCCGCCGCGACTCCATCCACCTGCTGCTCACCGGCACCCGCGACCTGGGCACCCAGCTCACCGGTCTCGTCTCCGACAACAACAAGCAGCTGAAGCCGACCCTCAAGGCCCTCGGCTGGGTCACCGCGGTGCTCAAGAAGAACCGCAAGAGCCTCGACCAGGTGCTCGCGCTCGCCGGCTCCTACAACCGGCTCGTCGGCAACACCCTCGGCAACGGCCGCTGGTTCGACAACTACGTCTGCGGGGTCGTCCCGAAGAACTACCTGCCCGCGAACACACCCCCGGCGACCGGCTGCATGCCTCCGAAGCAGGAAGGCGGGCACTGAGATGAGACTCACCCGCGTCATCGGCATCGGCGCCGGCCTCGTCGTCGTGGCCGTCGCCGCCACCTCCGGGGTCTCGGCCCTGGAGGAGCAGGGCGGCACGACCGTCACCGCGTACTTCGACCGGGTCACCGGTGTCTACGCCGGGTCCGACCTGCGCATACTCGGCGTGCGCGTCGGCCGCGTCGAGTCCGTGGAGCCGCGCGGCAAGGACGTCAAGGTCGTCCTGCACATCGACAAGGGCATCAAGGTCCCCAAGGGCGCCCACGCCGTCGTCGTCGCGCCCAGCCTGGTCGCCGACCGGTACGTCCAGCTCGCCCCCGCCTACACCGGGGGAGCAGCCATGGAGGACGGCGCCCAGCTCCCCGCCGCCGACAACGCGGTCCCGGTCGAGGTCGACCAGCTCTACGCCTCCATCACCGAGCTCTCCACCGCGCTCGGCCCCGACGGGGCGAACGCCGAGGGGGCCTTCGCCGGTCTCCTGGACACCGGGGCCAAGAACCTCAAGGGCAACGGCAAGGACATCGGCGACTCCATCGAGCAGTTCGGCAAAGCCACCAAGACCCTGGACAAGTCGAGCGGCAACCTCTTCGACACGCTGTCCTACCTCCAGACCTTCACCACCATGCTGAAGGACAACGACGGCAACGTCCGCGCCGCCGAGGAGCAGCTGAACTCCGTCACCGGCTTCCTCGCCGACGACAAGAAGAACCTCGGCGCCGCACTCAAGGAACTCGGCACCGCACTCGGCCAGGTGAAGACCTTCATCAAGGACAACCGGGGCGAGCTCAAGAAGAACGTGGACGCCCTCGTGCCGATCACCCAGGCCCTCGTCGACCAACGCGCCTCGCTGGCCGAATCGATGGACGTCCTGCCGCTCTCGGCGGGCAACGTCCTCAACGCGTACGACCCCGAGCACCGCACGCTCAACGGCCGGACCAACCTCAACGAGCTCAGCATGGGCGGCCCGCTCCTCGAACCCACCCTCGCCCTCCAGGGGCTCTCCCCGGTGGACGCCGAACGGCAGAAGGCCCTGCCCGCGCTGCCGCTCCCGGCCGTGGGCACGGTCTACGGCACCCCGAAGGACGCCGGAGACGCCAAGGGCGGCGAGGACGCCACGGACACGAAGGGGGCGAACCGATGAACCGGAGACCGCGCAGACCCGCGGCCCTCGGGACCACGGGCGGACCGGCACTCGTCGCGCTCGGCCTGTGCTGCACCCTGTTCGTCACCGGATGCGGAGCCCCGCACTTCTCCGGCATCGAGGACCTTCCGCTGCCCGGCGGGGCCGACCTCGGCGACGACCCGTACGAGATCACCGCGGACTTCGGGGACGTGCTCAGCCTGTCCCCGCAGTCCTCGGTCAAGGTCAACGACGTCCCCGTCGGCCGGGTCACCAAGATCTCGCTGGCGCCCGACGGCTGGCAGGCCCGGGTCACCATGAAGGTCAACGGGAAGATCGACCTGCCCGCCAACGCCTACGCCCATCTGGAACAGTCCAGCCTGCTCGGCGAGAAGTACATCCAGCTCACGCCGCCCGCCAAGGGCAAGGAGCAGGGCACCCTCGCCGACGGCGACCGCATCCCGCTCACCCGTACCAACCGCAACCCCGAGGTCGAAGAGGTCTTCGGCGCCCTGTCCCTGCTCCTCAACGGCGGCGGCGTCCAGCAGCTCAAGACCATCACCACCGAGCTCAACAAGGCCCTGAGCGGGCGAGAACCCCAGGTCAAGTCCATGCTCCACCGGGTCGACAAGCTCGTCACCAACCTGGACGACCACCGCGGCGACATCACCGCCGCGCTCGACGGCGTCAACCGGCTCTCCAGCACCCTCGCCGGCCGCAAACAGCAGGTCGGCACCGTCCTCACCAAGCTCAGCCCCGGCATGAAGGTCCTGGAGAAGCAGCGCGGCTCGCTCATGACGATGCTCCGCTCCCTGGACACCCTCTCCGACGTCGCCGTCACCACCATCAACCGGAGCAAGGCGGACACCATCGCCGACCTCAAGGCCCTCGCCCCCACCCTGCGCGCCCTCGCCGACTCCGGCAACGACCTGCCCGACTCCCTCCAGGTGCTGCTCACCTACCCGTTCACCGACGAGGTGCTGCGCGGGGTGAAGGGCGACTACCTCAACGTGTACCTGGACCTGACGGCCGAACCCGGCACCCGGATCATCCCCGCCTACGACCCCGACGCGGAGACCCCGCCCGTTCCGCCCCAGGCGGTCGCCGGCGCCGGACTGCCACTGCCCCTTCCCGCGACGTCGGCGCCGACGACGAGCCGGCCCACGGACCCGAAGGGAAGCAACTGATGATCACCCTCGCCACCCGGCTCAAGAACATCGCCTTCCTCATCATCTCCGTCCTGGTGCTCGGCTACCTCGGCGTGCGCTACGCCGACCTCGGCCATTACGTCGGCATGCGCGACTACTACACCGTCAACATGCAACTCCCGCGCACCGGCGGTCTCTTCACCCACTCCAACATCACCTACCGAGGGGTGTCGGTCGGCCGGGTCGGCGCCATCGAACTCACCGACGACGGCGTCGAGGCCGAGCTGCGGATCAACAAGTCCGCACCCCGCATCCCCGACGACCTCAAGGCGGTTGTGGCCAACCTCTCCGCCGTCGGCGAGCAGTACGTCGACCTGCGGCCGACCCGCACCGAGGGCCCCTACCTCGCGAACGGCTCGGTCATCGACGAGGCGGAGACCACCGTCCCGGCGCCCGTGACCAACGTCCTCACCAGCGTCAACGACCTCACCTCCTCGGTCGACCTGGAGTCCCTGCGCACGGTCGTGGACGAGTTCGGCACCGCGTTCAGCGGGCGTGGCGACGACCTCCAGGTCCTCCTGGACACCGGCAGCGAGTTCGTGGACGCCGCCGACGACGCGCTGCCCGTCAACACCAGACTGATGGAGGACGGCAGGACCGTGCTGCGCACCCAGGTCGAACAGGGCGAAGCGCTCAAGGGGTTCGCTTCCGGCGCCAAGGAACTGGCCGCCCAGCTCAAGGGGTCCGACACCGATCTGCGCAAGCTGATCGCCGCCGCCCCCGACGCGACGAACCAGATCAGCGGCCTGCTCCGGGACGTCGAACCCAGCTTCGGGGTCGTCGTCGCCAACCTCCTCACCACCTCCGACGTCGCCGTCACCCGCCAGCGCGGCCTGGAGGAACTGCTCGTGAAGCTGCCCGCCGTCACGGCCGCCGGAGCCAGCGCGGTGGACGAGGACGGCGCCCGGTTCGGCATGTCGGTCACCTTCTTCGAGCCGCTGCCCTGCACCGCCGGCTACGAGGGCACGACCTACCGCAACGGCCTCGACCTCTCACCCGCCCCCGCCCTCAACACCAAGGCCCGCTGCACCGCCTCGCCCGGCACCGGCGTCGACGTCCGGGGCAGCGCCAACGCCCCGACGGGCGGCCCGCTGCCCGAACCGGCGACGGCCGGCGCGCTGACCCTCGGGGCCACCGCGGACGAACGGCTGCCCGGAGCGCTCGGCGCCGTGACCGAAGCGGCACCGGAGGCCCGGGGCATGGCCGGGCTGCTCGGCCTGGGACAGGAGGACGGCGAGTGAACCCCCGTACGCGAAGCCTCGGCGGCTGGGCCCTCCTCCTGATCGCCGCCCTCGTCTGCGCGCTGGGCGGCTGGTCGTACGCCCAGGCGCGCGGCGACGGCGACCTGGCCTATGCCAAGAGCCGCGACGCCGCCCTCGCGGACGGGCGGCAGGCCCTGGCCCGGCTCAACACCCTGGACGGCAAGGACGCGACGAGCGTGGACGCGGGCCTCGCCGGCTGGCTGGGGTCCGCCACGGGCCCGCTGTACGACCAGCTGAAGCGGACCCGGAAGAAGGACGCCGCCGACCTCGAGAGGTCCGGCGCCACCGCGCGCGGCAAGGTCACCGACGCCGCGCTCACGGAGCTGGACGAGCGGACCGGCACCGCGCTGATGATCGCGACCGTCGACGTCGAGGTCACCCCGCGCACCGGCAAGGCCGGCACCGAACGCAAACGCTTCGAGGCCACGCTCGCCCGGACCGGGGACGGCTGGAAGATCAAGGCGCTCACGGCGCTCGGCATAGGGAGCGGCGCATGAGCACGAACGCGGACGTCGAGGAGAAGCCGGAGACCGCGGCCGTCGAGCCGCCCGAGGACACCGACGACACCGGCACCCGCCCGGCCCGCCGGTGGCCGCGCGTCCTCGCCGGTGTCCTGGCCGTCGCCCTGCTCGCCGCCGGGGTCGTGATGTACGTGGCGGGGAGGCAGCTGCGGGACACGCCCGCCACGTCCAACCGGGCGCTCACCGACAGCGCGGCGACCGCCCAGGTGGCCGGCGAGGTCACCAACGCCCTCGACAAGGTCTTCTCGTACAGCCCCGAAGGCACCGCCGCCACCAAGGCGTCCGCGCAGAAGCTGCTCGCGGGCAAGGCGCTCCAGCAGTACGCGGCGCTGTTCGGCCAGGTCGAGAAGCAGTCGGCCGACCAGAAGCTCACGCTCACCACCCATGTCGTGCGCGCCGGGGTGACCCGGCTCACGCCCGACAGCGCGCACCTGCTCGTCTTCCTCGACCAGGTCTACGAGCGCGAGGGCAAGGCGGCGAGCAAGGCGGCCGCACAGCTCTCGGTCACGGCCCAACTGCGCGAAGGGCACTGGACGATCGTGGAGATCACCTCCCGGTAGCCCGCGGAAAGCACCACCGCACCACGGAGCACGGACAGCACAGCACGGCGGGACCGCCGGCAGGGAGAGGCAGCGATGGCACGGGTAGCGATGACGAGGAATCCGCTGGTGGCGGCGGCGATCGTGCTGACGGTCGCGGCGGCCGGCGCCGCGGGCTGGGGCGGGGTGTCCCGGTACCAGGCGGGGCACGACAGCTCGGCTGCGTACGCCCAGACCCGCGACGAGGTCCTGGCGGCGGGGGAGCAGGCCGTGCAGAACATGAACACACTCGACCACGCGCAGCTGGAGAAGGGGCTCGACAGCTGGGAGGACTCCACCACCGGGGACCTGCACCAGCAACTGGTCGAAGGACGGGGCGGGTTCGAGAAGCAGATCCAGGAGGCGAAGACCGTCAGCACCGCGAAGGTGCTGGCCGGCGCGGTCACCGAGCTGGACGACCGGGCCGGGAAGGCCGGGGTCATGGTGGCGCTCCGGGTGACCGTGACCGCGCCGAAGGGCAAGCCCGCGGTGAAGGAGAGCCGGATGCTCGGCCAGCTCACCCGCACCTCCGACGGGTGGAAGCTCAGCGCCCTCGGCCAGGCGCCCGTCGGCAACACCGCCGGCTGACACCCCCGCCCCCCGCACCGAGAGGAACCCGGACATGTCGACCACCCGTCACCTGGTCAACCGTCAGCGCCGCCTGGCCACCGTCGCCGCCGCCGAACGCGCCGCGACGGCCGCCCCGCCCCGCCCCCGCACCGGGCGAGGCCCGGACCCGGAGAAGCCCGACGCCACGCGGGACACGGTGGTCCCGGAGGGCGAGACGGACGAAGAGGACGAAGAGGAGGGCGAGCCGGAGACCAGGAAGGCCACCGCCCGGCGCCGGCCGCGCCTGCCCGCCGTCCTCTGTGTCCTCACCCTGCTCCTCGGCGCCGTGGCCGCCTGGGCGTTCACCTCGGCGGCGAGCCTGCGCGACGATCCCAGCCGGCAGAACACGGCCCTGACCGACATCAGCCGCACCAGCGAGGTGAAGGGCCAGATCACCGAGGCCGTCGGCGCGGTCTTCTCGTACGACTACGCCTCACCCGCCAAGTCCGAAGCGGCGGTGACGAAGTACCTGACGGGCAAGGCGGTCCAGCAGCACGAGGACATGCTCGCCGAGGTCCGGGCACAGGCGCCGAAGCAGAAGCTGGTCCTCACCACGACCGTCACCGACAGCGGCGTGGAGATGCTCGACGGCGACCGGGCCCGGCTGCTGATCTACGCCGACCAGCGCAACACCCGTACCGGCAAGTCCGAGGAGACCACGTACGCGGCGGCCATGTTCAGCGTGGACGCCGTCCGCAAGGGCGGCAGCTGGCGGATCTCCGCGATCGACACGTTCACCCGGTGACCCAGGCGACCCACCAAGGAGAGCACGCATGAGGTTCAACGGCACCATGCGCCGAGGACTCGGCAGCACCGCCGCGGCCGTCGCCGCGATGGCCGCGCTCACGGCGTCCCAGGCACCCCAGCTCGTCGCGCACGAGGGCACCCCGAAGCACCGTCAGAAGACGGACGACGTCGTCTGGTCGGAGGTCCCCAACGACGACTCGTACCACACCGAACTCCCGCCGCTGAAGAGCCCGAAGCCGCCGAAGAAGGGCGAGAAGCAGAGCCCCGCGGCCAGGCAGTCGTGGGCCGAGGCGGGCATCCCGGCCACCGTGCTCGCCGCCTACCGCAAGGCGGAGGCGACGACGCGGCGCAGCGACCCCGGCTGCCGGCTGCCCTGGCAATTACTGGCGGCGATCGGCAAGGTCGAGTCCGGGCACGCGGCCGGCGGCCGGGTCGACAAGAAGGGCACGACCGTCTCGCCGATCCTCGGTCCGGTCCTCAACGGCGCCGGATTCGCCAACATCGCGGACACCGACGGCGGCGCCTACGACGGGGACCCGACGTACGACCGGGCGGTCGGCCCGATGCAGTTCATCCCCTCGACGTGGGCGCACTGGGGCCGTGACGGCAACGGCGACGGGCGCCGGGACCCGAACAACGTGTACGACGCGGCGCTCGCGGCCGGGGCCTACCTGTGCGCGGGGACGCGCGATCTGTCGATCCCCTCCGACATGAACCGGGCGGTCCTCAGCTACAACCACTCGGAGACGTATCTGCGTACGGTGCTCTCCTGGTACGAGTTCTACCGCAAGGGCATCCACCCGGTCACCGACGGCATCGGACCGATCCCCAGGAGCCCCGGCGCCGGCAGTCCCGGCAAGCCCGAGCACCCCGTGGGCAGGTCCGGAACCGATGACGGCGGTGGCATCGAGGTCGGCCCGCAGCCCACTCCCAGCACCCGCCCGACCGCACCCGGCACCCACGACCCCGGCCCGGGCACCACGCCCGACCCCGACCCGACGGACACCACCGGTCCCTCGCCCGACCCCACGGACACCGGCTCCGCCACCCCGGACCCGAGCACCACCCCGGACCCCGGCCCGACCACCACGAAGCCGGACCCGGGCTGCACGGCCACCCCGACGCCCGACCCGACCGACACCACCGAGCCCACCGGTTCCCCCTCGCCCGGCCCCACGGAGACCGCGGCCCCCTGCACCACCCCCACCCTGCCGCCCACGGCGGACTGATACCCGGGCGGCGGCCGGGTGTTCCGAAGGGCTCAGCCGCCGCCCGCCAGCACCTGGCCGAGGTCGTAGCGCACGACCTCCTCCAACTGCGCGTACGTGCAGCCGGCCGGCGTACGGTCGGGCCGCCAGCGGCGCCACTGGGCCGTGTGCCGGAAGCGGTCGCCCTCCATGTGGTCGTACGCCACCTCGCACACCCGCTCCGGCCGCAGCGGCACCCAGGACATGTCCTTCTTGCCGGACCAGCGGCTCGGGGCGCCCGGCAGCCGGGCGCCCAGGTGCGCCTCGGCCTCGGCCCAAGCGCGCCACGGGTGGTCGTCGGCGTCGGTCAGGAGGGGTTCCAGCTCGGTGACGAGTTCCGCGCGGCGCTTCATGGGGAAGGCCGCGCACACCCCGACGTGCTGGAGCGCGCCGCCGTCGTCGTACAGGCCGAGCAGCAGTGAGCCGACGACCGGGCCGCTCTTGTGGAAGCGGTAGCCGGCCACCACGCAGTCGGCGGTGCGCTCGTGCTTGATCTTGTACATGGCCCGCACATCCGGCCGGTACGGCGCGTCGAGCGGCTTCGCGACGACCCCGTCGAGCCCCGCCCCCTCGTACCGCTCGAACCACTCCTCGGCGCGGGCCGGATCGGTCGTGGACGGGGCCAGGTACACCGGCGCCGACGCCCCGGCGAGCGCCGCCTCCAGTACCCTGCGCCGGTCCGCCTGCGGGGTGTCGAGGAGCGAGTCGTCGCCCAGCGCCAGCAGGTCGAAGGCGATCAGCGCGGCCGGGGTCCGCTCGGCCAGCAGCCGCACCCGGGAGTCGGCGGGGTGGATGCGCTCACTGAGCCGGTCGAAGTCGAGCCGGCCGTCGTGCGCGACGACGATCTCGCCGTCCACCACACAGCGCTCCGGCAGATTCTCCCGCACGGCGGTGACCACTTCGGGGAAGTACCGGGTCAGCGGCTTCCCGGTCCGGCTGCCGATCACCACCTCGTCACCGTCCCGGTGCACGATCGCCCGGAAGCCGTCCCACTTCGCCTCGTACTGCATGCCCGGCGGGATCCGTTTCACGGACTTGGCGAGCATCGGCTTCACGGGCGGCATCACCGGCAGGTCCATGGACCGATTGTGAACCGTACGGCGACCGGAGTCTCCCGATATGCGGCATATGTGTGCCCGGCCTACCGTGGCCGACATGGCAGCAGCGGGCACAGCGGTGGAGCTGGACGCGGCCGGGCGGGCGGTCCGGCTGTCCCATCCCGACAAGGTCTACTTCCCGGAGAAGGGCTACACGAAGAGGGACGTCGCCGAGTACTTCCTCGCGGTCGGCCCCGGCATTCTGCGCGCCCTGCGCAACCGGCCCACGACCCTTCAGCGGTTCGTGGACGGAGTGGAGGGCGAGTTCTTCTACCAGAAGCGCGCCCCCAAGAACCTCCCCGACTGGATCCCCACCACCGAGATCGCCTTCCCGAGCGGGCGGTCCGCCCGGGAGATGTGCCCCACCGAGGTGGCCGCCGTCCTCTGGGCCGCCAACCTCGGTACCCTGACCTTCCACCCCTGGCCGGTCCGGGGCGGCGACACCGACCACCCCGACGAACTCCGCATCGACCTGGACCCGCAGCCCGGCACCGGTTACGCCGACGCGGTCCGCGCCGCCCATGAGCTGCGCGGCGTCCTGACGGAGCACGGGCTGCGCGGCTGGCCCAAGACGTCCGGCGGGCGCGGCATCCACGTCTTCGTGCCCATCGAGGCGCACTGGACGTTCACCGAGGTGAGGCGCGCGGCCATCGCGGTCGGGCGCGAGCTGGAGAGCCGGATGCCGGACCGGGTGACCACCGCCTGGTGGAAGGAGGAGCGCGGCGAGCGGATCTTCGTCGACTACAACCAGACCGCCCGCGACCGCACGATCGCCTCCGCCTACTCCGTACGGCCCTTCCCGCACGCCCCGGTCTCCGCCCCGCTGCGCTGGGAGGAGCTGGACGACGCCGAACCCCGCGACTTCGACCTCCGCACCATGCCCCTGCGGTACGCGGAACTCGGCGACGTGCACGCCGACATGGACCAGGAGGCGTTCCGCCTGGACTCGCTGCTCGAACTCGCCGACCGCCACGCGAGCGACGGCGGCCCCGGCGACCTGCCGTACCCGCCCGAGTACCCGAAGATGCCGGGCGAGCCGAAGCGCGTGCAGCCGAGCCGCGCCCGCCGCGAGGAGTCCTGAAGATGAGTGACGGGCCCGGCGCGGAGCACGGGGCGCACGGACGGCCGCTGACCCGGAGCCAGAAGTGGCAGGGCTTCAAGGAGTCCCCGTACTTCCCGGCGATCGTCCTGCTGTTCATCCTCTCGGCCGCCGCCGGGCTCTTCGCCGGCTCCTACACGTACGCCATGGCCAACCCGACCCCGCACCGCATCCCCACCGCCGTGGTCAGCGAGCCGGACACCGCGCGCGGCCGGGAGTTCGTCGCCGGGATGGACAAGGCCCTCGACGCCTCCCTGGTCATCCGCGTCTACCCGACGGCGGCCGCCGCGCGCGAGGCCCTGGAGGAGCAGGAGGTCTTCGCCATCGTGCGGTCCGGTGCCCGGGGCGTCTCCCTGGACGTGGCCGCGGCCTCCGGGGCGGCCGTCGCCCAGCTGCTCGCCGAGTCCGCCGTGAAGGTGGGCGACGCGCTCGGCATCCCGGTGGCCGTGCAGGACGTCAAACCGCTCCAGAAGGGCGACCCGCGCGGGCTCGCGCTCTTCTACATCTCGCTCGCCGCCGTGATCGTCGGCTTCGTGGGTGCCATCCAGCTCAGCGTGCACGCGCGCACGCTGATCCCGCTGGAACGGATCGGCTTCACGATCCTCTACTCGCTCCTGGGGGCCTTCGCCATCGCCGCCGTGGTCGACTGGCTGCTGGGGGCGGTCGACCTGCCCTTCGTGGAGTCCTGGCTGATCCTCGCGTACACGATGTTCACCTCCGGCATGGTCTTCACCATGTTCAACACGTTGATCGGCCGCTGGGCGATGCTGCCGACCTGGGGCGTCATGGTGCTCCTGGGCAACCCGTCGTCCGGCGGAGCCGTCTCCTGGCCGCTGCTGCCCTCACTCCTCGGGCACATCGGCCGCTGGCTGCCCCCGGGCGCCTCCGTCAACGCCCAGCACACCGCCGTCTACTACCAGGGGCACCAGCGCGTCTTCCCCTACCTGGTGCTCGCGGTCTGGGCACTTGTCTCGTGCACCGTCTTCTGGGTGTGGCGCCACCGGCACCCCGGCGGCCGCGAGCACATGCCGCAGCACGCGGCGACGGTCACCTGATCGGGTAGGCGTATTTCGCGACTCGCCCAGAGGCTTTGCGGGCCGGGCCGGACTTTTTCCTTACTGTGGGTAAGCGATTGCGCCGGGTCCGTCACGGACCGTCGCCGCATCCTCGGCAGCACCCGTCAGCAGTGGGGAGTTCGACATGGACCGCAGAAGTTTCAGCCGGCGGATGCTGATGGGCGGCGGGGTCGCGGCGGCGGCGGGGGTGACATCGTTGTCCCTCCCGGCTCCCGGCGCCGCCGCTCTGCCCCACCGGCTCCGCCGGGCGCCCGCCGGGGGAGTGGTCCGGCACATCCGCATGTACGCGGAGAAGCTGCCGGACGGCCGGATGGGCTACGGGCTGGAGAAGGGCAGGGCCACCGTGCCCGGCCCGCTCATCGAGCTCAACGAGGGCGACACCCTGCACATCGAGTTCGTCAACACCCTGGACGTGCCGGCCGGGCTCCACGCGCACGGGGTCGACTACGACATCGCCAGCGACGGCACCCGGATGAACCACAGCACCGTCGAACCCGGCGCCACCCGCACGTACACCTGGCGCACCCACACACCCGGCCTGCGCCGCGACGGCACCTGGCAGCCCGGCAGCGCGGGCTACTGGCACTACCATGACCACGCCGTCGGCTCCGACCACGGCACCGGCGGCATCCGTGAAGGGCTCTACGGGCCGCTGGTGGTCCGGCGCCGGGGCGACATCCTGCCGGACAAGACGATCACGATCGTCTTCAACGGCATGTCGATCAACAACACCCCGGCCGGGAAGAGCCCGGACTTCACGACCACGCTCGGGGACCGGCTCGAGGTCGTCATGATCACGCACGGCGACTTCTACCACACCTTCCACATGCACGGTCACCGCTGGGCGGACAACCGTACGGGCATGCTCACCGGGCCGGACGACGCGAGCCGGGTGGTCGACACGAAGATCGTCGGCCCGGCGGACTCCTTCGGCTTCCAGGTGATCGCGGGCGAACACGTGGGCGCCGGCGCCTGGATGTACCACTGCCATGTGCAGAGCCACGCCGACCGGGGCATGGGCGGCATGCTCCTCGTCGCCGACCGGGACGGCACCGTCCCCGGACACCACGGGTAGCACCCTCAGGGGCGGGCCGCGGTGCCGAGGCGCCGCTGCTCCTCCTCGACGATCCGGCGGGCCAGCTCGCCCTCCGAGACGTCCACCGCGTCCGGCGTCGCCTCGGCGACATCGCTGCGCCGTGCGTACGCGTCGAACAGCCGCTCCTTGCGGGCCACGATCTCCAGCATGCGCTGGTCGATGCTGTCCGTGGCGAGCAGCCGGTGCACCCGGACCGTCCGTATCTGGCCCATCCGGTGGACCCGGGCCACGGCCTGGTGCTCCGTCGTCGGCTTGATCTGCGGTTCGCACAGGATGACGACGGACGCGGCCTGCATGTTCAGCCCGACTCCGCCCGCCTGGATCTGGCACAGCAGCACCGCGTGACCCTCCGCCGCCGCGAACGCGTCGACCATCTCCTGGCGCCGGGCCGCCGCCACGCTCCCCGACAGCGGTCCGGACACCCCGTCACCGAGCGCCCCGCGCACCGTCTCCAGGACCTCGCGGAAGTACGAGAACACCACGACCTTCAGACCGTTGCCCGCCGCCTCCGCGACCAGCTCGCGCAGCCGGTTCAGCTTGGCGGAGGTCTCCGGCCGGGCGTACGCCGCCCGGCGCATCCGCATGAAGTGCCCGGCGGCCACCGCCTCCCGGTACGCCGGCAGGTCCCCCTCGCTGAGCTCCTCCCACTCGTCCACCTGGACCACGGCGGGCAGTTCGGCGAGGACGTCCTCCTGATTGCGCCGCAGATAGGCGGGGGCCACGGCGCGGCGGAACGCCTGCGAGCCCGCCGCCCCGTGGCCGGCGCCGACCGCAGGGGCCAGCTCGGGCCGGAGCTGACGGACGAGGCTGCGGAACTCCTCCACCCGGTTCTCCATCGGGGTGCCGGTCAGGAACAGCACCCGGTCCGTGCGCCCCGACCAGCCGGAGACCGCGCGCGCACGGCGGGTCGCCGGGTTCTTCACGTAATGCGCCTCGTCCACCACGAGCATCCCGGGCCGCACCCCGCTGTCCCCGGCGTCCGGCAGGGCGTGCAGCGCGTCGAAGCTGGTCAGTGCGACCCCGCCGGACTCCCGCCACTCCGCGAACGCCTCCCGCCGCTCGGGGCCGTGCACCGGCAGCGCGCGGAGCGTGGACCTGGCCCGGACCTCCCGGGTCCAGTTGATGAGGACGCTCGCCGGGCACACCACCAGGAAGTGCGTCTCCCCGCCCGCCGCGAGGTGCGCCAGGGCCGCGATGGCCTGGACGGTCTTGCCGAGCCCCATCTCGTCGCCCAGGATCACCCGCTTCTGGACGAGTGCGAACCGGGCACCGAACGACTGGTAGCCGCGCAGGGAGACCCGCAGCCGGGCGTCGTCCAGCCGCAGCCCGCGCACCCGGTCCGCCATCCCCGACGGCAGGAACCCCTCGGCCGCGTCCCGGTCGGGCCCCGAGCCGGAGAGCTCCGCGAGCAGGCTGTAGTACTCGGCGGACCGCAGTTCGAAGTCGACCCAGGCGGCGGCAGGGGACCCCGGCTCCCGCAGCAGATCGGCCGACACCTGGGCGAACAGCGGCGGCAGCCCACGCTCCACCGCGTCGGCGACGGCCGCCCGGACCCCGGTCACGGCCTCCCGCACCCCGGCCCGCGACCGCCGTCCGGCGAACAGCATCCGCAGCCGCCCCCGCGCCGGACCGGCTGCCGTCAGAAGCGGCTCCAGGCGCCCGGCCAGCGCCCGCGCCCCGGCCACCGCCCGCCGCGCGTCCGGACCCGCTTCCACCAGCCCGTACAGCGCGCCGAGCAGCGCGGTCACGGCCTCGTTCCGGTCGTCCACGTCCATGCGCACCGCGACGGTGTCCCGCACCGCGTGCGCGATCCCGCCCGCCGCCGCCAGCGCCTGGTCGGCCGTCTGCGCACCGACGCCGGGGATCTGGCGGAGTTCGTAGCGGTTGGCGCCGTACACCTGGCCGACCGTGGTGAAGCCCGCCTGCTCGATCGCGCCGAGGCGCAGCCGGCCCTCGGTGACGTCCTTCAGCCGGGAGACGGGGATGGCGGCGAGATCGGCGCGCACCAGGGCGTCGAGCAGGGGGTCCAGGCACGTCCGGACGGCGGTGAGGGCCCGGGTGTGGTCGGCGAGGACCCCGCGTGCCGCGTCCAGCAGGGCGTCGGCGCGGACGAGTGTTTCCCGGGCGGCCCGCCCGGCCGGTGCCCCGCCCTCGGTCATGTGCGTTCCTCTGTCTCCGCGACCCCCGCCGCTCTCCGCGCACGGTGGCTCATATCGTCCCATGCGGCGCCGGCACCCCGGCCGGGCGGACGCGCCATTGACGCGGCGTTGATCAGTCGTTTATCGCGGCACGGCACTGTGGCCGTCATGCTGATCAACACCGCGACCGACCCCGCCTTCTCCTGGCAGGAGACAGCACTGTGCGCCCAGGCGGGCCCCGAGTTCTTCTTCCCTGCCCCGGGCAGCTCCACCCGTGAGGCCAAGCAGCTCTGCAACGCCTGCGAGGGGCGGCAGGCGTGCCTGGAGTACGCCCTCGACAACGACGAGCGCTTCGGCGTGTGGGGCGGCCTGTCCGAGAAGGAGCGGGATCGGCTGCGCAGAGTCGGCCGCGAGCGGGCCTGAAATCCCGCTGTACGTGCGAGACTTCGGCCTCCACCGTTTCCGTCCACGGCCGTCGTGACCGTGGTGGAACCCGCGTCGACCTGGAGGAGAAGCCGAGTTGAGCGAGTACGACTACGTCGTCGTCGGGGCGGGTTCGGCCGGCTGCGTGCTGGCCGCGCGGCTGTCCGAGGACCCCACCGTGCGGGTCGCGCTGGTCGAGTCGGGCGGACCCGACCGCAAGCAGGAGATCCGCGTCCCGGCCGCCTTCCCGCAGCTGTTCAAGACCCCGTTCGACTGGGACTTCAGCACGGTGAAGCAGCCCGCGCTCGGTGGCCGCGAACTGTTCTGGCCGCGTGGCCACACCCTGGGCGGCTCCTCCTCGATCAACGCCATGATGTGGGTACGCGGCCACCGCGACGACTACGACGCGTGGGCCGGGGCCGCCGGGCCGGACTGGGGCCACGACGCGATCGTGCCCTGCTTCCGGCGCGCCGAGCGCTGGTCCGGCCCGGCCGGCGAGGGCACGGTGTACGGCACCGGGGGCCCGCTGCACATCGCCCCGCCCCGCAGCCCGTCCCCGCTGACCGCCGACTTCGTCACCGCCTGCCGCGAGGACGGCCTGACGTTCCTGCCCGAACTGAACGCGCCCGACCACAGCGGGGTCGCCCTCACCCCCGTGAACCAGCGGCGCGGGCGGCGGTGGAGCGCGGCCGACGGCTACCTCGGACCGGCGGCCCGCCGTGCCAATCTGGACATCCTCACGCACACCCGCGTCCGCGCCCTCACCTTCGACGGCGACCGGGCCACCGGAGTGGAGACCGAGGTCTCCGGGACGCTCACCGCCCGCCGCGAGGTGATCCTCAGCGCCGGCGCCATCTGCTCCCCGCACCTCCTGCTGCGCTCGGGCATCGGCGACCCCGGCGAACTGCGCCGCGCGGGCGTCGCGGTGCGCGCCGCGTCACCGGACGTCGGCCGCAACCTCCAGGACCACCTGTCCTTCGCGGTCACCCTGCGCTGCCCGCGCCCGGTCACCATGACCGGCGCCGACACCCCGGTGAACATCGCCCGCTTCCTGCTCGCCGGACGCGGACCGCTCAGCTCCAACCTGGCCGAGGCCGTCGCCTTCGTACGCAGCGCCTCCGCACCGTCCGCCCCGGACCTGGAACTGATCTTCGCCCCGGCCCCGTTCATCGACCACGGGCTGACCCCGCCCACCGAACACGGCATCACGATCGGCGTGGTCCTGCTCCAGCCCGAGAGCACCGGCCGCATCACCCTGGACACGGACCACCCGGACCCGCGCTCCGCCCTGCGCATCGACCCCGGCTACCTCGCGGCCGGCACCGATCTGCGGCGCATGATGGACGGCGTCCGCCACGCCGAACGGCTCTTCGCCCACAGGGCTCTCGCCCCGCACACCTCGACGCCCATGGGCCACTACCCGGGGGAGGTGGACGACGACCGCCTGGCCGAGGCGATCCGGACCGGGGCGGAAACCCTCTACCACCCCGTCGGCACCTGCCGGATGGGCGAGGACCCCGGATCGGTCACCGACCCCCGGCTCCGGGTGCGCGGCGTCCGGGGCCTGCGGGTGGTCGACGCCTCGGTCATGCCGCGCATCACCCGGGGGCACACCCACGCCCCCACGGTCGCCATCGCCGAGAAGGCGGCCGAACTGATCAGGCAGGACGCCCGGATCTAGCGGGCGCCAGGGGCCGCCGCAGGGCCCGGATCACGACGGGATACGGAACATCTCTCCGTACATCTTCCAGGTCAGCGGCGGCTCCAGGTCCAGGTTCTCGTCCTCCAGGAAGACGCGCTGCGCGGTGTCGATGCGCGAGGTGTCGTGCTGCTGGTTCTTCTTCGACTTCATCACGGCCCGCGCGGTGTCCAGGAAGATGTCCAGATACGCCGACTCGTCACCGCCCTCCGTGACCGTGTCCGCCTCGGCCAGCGCCGCCTGCCGGATGCCGTAGAAGGAATCCGCCTCGTGCCCGGGGCCCTGGAGCACCATGGTGTCGAAGTAGATGAACTGGCCCAGCGCGCCGAGGCCGTCCAGCTTCGCCAGGCGCACCGCCGGCTCGAAGTACTGCTTGTCGCGCACCTCTTCCTGCGCCTTGCGGAACGCCGGGTCCTCGGCCGCCTTCTTCCACGCGCCCGTGAACCCGGGGTCCAGGCCCTCGTGCGACCCGGTCCCGTCGACCTTGCGCAGCGCGGGGAGATACGGGGCGAGCGGATTGTCCGGGTGGTCCTTCGTGAACGCCTCGACGAACGCGAGCATGTCGTGCGTACCGGAGCAGAATCCGACGAGACCGGCCGCGTAACCGGTGCCGTCGCCGCTGTCCTCGATCGTCGCGTACTGCGTGCGCCAGTCCAGTGTCGAGCCCTCCGCGCTGGCCAGCAGCTCCCACGCGATCTCGCGCATCCTCGGCGCGGCGAGCCCGGCCGGCTCCCGGCCGACCCGCTCATCCATCTCCGCGCGCTCCTCGTCGTCCGCCGCCGCGAACGGATCCGGGTTCACCGGACCGGTGGCCGAAGCCTCGGCGGCCTTGGGGGAGTCCGTGGGCAGCCCGGCGTCGTCGCCGCCGGGGTTGAGGACGAGGGCGACGGCTATCGCCAGCGGCGCACCGATGAGGACGAAGCGGGTCACAGATTTCACCGGCACAGCGTACGGTCCCGGCCGCCCCCGGGCGGCACACCCCCGCACGGCAGAATCGCCCCATGACCGATGCCCTGCTGAAGGCCCTCGATCCGCTCCCGTACCCCCGGCGCATGCGCGAACTCGCCGCCCGGACACGCGTCCTGTCCGCTTCGGGGGAATTGCGCCCCGTGCTGGACGCACTGGACGGGGGCGGCCCGTACGAGCGGGGCCTCGCCGTCGTCGCGGCGGCCGTAGGCGGCGACGCGGAGTGGATCAGCGCGCACCTCGCCGACCCGGACCCCTTTGTGCAGGGCCACGCCCTGCGGGTCGCCCGGAGCCTCGGCGTCCCGGACGAGGCGTACGAACGGGCCCTGGACGACCTGCCCCGCACCGCGCGCCGCCGCCTGCTGCGGGCCGTCGTCCACGACCGGCGCACCGAACTCGCCGTCCGCCTCGTCGATCGGGTGCGCGCCGACTGGGGCGACGCCGAGGCCGCCGGGCTGCCCCGCCGGCACCGTTGCCCGGCTGCTGCCCGAGCTGCTGTACGCCGTACGCGGCTGGAGCGGCCTGGGACGCCGTCACCCCGGCCCCCTCCTGGACGCCGTCGAACGCCAGCTCGCCGAACTGCCCGAGCCGCAGCGCCCGGAGTGGTGGCAGCGGTACGCACCCGGGATCGCGGCCACCGTCGCCGCCCGGCCCGTCCGCGTCCTCGATCTGCTCGACCGCTTCGGCCCCGCCACCCTGCCGTGGCCCCTGGCCCGCCGCCTCGGCGCCCTCGCCGCCGCCGACCCGGCCCGGACCGCCCGGCTGCTGCTGCGCCCGGAAACCCGGCCGATGCTGGAGCGCGGCGCGCGCGGGGTGCCCGACGCCGTCCTGGTCCGTCTGGCCCGCACCGCGCCCGAAGGGCTCGTCGTGGAGCTGGGCCGCGCCATGGCCCAGGACTCCGCCGGCCTCGCCCGGCTCCTCACCGCCCTCCCGCCCGGCCGGCGCACCGCCCTGCACACCTCGGTCACCGCCGGACGCGGCCCCGGCGGCCCCGCCGTCGACGCGACCCTCCTCGACGCCCTGCCCCGCAGCGGTGTCGCCGACGAGGCCCGCCGCATGGCCGGCCGGGCCGTCGAACGCGGTGAGGACTGGCACACCGTGCTGCTCGCCGAGTCCTACCTCCCGGCCGCCGAGGTGTGGGACCGGCTGCTCGCCGCCACCCGAAGGCCGGCCGCCGCCGACCGGGCCCTCGTCTGGCCGCTGCTCGTCCGCAACGCCGGGCGCACCGGCGCGCCCGGCCCCGTCGCCGTACTCCTGGACGACATGGCCAGGCTCCGCAACGAACAGGACCCCGTCCGCTCGGCCGCCCTCCTCGCCCTGGCGGGCATCCCGGCCGGACTGTTCACCGAGGCCGTGGAACCGGCCCTGGACCGGATCGCGGCCGACGCCGTCGAGGCCCGGGACTCCTCCTACGCCACCCGGCACGCCCTGAGCACCCTCGCCGTGCGGCTGCTGCGCGAACACGCCGTCACCGGCCGTCGCGCGTTGGTCAGCTGGTCGCTGCGCACCCTGGTCCGGATCTCCGGCAACACCGGCGGCGCCGACCTCGGACGGCTCGACCGCACCCTGCGCGGGGGCCAGGAGCACGACGTGTTCGAGGCCCTGCGGCCCTGGCTGGAGGCGGGCGCGGAGAAGAGCGACTACGGGCTCGCGTTCGCGCTCGTCCGGGCTCTCGGCCGCCGCGCGGCCGGGCTGCCCGAGCTCCAGGACCTGCTGTGGCAGGCGATCCGCTTCGGCTCGGTCACCACCGCGCGGACCGCCGTCCGGCTGTGGCTGGAACCGGACGCGGACCGGGGCCGGCGCGTCGAACGGCTGCTCGCGCTCGACCCCTCGGCCGGCACCCTGCCCGAGGTGCTGGCGGTCCTCACCCACACCCGGACCGACCTCCTCGACCCGTACCTCGCGACCCCGCCGCCGCACGGCCGCTTCCTGACCCCCGGCCGCCCCTGGACCGTCCACCCCGGGCCCGAGATCCGCCGCTGGGTGCCCCGCCAGCACCGCGCCGCCGAACGCGCCCTGCGGCACGCGGCGCGCGACGGGAAGCTGCCGCTCCACGGGCGGGCGCGCGCCGTCGCCGCCCTGGCCCGCGTCCCCGGGACCGGGGCCGACGCACTGGGGGAGTGGACCGGCTCCGACGACGTCGTGCTCGCCGAGGCCGCGCTCACCGCGCTCGGCCGCACCGACCGCGCCCCCGAGACGCTGCCCGCCCTGCTCGCCCACGCCGGCGACGACCGCGCCCGGGTCGCCGTCTTCGCGGCCGGCCGCGCGTCCCAGGACGTGCGCCCCTCGGTCCTCGCCCCGATGCTCCGCGCCCGGCTGGCCCCGGGCACCGGCAAGGTCACCAGCCGCAAGGAGGCCGTCCGGCTCGCCGTGGCCCGGCTGCCCCGGGAGACCGCCGCCGACCTGGTCGCCGAGGGCTACGAAACCCCCGACCAGCACCCGGACGTCCGGGCCGCCTGCGTGGCCGGGGCCATCGGACTGCTCGGCGACGCGCGGATGTGGCGGCTGCTCGGGGACGCGGCCGCCGGGCCCGCCGTGCTGCGCACCGCCGTCCTGCGCGTGCGGCCCATGGACCTGCCGGGCGCGCACCGCACGGGCTACGCGCGCCTGGTGCGGGAGGTGTGCGGCACGGACGACGAGGAGCTGGCCGCCGCCGCCCACGCCGTGGTGGCCAGCTGGATACCGTGGGAGCCGGGGATCTGCGAGGTGCTGGCCGCCGCCACGACGGACCTGGCCCGCCGCCGCTCCTGGCGCTCGGCAGCCGACGCGCTGGCCGGTGCCGCCCCCGCCGTCTCCGGGGAGGCCGCGCGGGCGCTGATGGACGCGCTGGGCACGCTCACGGACTCCGTCGCCATGGACGACGCGGGCAGCGACCGCGACCGGCCCGAGCGGCAGCGGGCCGTGCACCTGGTGAACCGCCTCGCGTCGGCTGCCGGGGCGCGCGCCGACGCGACCCTGCGGTCCGTCCTCGCCGCCGCCGGTGACCGGCTGGCCCGGCACCGTGATTACGTACCGCAGGCCGCCGAGCTGCTGGCCAGGGCCGTGGACCCGGCGAGCGACGCGGACGCGCTGCACGCCGCGCTGGACCGCATCGCCCTGCTGGTCACCGGCCGGCCCGTGCTCGCCGCTCGCATCGCCCTCCTGTACGGCACGCACCACGGGGTCACGCAGGGCGAGGACGGGGCGGCGACGCTGCTCGCGGTGGCGGGGCGCCTCGCCGAGGACGGCGGCCTCGCGCACGGCCTGCTGGCGGTGCGGCTGGTCGCGGCCGGCGGGCGGCACACGGGGTGGACCGGGCCGTGGCGGACCCAGCTGCGGCTGCTGCGGCGCCACGCGGAGGCGGAGGTGCGCGACGCGGCGTACGCGGAGGTGACGGTCCGGGAGTGAGCGGTCTCCCGGAGCGCCGTCCCCGCGCGGTCGGCCAGGGCCTTCCGGACACGTCCTACGCGCGGGCGGCCATCCGGGCCTTTCGGGCGGCCAGCTTCTCGTCGAACTTCGCCGCCTCGGTGTCCAGGCCGTGCATGTACAGGCCCAGCTCCTCCTGCGCCTTCAGGCCGTCCGGGCCGAGGCCGTCGATGTCGAGCACCTTCAGATAGCGCAGCACCGGCTGGATGACGTCGTCGTGGTGGATGCGCATGTTGTAGATCTCGCCGATCGCCATCTGCGCGGCGGCCCGCTCGAATCCGGGCATGCCGTGGCCCGGCATCCGGAAGTTCACGACGACGTCGCGCACCGACTGCATCGTCAGGTCCGGCGCCAGCTGGAACGCCGCGCCCAGCAGGTTGCGGTAGAACACCATGTGCAGGTTCTCGTCGGTCGCGATGCGCGCCAGCATGCGGTCGCAGACCGGGTCGCCCGACTGGTGCCCGGTGTTGCGGTGCGAGACACGGGTGGCCAGCTCCTGGAAGGCCACATAGGCCACCGAGTGCAGCATCGAGTGCCGGTTGTCGGACTCGAAACCCTCCGCCATGTGCGCCATCCGGAACTGCTCCAGCTTGTCCGGGTCGACGGCGCGCGAGGTGAGCAGGTAGTCCCGCATCACAATGCCGTGCCGGCCCTCCTCGGCCGTCCAGCGGTGCACCCAGGTGCCCCAGGCGCCGTCGCGGCCGAAGAGCGTGGCGATCTCGTGGTGGTAGCTGGGGAGGTTGTCCTCGGTGAGGAGGTTGACCACGAGGGCGATCTTGCCGATGTCGGTGACCTTGGACTGGTCGGCCTGCCACGCCTCGCCGTCCTCGAAGACGCCGGGGAAGTTGCGCCCGTCGGAGAAGGGGACGTACTCGTGCGGCATCCAGTCCTTGGCGACCTTGAGGTGCCGGTCGAGTTCCTTCTCGACCACCTCTTCCAGGGCGTACAGGAGGTGGGCATCGGTCCATGCCTGGGAACTGGCGAGGTGGGGAGAAGTAACGGTCACGGGGGCTCCTGGGGACGGGAGGACTACCTACGGCTTCGTAGGTTACGAGACCGTAGGTTAAAGCGGCGGTAAGGCTCTGGCCAAGCCCGGACGGGCGAGCGTCGCTCGCTCTGTGTGACCGGAGCGCGAAGGCGGTGTGCGCCGGGCCCGGCGCACACCCCCCTTGTTGCCGCGTCAGAGCCCGGTACGCACCTCCTCGGCCGTGGTCTCCCGCAGCTCGCCGTCGAGCAGCAGCCAGCGGGTGATCCCCAGCGCTTCCAGGAACGGCACGTCGTGACTGGCCACGACGAGCGCCCCCTCGTACGCCTCCAGCGCCTCGGCCAGCCGTCGTACGCTCGCCAGGTCGAGGTTGTTCGTCGGCTCGTCCAGCATCAGCAGCCGGGGCGCCGGCTCGGCCAGCAGCAGCGCGGCCAGCGCCGCCCGGAACCGCTCTCCGCCCGACAGCGTCCCCGCCGCCCGGTCCGCCCGCGCACCCCGGAAGAGGAAGTGCGCGAGCCTCGCCCTGATGTGGTTGTTGGTGGCGTCCGGAGCGAACCGCGCCACGTTCTCCACCACGCTCAGCCCGTCGTCCAGCACGTCGAGCCGCTGGGGCAGGAAGCGCAGCGGGACCTCGGTCACCGCATCGCCGGACACCGGGGCCAGCTCTCCGGCGAGCGTACGGAGCAGCGTGGTCTTGCCCGCCCCGTTGCGCCCCACCAGCGCGATGCGCTCCGGACCGCGCACCTCGTACTGCCCCCGCACCCGTGCCCCGTACGCGAGTTCCAGATCACGCAGGACCAGCACGCCCCGGCCCGGATGGACCCGGGTGTGCGGCAGCTCGACCCGGATCTCGTCGTCGTCGCGGACCAGCTCGACGGCGTCGTCCAGGCGCTCCTTGGCCTCGGCCAGTCGCTCCGCGTGCAGGATCCGGTGCTTGCCCGCGGACTCCTGCGCGGCGCGCTTGCGCGCCCCCATGACGATCTTGGGCTCGCGCTTCTGCTCGTACATCTTCTGCCCGTACCGCTTGCGCCGGGCCAGTTTCACCTGCGCCTCGGCCAGTTCGCGCTTCTGCCGCTTCATGTCCGCCTCGGCGACGCGCACCATGCGCTCGGCCGCCTCCTGCTCGACGGCCAGCGCCTCCTCGTACGCGGAGAAGTTGCCGCCGTACCAGGTGACGGTGGAGTCGCGCAGGTCGGCGATCTGGTCGACCCGGTCCAGGAGTTCCCGGTCGTGGCTGACGACGACGAGCACCCCGTGCCAGGCGTCGACCGCCGCGTACAGCCGCTGTCTGGCGTACACGTCCAGGTTGTTCGTCGGCTCGTCGAGCAGCAGCACATCGGGCCGGGCCAGCAGCAGCGCGGCCAGCCGCAGCATCACGCACTCGCCTCCCGACATCTCGCCGATCGTCCGGTCGAGCCCGATGTGGCCGAGGCCCAGCCCGTCGAGGGTGGCCCGGGCCCGCTCCTCGACGTCCCAGTCGTCGCCCACGGCGGCGAAGTGCTCCTCGCCGACGTCACCGGACTCGATGGCGTGCAGCGCCGCGCGGACCGTGTCGATCCCGAGCGCCGCGTCGACGCGCAACTCCGTGTCCAGGACCAGGTTCTGCGGCAGGTAGCCCACTTCGCCGGACACGCTGATCCGGCCCTCGGTGGGCGCGAGTTCCCCGGCGAGCAGCCGGAGCAGGGTCGATTTCCCGGCCCCGTTGAGGCCGATGAGCCCCGTGCGGCCGGGGCCCACGGAGAGATGGAGGCCGTCCAGGGCCCGGCCGCCGTCGGGCCAGACCAGGGAGAGGGCGGAACAGGTGATGTGGGCGGTGGGGGTAGACATGAGGAATCTCCCGGTTGCGAGGAAGGACAGGGCAACGGGACGAGACACCGGCCACTGGCGTTCGGCGCATTCCGGAAGGAATTCCGGGATGACGGAAGGAAGGCCCTGGTCACGGAGGACGGCTCGGAGAGCTGAGGTCGCACTCGGGCGCGCGGACACGGCAAAGGCCGGTCATGGCATGCGACACGGTGTCTCGGGACCTCAGACCTTCAACGGCCCGCTCCAATCGGCGACGACGAGGACACCGGAGAAGTTACGCGGGGGGCCGGGGAGGGAGCAACCGGATTAACGGGCCCCGCGCAAGCGGGTCGCGGACTCAGCAGGGGCCGAACAGCTCGGTCAGATTCCGGTCCAGGTCCAGGAACCGGTGCTCGTGACCGCAGGGCACCAGTTCCTCGGCCCGCCGCAGGAACCGCCGCAGATCCGCGGTGCGCACATGCACCATGGCGATCCCCTCGGCGGCGTGGAACTCCAGCACCGTACGGTCGTAGCCGAACGGCCTGACCCGGACGTCCCCGAGCCCGGACGGGACCTCCATCCCGGCGGCGAGCAGGTCCCGGGAGAACTGCCAGGACACCTCCGTCCCTTCCAGCGTCGCCGGCGCCGGGAACGCCATGCGTACGGCGAAGGGGTCCGCCCGGTCGTAGCTCAGGACGGCGGGCAGCGTCTCCATCTGCGGCGCGGACGCCACCATGCGGGCCTGTACGGACTGTTCGATGACCGTGGACACGAACCTGCTCCCTCTCGCGACCGGACGAACGGTTCCCGGCATACGGAGAGACGACGGAAGCCGCCGATCCGTGCACCGGGAGGCGGCGTGAGCTGTATCACCGCACACCGCTGCCTGTTCACGTGCCCCGTTCCGGCCGGAGCACCCCGGCCGGCCGCATTTCAGAGCTGCTGGCGGTACGGGGCGAGCGCGTCCGAGGTCTTGGTGGCGATGAACTCGGTGATCCGGTACGCGCAGACGCCCTCGACCACGAACGGGTCGGTCGCCGTCAGCCGTTCGATCGCCGCCCGGTCGTCCCCGACCGCGAGTATCACCCCGCCGTCCCGGGGGTTCTTGCGCCCGGAGGCGATGAACACCCCGGCCTCGTACTGCTGGTCGAGCCAGACGACGTGCGCGCTCAGCAGCGCGTCGACGCGGTCCAGCGGGGCGGTGTAGGACAGCTCAAGTACGAACATGATCTCAGGCTAGCGGCGGGGGTGTTGGAGGCAGCACCTAGGGTGGGTCCACCATGAACGCGCTGCAGATGCCCTCCGACGCCGCCGAGGCCCGTGCCCTCCAGGACGCCCTGCGCGGGCGGGTGGTCCTGGACGAGCCGGGCCCGCCGCCGGGGACCGGCCGGGTGACCGGGGTCGACGTCGCCTACGACGACGAGCGCGACATCGTGGCGGCGGCGGCCGTCGTGCTCGACGCCGCGACGCTGGAAGTGGTGGAGGAGGCGACCGCGGTCGGCCGGGTCAGCTTCCCGTACGTCCCGGGGCTGCTGGCCTTCCGCGAGATCCCGACCGTCCTGGCCGCCCTGGAGAACCTGGCCGCCGACCCCGGGCTCGTCGTCTGCGACGGGTACGGCAGGGCCCACCCCCGCCGCTTCGGGCTCGCCAGCCACCTCGGCGTCCTCACCGGGCTCCCGGTCATCGGCGTCGCCAAGAACCCGTTCACCTTCACCCACGAGCCGCCCGGCCCGGAGCGCGGGGACCAGTCGCCGCTGCTGGACGGGGCGGAGGAGGTCGGCCGGGCCCTGCGCACCCGGGCCGGCACCAAGCCGGTCTACGTCTCGGTCGGGCACCGCACCGGTCTGGACAACGCCGTCGCGCACACCCTCGCGCTGGCCCGGGACTTCCGGCAGCCGGAGACGACGCGCAGGGCGGACGCCCTGTGCCGCAGGGCCCTGCGCGACGCGACGGGCTGAAGGGGCGCGCCCGCTCAGCGCACCGCCGCCACCCGGAACCGCAGCCCGGCCGCGACCAGCCGCTCCAGCAGCGCGTCGCTCATCGCGGCAGCCGTCGTGACCTGCCCCGACGTGGTGGGCAGCTCGTCCAGCGCGAGGCACAGCGCGGACTCCGCGAGCATCTTCGCCGTCTCGTCGTACCCCGGATCGCCGCCCGACACCTCCGTGTACACCCGCCGCCCGCCGCCCTCGCCGACGAACCGCACGGTGAACCAGCTGCGCCGCCTGCGCTCCGCGTCCGGGCCGGCCCCGGGCTCGTAACGGCCCATCAGCCAGTCCCGCGCGGCCGGCAGCTGCGCGGCGCCGAGCAGGAGGCCGAGCGCGGCCGTGCCGCCGAGCGCCACGGGCAGGTGCTCGACCGAGGCGTAGTGGCGGTAGCGGAAGTCGGGGCCGTAGCGGGGCAGCGCCCTCGCCGAGCGGGCGACGACCCGCGCGTCGAGCGTCGGCAGCGGAAGCGCCCAGGTGCCGGTCTCCGGGCTGAAGCGCGGGCGGCCGAGCGGGGCGTGGACGCGGCGGCCGGCCAGCCGGGGTTCGTACAGCCGGCGCTCCTTCGCGGCGCGCGCCGTCTGCGCGCCCCGGCCCATCGCGGTGAGCGCCGAGGCGAACGTACCGCCGGAGAAGACGGCGTTGCTGCGGACGAAGCCGTCGATCCGCAGCGGCACGTCCTCGGGCAGCTGCCGGACCGTGAAGTAGGCGCCGAGGTCGTGCGGCACGGAGTCGAAGCCGCAGGCGTGCACGATGCGGGCGCCTGTCTCGCGGGCCCGGGTGTCGTGCGCCACGTACATCCGGTCCACGAACTCCGGCTCGCCCGTCAGGTCCGTGTAGTCCGTCCCCGCCTCCGCGCAGGCGGCGACCAGCCGTTCCCCGTACCAGACGTAGGGGCCGACGGTCGTGGCCACCACGTGCGCGGACTCGGCCAGCGCGCGCAGCGAACCGGCGTCGGCCGCGTCCGCCTCCAGCAGGGGCAGGTCCGCGCAGCGCGGATCGAGTGCGGTCAGCCGGGTGCGCAGCTTCTCCAGCTTGGCGCGGTCGCGTCCGGCGAGGGCCCAGCGGCAGCCGTCGGGGGCGTGCCGGGCCAGATACTCGGCGGTGAGCGCGCCCACGAAGCCGGTGGCGCCGAAGAGGATGACGTCATAGGGGCGTGCGGGCCCGTTCTGCCTGTTCACGAAAGCCTCCACGGAGGACGGCGCCGGATGGAGCGAGCAGAGGTTAGCGCGGGTGTCGTGGCGGTGTGCGGGCGGGAGGGGGTCATGGGGGAGTATCCATGAATATCCGCGAAAAGAACTAAGCGCTTGCTCGGCCCAGGGGGTTGTGCGGAGCGCGGTGCGTTCTTAGCATCATCGATGTTACATCAGTTGTGTCATACCGCTGGGGGCTCGATGGCGACAACAGGAAACGGCCCGCGCGGCCCGCTCGGCGGCCTGCGGGTGGTGGAGCTCGCCGGCATCGGCCCCGGCCCGTTCGCCGCGATGCTCCTGGCCGATCTGGGCGCCGACGTGGTGCGCGTCGACCGCCCCGGCGGCGCCGGACTCGGCATCGACCCGGCCCGCGACCTCACCAACCGGAACAAGCGCTCCGTGCTGGTGGACCTCAAGGCCCCGGACGGCCCGGACACCGTCCTGGACCTGGCCGCACGCGCCGACGTCCTCATCGAGGGCTACCGGCCCGGCGTCGCGGAACGCCTCGGCGTGGGCCCCGAAGCCTGCCTGGCCCGCAACCCGAAACTGGTCTACGGCCGGATGACCGGCTGGGGCCAGCACGGGCCGCTCGCCGAGCGCGCCGGGCACGACATCGCGTACATCGCGCTCACCGGCACCCTCTCCATGATCGGCCGGCCGGACGAGCCGCCCACCGTCCCCGCCAACCTGGTCGGCGACTACGCGGGCGGCTCGCTCTACCTCGTCGTCGGCATCCTCGCCGCCCTTCAGCACGCCCGGACGCCCGGCGGCACCGGACAGGTGGTCGACGCGGCGATCGTGGACGGCGCCGCCCACCTCGCCACGATGATCCACGGCATGCTCGCGGCCGGCGGCTGGCAGGACCGGCGCGGCGCCAACCTGCTGGACGGCGGCTGCCCGTTCTACGGCTCGTACGAGACCGCCGACGGGCAGTACATGGCGGTGGGCCCGCTGGAGCAGCGGTTCTACGACGATTTCGTCGGGCTCCTCGGCATCGCGGACACCGCCCCGGACCGGAACGACCTGGCCCGCTGGGACGAGCTGCGCGGCGCCGTCGCGGACCGCTTCCGCACCCGCACCCGCGCCGAGTGGACCGAGGTCTTCGACGGGTCGGACGCCTGCGTCGCGCCCGTCCTCTCGCTCCGCGAGGCCCCGCACCATCCCCATCTCGCCGCCCGCGCCACCTTCGTGGACCACGGCGGACTCACCCAGCCCGCGCCCGCGCCCCGCTTCTCGGCCACGCCCACGTCCGTGCGCACCTCTCCCGCCCTGCCGGGTGCGGACACCGAAGCCGTCGCCGCCGACTGGGACGTGCCCGGCCTGCGGACCACCCGGAAGGACACCACCCCCTGATGCAGCGGCAGATCTTCACCGAAGAGCACGACGCGTTCCGCGAGACCGTGCGCACCTTCCTCGCCAAGGAGGTCCTTCCGCACTACGAGCGGTGGGAGAAGGACGGCATCGTCTCGCGCGAGGCATGGCGCGCCGCCGGCCGGCAGGGCCTCCTCGGCCTCGCGGTGCCCGAGGAGTACGGGGGCGGCGGCACCACCGACTTCCGCTACAGCGCGGTCCTGGCCGAGGAGTTCACCCGGGCCGGCACGCCCGGACTCGCGCTCGGGCTGCACAACGACATCATCGGCCCGTACCTCACCGGCCTCGCCACCGACGAGCAGAAGCGGCGCTGGCTGCCCGGCTTCTGCAGCGGCGAGACCATCACCGCCATCGCCATGACCGAACCCGGGGCCGGCTCCGACCTCCAGGGCATCCGCACCACCGCCGAGGACAAGGGCGACCACTGGCTGCTCAACGGTTCCAAGACCTTCATCTCGAACGGCATCCTGGCCGACCTGGTGGTCGTCGTCGCGAAGACCACCCCGGAGGGCGGCGCCAAGGGCCTCTCGCTGATCGTGGTCGAGCGCGGTGCGGAGGGCTTCGAGCGGGGCCGCAACCTCGACAAGATCGGCCAGAAGTCCCAGGACACCGCCGAGCTGTTCTTCAACGACGTGCGCGTCCCCAAGGAGAACCTGCTCGGCGAGCGCGACGGCGCCTTCATCCACCTGATGACCAACCTCGCCCAGGAACGCATGGGCATAGCCGTCGCCGGGATCGCCGCCGCCGAACACCTCCTGGAGATCACCACTGCGTACGTCAAGGAGCGCGAGGCGTTCGGCCGGCCGCTCGCCAAGCTCCAGCACGTCCGCTTCGAGATCGCGGAGATGGCCACCGAGTGCGCCGTCACCCGGGCCTTCCTCGACCGGTGCATCGTGGACCACTCCGACGGCACCCTCGACGCGGTGCACGCCTCGATGGCGAAATGGTGGGCGACCGAACTGCAGAAGCGCGTCGCCGACCGCTGCCTCCAACTCCATGGCGGCTACGGCTACATGAGCGAGTACCCGGTGGCCAGGGCGTTCACCGACGGCCGTATCCAGACCATCTACGGCGGCACGACCGAGATCATGAAGGAGATCATCGGCCGCTCGCTGCTCGCCTGACCCGCCTCCCGAACACCGCTCGCGCCACCACCCTCGAAAGGCAGCTGTCTTGAGTACCGAAGCATTCGTCTACGACGCGATCCGCACCCCGCGCGGCCGCGGCAAGGCCAACGGCGCCCTGCACGGCACCAAGCCCATCGACCTCGTCGTCGGCCTGATCCACGAGATCCGGAACCGCTTCCCCGGCCTGGACCCGGCCGCTGTGGACGACATCGTCCTCGGCGTGGTCAGCCCGCTCGGGGACCAGGGCTCCGACATCGCCCGGATCGCCGCCATCGCGGCCGGCCTGCCCGACACCGTCGCCGGCGTCCAGGAGAACCGCTTCTGCGCCTCGGGCCTCGAAGCCGTCAACCTGGCCGCCGCCAAGGTGCGTTCGGGCTGGGAGGACCTGATCCTCGCGGGCGGCGTCGAGTCGATGTCCCGCGTGCCGATGGGCTCCGACGGCGGCGCCTGGGCGATGGACCCGATGACCAACTTCGAGACCGGCTTCGCCCCGCAGGGCATCGGCGCCGACCTCATCGCCACCATCGAGGGCTTCTCCCGCCGCGATGTGGACGAGTACGCCGCGCTCTCCCAGGAGCGGGCCGCCGAGGCGTGGAAGGACAACCGCTTCGCGCGGTCCGTCGTCCCCGTCAAGGACCGCAACGGCCTCGTCGTCCTCGACCACGACGAGCACCTGCGCCCCGGCACCACCGCCGACTCGCTCGCCGCGCTCAAGCCCTCCTTCGCAACGATCGGCGAGATGGGCGGCTTCGACGCGGTGGCGCTCCAGAAGTACCACTGGGTCGAGAAGATCGACCACGTCCACCACGCGGGCAACTCCTCCGGCATCGTGGACGGCGCCTCCCTCGTGGCCATCGGCAACCAGGAGACCGGCGAGCGCTACGGACTCACCCCGCGCGCCCGTATCGTCTCCGCCGCCGTCTCCGGATCCGAGCCGACCATCATGCTCACCGGACCCGCCCCCGCCACCCGCAAGGCGCTCGCCAAGGCCGGGCTGACCATCGACGACATCGACCTCATCGAGATCAACGAAGCCTTCGCCGGGGTCGTCCTGCGCTTCGTCCGGGACATGGGCGTCTCCCTCGACAAGGTCAACGTCAACGGCGGCGCCATCGCGCTGGGCCACCCGCTGGGCGCCACCGGCGCCATGATCCTCGGCACCCTCATCGACGAGCTGGAGCGCCGGGACAAGCGCTACGGCCTCGCCACCCTGTGCGTGGGCGGCGGCATGGGCATCGCCACCGTCATCGAGCGTCTCTGACCGTCCCCTTTCCTACGGAGAAGACACACCCATGACCGAGAGCACGACCATCCGCTGGGAACAGGACGAGACCGGCGTCGTCACCCTCGTACTGGACGACCCCAACCAGTCCGCCAACACGATGAACCAGGCGTTCAAGGACTCCATCGCGGCCGTCGCCGACCGCGCCGAGGCCGAGAAGGACTCCATCCGGGGCATCATCTACACCTCCGCCAAGAAGACCTTCTTCGCCGGCGGCGATCTCAAGGAAATGATCAGGATCGGTCCTTCGAGCGCGCAGCTCGCGTTCGACACCGGCACCGCCATCAAGAACTCGCTGCGCCGCATCGAGACCCTCGGCAAGCCCGTCGTCGCCGCCATCAACGGCGCGGCCCTCGGCGGCGGTTACGAGATCGCGCTCGCCGCCCACCACCGCATCGCCCTCGACGCGCCCGGCTCCCGCATCGGCCTCCCCGAGGTCACCCTCGGCCTGCTCCCCGCGGGCGGCGGCGTCACCCGCACCGTACGCCTCATGGGCATCGCGGACGCCCTCCTCAAGGTCCTCCTCCAGGGCACCCAGTACACCCCGCGGCGCGCGCTGGAGAACGGCCTGGTCCACGAGGTCGCCGCCACGCCCGAGGAGATGCTGGACAAGGCCCGCGCCTTCATCGACGCCCACCCCGAGTCCCAGCAGCCCTGGGACGTCAAGGGCTACAGGATCCCCGGCGGCACCCCGTCGCACCCGAAGTTCGCCGCGAACCTCCCGGCCTTCCCGTCGAACCTGAAGAAGCAGATCGCGGGCGCGCCCATGCCCGCGCCGCGCAACATCCTCGCCGCCGCCGTCGAGGGCTCCCAGGTCGACTTCGAGACCGCCCTGACCATCGAGGCCCGGTACTTCACCGAGCTGGTCACCGGCCAGGTCTCCAAGAACATGATCCAGGCGTTCTTCTTCGACCTCCAGGCCGTCAACTCGGGCGCCAGCCGCCCCAAGGGCATCGAGGAGCGCCAGGTCCGCAAGGTCGCCGTCCTCGGCGCCGGCATGATGGGCGCGGGCATCGCGTACTCCTGCGCCAAGGCCGGGATCGACGTCGTCCTCAAGGACGTCTCCGCCGAGGCCGCCGCCAAGGGCAAGGCGTACAGCGAGAAGCTGCTCGACAAGGCGCTGTCCCGGGGCCGTACGACCGAGGCGAAGCGCGACGAGCTGCTGGCCCGGATCACCCCGACCGCCGAGGTCGCCGACCTCGCGGGCTGCGACGCCGTCATCGAGGCCGTCTTCGAGGACACCGCCCTCAAGCACAAGGTGTTCCAGGAGATCCAGGACGTCGTCGAGCCCGACGCGCTGCTCTGCTCCAACACCTCCACCCTCCCGATCACCGTGCTCGCCGAAGGCGTCTCGCGCCCCGTCGACTTCATCGGGCTGCACTTCTTCTCGCCGGTCGACAAGATGCCGCTGGTCGAGATCATCAAGGGAGAGAAGACCGGCGACGAGGCGCTGGCGCGCGCGTTCGACCTGGTCCGCCGGATCAGGAAGACCCCGATCGTCGTCAACGACTCGCGCGGCTTCTTCACCTCACGGGTCATCGGCCAGTTCATCAACGAGGGCGTCGCCATGGTCGGCGAGGGCGTCGAGCCCGCCTCCGTCGAGCAGGCCGCCGCGCAGGCCGGCTACCCGGCCAAGGTGCTCTCCCTGATGGACGAGCTGACCCTCACCCTGCCGCGCAAGATCCGCAACGAGACCCGCAAGGCCGTCGAGGAGGCGGGCGGCACCTGGCCCGGTCACCCGGCGGACGAGGTGATCGACCGGATGGTGGACGAGTTCGGCCGCCCCGGCCGCAGCGGTGGCGCGGGCTTCTACGAGTACGACGAGACGGGCAGGCGCACCCGTCTGTGGCCGGGCCTGCGCGAGCACTTCACCAAGGCCCGGACGGACATCTCCTTCACCGACATGCAGGAGCGCATGCTCTTCTCCGAGGCGCTGGACAGCGTCCGCTGCCTGGAGGAGAACGTCCTGATCACCGTCGCCGACGCCAACATCGGCTCCATCATGGGCATCGGCTTCCCGCCGTGGACCGGCGGCGTGCTCCAGTACATCAACGGCTACGAGGGCGGCCTGCCCGGCTTCGTGGCCCGCGCCCGGGAACTCGCCGAACGCTACGGTGACCGCTTCCTGCCGCCCGCGCTGCTGGTGGAGAAGGCGGAGAAGGGCGAGACCTTCCACGACTGACCCGGCGCGCGGAGCGCCGTACCGCCGCTCCCGGCGGTACGGCGCTCCGCGCGTTCACTCGGCGGTGAACGCCGCCCGCAGCTCCTCCTTCAGCGACCGCTGGAACGCGGTCACCAGGGCCTGGAGCACCATCGGCTGCATGTGCGCGGACAGCGACTTCATCGTCCTGAGGTGCTCGGGGTCCGTCTCCCGCTGCCGGTACGGGTTCCACACCTCGTCCCGGAAGAGCCGGGTCAGCTCCTGCGCGGCGGACCGGGTGTGCTCCATCAGAACCGTACGGGCGGCGAGGATCGTCTCGTGCGCGATCGGCACGTCGAGCAGTTCCACGCCGAGCCGCAGCAGCCCCGGGTCCAGCCGGAAGACCCCGTCCTCGGGCGCCGACCGCTCCAGCACCCCCATCGCGGCCAGCCGGTCGAGGTCCTGGTCGCCGAGCGGCCGCCCGGCCCGCCGCTCCAGCTCCGCCCGCGAGGCGTCCTCCGCCGAGTCCGGCGCCCAGGACGCGACGAGGGCCCGGTGGATGGCCAGATCGTGGGCGCTCAGATCGGGCGGCAGCTGCTCCAGGTACCGTTCGATCGCGGCGAGCGTCATGCCCTGGTGCTGAAGCTCCTCGATGAGCGCCAGCCGCGACAGGTGGTCGTGCCCGTAGTGCCCGACCCGGCGCGGCCCGATCACCGGGGGCGGCAGCAGCCCCCGGGTGCTGTAGAAGCGCACCGTCCGCACGGTCACCCCGGCGCGAGCCGCCAGCTCGTCGACGGTGAGCTTCGGCTCCTCGGCCTCGGTCGCCATGTCCGCTCCTCGTGTCCGGTGCTGCGCCCCACTCGGTGCAACAGTATTGCTGTCTCACCACCGATGTGAAAGTGGCAACGAGTCACTGTCAGTGTCGCCCCCTAGCCTGAACGCATGTCCGAGATCACGTACGTACGGGGGGACGCGACCGCCCCCCGGGGCAAGGGCGTCAAGGTCGTCGTGCACGTCTGCAACGACCTCGGCGGCTGGGGCAAGGGCTTCGTCCTGGCCCTCTCCCGCCGCTGGCCCGAACCAGAGGCCGCGTACCGCAGCTGGCACCGCGAGCGCGCGGGGAACGACTTCGGCCTCGGCGCGGTGCAGTTCGTCCAGGTCACTCCGTTCGTGTGGGTGGCGAACCTGGTGGGCCAGCGCGGCATGCGCCGGGGCAGCAAGGGCGTCCCCGTGCGCTACGAGGCCATCGACAGGGGGCTCGTTGCCGTCGCGGACCGGGCGCTGGAGCTCGGTGCCTCGGTGCACATGCCCCGGATCGGCTGCGGCCTCGCGGGCGGTACGTGGTCCCGGATCGAGCCGCTCATAACGACCCGGTTGACGGACCGGGGGCTGTCCGTGACCGTGTACGACTTCGACTGAGAGCAGGGCGCTGCGTTTCCGCCGCTACCGCTGAACGGCCCCCTCTCCGGCGTACGGTCGCGTGGCGGATAGCCTGACCGCCGTCGAACCGGGCGGTGGGCAGGGGGAGGTCCAGTGGCGGACGCCGAAACGGGGCAGGGCGGGGCCGGCCGGCACCCGGGGACGCGGCCGGGCGAGCCGTCGGACGCGTCGCTGCTGACCCTGCTCGGGCTGGGCCCGGACGAGGACGCGGTCTACCGGCTGCTCGTGGACCGGCCCGAGAGCGAACCGGAGGCCCTCTCCCGGCACATGGGCGGGGTCCCGGTACAGGGCGCCCTCGACTCCCTCGTCGAGCGCGGGCTCGCAGGCGCCGACCGGTCCGGGCCGGGCGGACCCGTCCGCTACCGGGCGGTCCCGCCCGTCCTCGGCCTCGGGCCGCTGCTGGAGTCCCGGCGCTCCGCACTGCACCGGGTCGAGTCGCTGGTCGGGGACCTGTCCGAACGGCACCGGGCCGCGCAGACGTACGGGGCCGGCGCCCCGGTGGAGGTGCTGTCCGGCCCGGCGGCGATCCGGCGGCGCCTGGTGACCATGCAGCGTCACGCCAGGAGCGAGGTGTGCACCTTCGTGCCGGCCAGGCACATGCCCGAACTGCTCAGCTTCGAGGACAACCACGAGGAGGCGGACGCCGAGATGATGCGCCGGGGGGTCACCGTGCGCAGCGTCGTCGAGCGGGCGTGGCTGGAGCATCCGGCGACCGCGGACCTGGTGGACGCCTGCCTCGCCCAGGGGCAGCACATATCCGTCACGGACCGGCTGCCGACCAAGCTCGTCATCGTGGACCGCCGTATCGCCCTGCTGCCGCTCGATCCGGACCGGGAGAGCGAGCCGGTCGCGCTCGTCGTCCACCGGACCGGTCTCCTCACGGCCCTGGTCTCGCTCTTCGAGGCGCACTTCGAGAGGGGGCGGCGGCTCGTCCCGCCCGGCGGGGACGGGGACGCCGAGTCGCCGGTCGCGGCGGTCGACCGGCAGATCCTGGCCCTGCTCCACGTCGGTCTCACCGATGCCGCCATCGCTCGCCAGCTGGGAATGGGCCACCGGACCGTGCAGCGCCGGCTGCACACGTTGATGGACGAGGTGGGCGCCGCCACGCGGTTCCAGCTCGGCTGGCACGCCGCCCGGGCGGGCTGGCTGTCCGAAACATCGGACAACTCGCCTGCACAGCCACATTCCTGAGGCGCAATTACGCCACGGCGCCTTCGCGCCAGAGCCATCCCCTTCTCACGTCGCGCTCCATGGCGAACGATCGGCATGTCAACGTCCGGGCCGCCTCCGCGGCTCGGACGCAGGTGTGCGATGGGGAGGTCCAGTGAGACGAACGAGCGCGTTGCGGATGCTGGCGGCCGGGGTGGTCGCCACCGCCACCGGCGCGGCGCTGATGGCCGCGCCGGCCTGGGCGGACGACACCGCCACGGCCCCGCCGGCGGACCCGGCGGGCGTGGCGCCCGCCATGACCCAGGGCCTGGACAAGGCCCCCCGGGCGGGCACCCCGGCCCAGGCGGCCCGGGCCCACCTGAAGGCTCATGAGGACACGTACAAGGTCCCGGTCTCCGAGCTGGCCACGGTCAGGACCACCAAGGACGGCGAACAGTCCTCCGTACGCTTCCAGCAGAAGCACGAGGGCGTCCCGGTCTTCGGCGCCGAGTACGCGGTGCAGACGCAGGCGGCCGGCGGCGGCCAGCAGGTGACCTCCGCCACCGGCACGCTCTACACCGATCTCACGGTCTCCACGACGCCCACGGTGAGCGAAGCCACCGCGAAGCATCGGATGTTCTCCCTCGACCGCGGCCTTTCCGGCGTCACGGGTGCGAGGACCGAGGCGCACGGTCTGACCGTGCTGCCCGACGCCCGGGGCGGCAGGCTCGCCTGGCACTTCACCGTCACCGGTGGCAAGGCCGACGGCAGCCCCCTGCGCCAGGAGGTGTACGTCGACGCCCGGGTGGGCGGCATCGCCCTCTCGTACAACAACATCGACGCAGCCGATGCGTCCCCCGCACAGGGGACGGGCGTACGCGTCGACGGCAGCGAGGCGAAGCTGGAGGTCAACAAGGAGACGGACGGCTCGTACTCGCTCGCCGACTCGACGCGCGCCATGTATCCGCTGACCGGCGGCCAGATACGTACGTACGACGCGCACCGCAAGGACTACAACCTCGTCGCGGGCGGCCCGGTCACCGACGACATCACGCTGGGCACATCGGCGAGCGACCGTTTCGACGGCGCCAACACCACGTCGGGCGCGGTGGACGCGCACCTGAACGCGGCGAAGGTCTACGAGTTCTACAAGGATCGGATCGGCCGGGACGGTGTCGACGGCAAGGGCGGCACGATCTATTCGGTCGTCAACGTCTCGGCGAACGGCAAGGACTATGCAAACGCCTTCTGGGACGGCTCCAAGATGGTCTACGGCCACATGGACGGCGTCCCGCTCTCCGTCGGCCTGGACGTCGTCGGGCACGAGATGACACACGGTGTCACCGAGCACTCCGCCGGGCTCGTCTACCTCAACCAGTCGGGCGCCCTCAACGAGGCGATATCCGACTACTTCGGCAACGCCATGGAGACCGCCGACAAGGGCGTCGCGATGAGCGACCCGGCCTCCGGCCTCATCGGCGAGTACCTCTGCAACGGCACCAAGCCGCTGGAGGAGTGCGCCCTGCGCGACCTGAACGACGGCCGCGACGCGCAGAAGGACTACCTGCCCATCACGCTCGACATCGACAACGGCGGGGTGCACTACAACTCGACCATCGTCGGCGGCGCGCTGTGGGACATGCGCAAGGACATCGACAGCAAGCTCGCCGACCGGATCGTCTACCGGGCCGCGCAGAACTACCTCACCCCGCTGTCCGGCTTCACCGACATGCGCAACGCGGTCACCCTCGCCGCCAGGTCCCTGCACGTCTCCAAGGCCGATCTCGCCGCGATCGGAGAGGCGTTCGACGGCCACGGCATCGAGAAGGACTGGGAGCACAAGGGGAGCACTCAGGACGGGACCACCATCGGCGCCGGCGTCCTGCCCGCGTACGAGGTCTACAGCGGGGTCGACGAGCAGGCCGCCCAGATCAACGGCAACGTCTACGCGATCAGCCACGGCGACGCCATCGCCTGGGACCGGGGCAGTGCCGCCTTCGGCATCACCGTGGGCCGCTTCGACAAGAAGCCGGTGCGTGAACTGGCCCAGAAGGACGCCTACCTGCTCGACCCCTCGCTGGACGACGACCGCATCGCCTTCACCCGCATCACCGCCGACTCCATCGGCATCTACGGGACCGGCGCCAAGGGCCAGGGCGCGATCAAGAAGCTGGTCGACCGCCCCGACGCGGACGAGACCGAGCCGGTGACCGACAACGGAGCGCTCGCCTACATCAGTACCACCGCCGACGGCGAGCAGGACGTCATGCTCCGCACGGCCGGCGGCCGCACGGTCAACCTGACACCCGAGTCCGGTACCCGCGCCGCCCGGCTCGCGATGAAGAACGGCCATGTTGCCTGGGCGGGCGGTGACGGCGACACCCTGTACCTGTACGACGTGGCCAAGGGCACCACGCAGAACCTGCGCATCCCGGGCTGGCTCTTCAACTACGTCTCCGACATCCAGTTCACGTCCGACCGCGTCTTCTGGCGGGAGACGGGCGGCTTCCTGATCCCGAGCACCAGCTTCCGGTCCGCCCCGCTCGACGACCTGTCCGCCGCGGTCAAGCCGGCGTACCCGAAGAGCACCGCCATGGCGCAGTTCTCGGTCAACGACGACTACTTCGCGTATTCGACCTACGACATGTGGGGCGCCCTCGGTTCCTGGACCGGTCCGGGCAAGGTCTACGTCTCCACGACCGCCGACCTCCTCGCCGGCTCCGACAACTTCCGCCGGGTCTCCTGCTCCTCCGGCGCCCAGCTGGCGCCGTCGCTCGGCACCGGGCAGCGCGTCGCCTGGCTGGACACGAGCGCCGCGTCCACCGACGTCGTGACGCGCGGCTCCTTCGCGGGAAGCTGCGACTAGCCGCCACCGGAACGGCGGGGCGCCCACCGCGGGCCGGTGGGCGCCCCGCCGCGCTGGTACGGGGGTACGGAACATGTCACTCTGTTCCGGCTCCTATCGTGGGGCGATCCGGAGGAACGGGAGGGCCCATGACGGCACGCGGTACCGGCGGGGCGCCCCCCGTTCCGGAGACCGGAGGGCCCGGTGCGCCCGCCGACGCGCTGGGGGAGCAGATCCTCGACGCGGCGCGCGAGCAGTTCATGACCTTCGGGCTGCGCCGCTCCACCGTGGACGACGTCGCCAAGCGCGCCGGTGTCTCGCGGGTGACCGTGTACCGGAGGATCGGCAACAAGGACAGCCTGGTGTCCGCCTGTCTGCTGCGCGAGTACCGCAGGTTCGTGGAGGAGGTGGACGAGGCCGTCGCCGCGCTGCCCACCCCCGAGGACCGGCTGGTGGAGGGCTTCGCCGCCGTGCTGCGGCACATTCGCGAACACCCGCTCATCGGCGGGCTGCTGCGCCTGGAGCCCGAGACGATGCTGCCTTTCCTGACCGTGGGGAGCGGCCCCGCCTTCCTCGCGATCCGGGGCTACCTGGCGGGCCGGCTGCGCGAGGTGCGGCGGCTGGAGGGCGGTCCGGAGACCGACCCGACCCCCGTCGCCGAGCTCATGGTGCGGATCACCGTCTCCTTCCTCCTCAACCCGGTCAGCTGCTTCGAACTGGACGACGACACCCAGGTCCGCGACTTCGCCCGCCGCTGCCTGGTCCCCCTGCTGGCCGCCTGAGGGGGAGCGCCCACCCCCCGCCGGACCTGGCCCGCCCCCTCCCTATGCTCCGGGCATGAAATTCTTCGGAATGCGCGCCGGACGTACGAAGCGGTCTCCCGCCGTCCGCGCCGCCGAGCTGTACCAGGCCGGGCGCTACGCCGAGGCCGAGGCCGAGGCGCGCGCCGTGGCCCGGTCACGGCCCCGCGACCGGGAGGAACTCCTGGTGGCGCTGACCGTGGCCGCCGTCTCGACCGGCGCCCAGGGCCGTCACACCGAGGCCGTGGCCGCGTTCGACGAGGCGTTGTCGGTCTCCCGCAAGCTCTTCGGCGCCGGCCACTGGCAGACCCTGAAGCTGCGTTCCGACCGCGCCCAGCAGCTGGCCTCGCTGGGCCGGTTCACGGAATGCGTGGCAGAGAGCGAGGCCGTGGTCCGCGCGGCGGCAGAGGCCACGCACCCGGAGGCGCGGAACGTGGCGGGCGCGGCCACCAACGGCGTCGTCTTCGCTCTCAACGCCCAGGGGCACCACGTGAAGGCCGAGGCCCTGGCCCGTGAAGCGCTGGCGGAGCTGCGCGAGCCGCACCGGATCCGCCTCGTGCTCCAGCTCGGCGTGGCCCGCAGCCTCAACGGCCAGGCACGCCACGAGGAAGCGCTCGCCGAAGCCGCGAACGCCGACGAGCTGCACCGCGCCCTGCCCGAGGCGCAGCGCGGCCCGGAGGCGGGCGCCGTCGACCTGGTCACCGGTACCGCCCTGCTGGGCCTGGGCCGCGTCACCGAAGCCCGCGCCCGGGCCGAAGCCGCCCACGACGCCTGCCTGGCCTCCTTCGGCCCTGACCACCGCCGCACTGGG